>NZ_JAJVKW010000002.1:0-373503 GCF_024198255.1 Myxococcus guangdongensis
GCACCAAGGGGGCCATGGAGTTGCGGTCCGCCGAGTCCGCAGGGTAGGAGTCCTCCTGTCTCGGCCCTCTCTCTTTGGCCGGTTTTGACGGGACCCTCTTTGGCCGGTTTTCACCTGACCATTGAGGGGCCTGCCGTCTCGGACCTCCGGACCGGCGTGGCCCGCGACTTCTTGTACAGCCAGTACTGGAAGCCACCGAGCGAGACCTGGTGCCGGACCGCGAACTCCTTCTGCGTCAGCCCGCTCGCCTCGAACTCCTCGACTAACTGCTTCCACTCATCCGGATTGGGGCGTCTCATGTCGGGGTGAACCGACGAATCCACCTCGGTTCAGCACGCCCGCCGTCGGTCGCTTACGCAGCACCGTGTCGAAGTTGAGGTCCGGCCGTTGGGCGACCAAAGCGCTCGTCTCCCCTTAGCCCTCGTGCTGTGATGCTTCACCATGGGTGATTGGGCGGTGACGACGCACTGGGCATGGACACGACCTCGAATGCCTGATGCCAGGGACTTTCCGAACCACCGCTGGGCTGCTCGCCTTGGCCGAGTGGGCCCGGGGCTCTGGCAGTTGGAAACGCTCCAGAAGTACGGCTACTACCGTGCCCCCGAAGGGACGGCCGCCGTGGGAGTCCAAGCTCCCGATGGCTATTTGGTGGAATACGGAGGCGGCCCCTTCTCCGCAGCCTGGAACTATCTCGTCGCCACAGAGCCCTCCGGTGCAAGCCGCTTCGCGCGAGCCGCGGGGCTGTTGGGTGAAGACGCCTCCCTCCCGCCTGCGATTCAACACGCGGTGCTGTGCCTACGCACCCCCATCCGCTTCGAGCGCCCTCTTGCGTCCTGGAGTTTGAGCGAAAGCCATCTGGACTCAGCCCCCGCCGCCCGCGTCGCTGAGGCGCTCATCGCCGGAGGCCCCCCTCCTCGCCGGGGACGAATCGAATGCGTAGTGGGACTCTTTACTTTCGAGTTCGGCTGGGTCCACACAGGCGTCCTGACACTGTTCATCGACGAGTCGATGGAGCAAAGCGGGGCCGAACTCGAAGTGACAGGCCGGTTCAACGCACTCTCCGAGACAAAGGAGGTCGGCCCGTTCGCGCACTCCATGTACATGGAGCGACCCACTCCAGTCCCAGTGCCCCTCGTCGCTTGGCCCTTCCCCACGCGGTGAGGACTCTCTCAGAATGAACCGTTCTTCTCCGAAGGAGGGCTGGATGGGTGAATAGTCCAGCAGCAATCGGCGGGACGGCGTGTACCGGCGGGTGGTGGGGCAGGAGCCGCCAGGCGCGCCCACCAACGCGCCCTTGCTCCTCCTGCTTCTGCCTCGACCATCCCCTTCCACCCCAACCGCCGCTTTCAGGGCCGGTACCGCTCCGCCTCCTTGAAGAACTGGGTGAGCGAGTACTCCAACAGCGACTCGCGAGACTGCATGTACCGGCGCGCGCGAAGGAAGGGCAACCAGACGCGCTTCTCAACGCGCACCTGGGACTCTTCCATCTTCTGCCGCAGCACCCACGTCCCTCCCAGCCGCCGCACCAGCACGTCCCCCAGGTAGGCGCCTAGCGCCGGAGCTGTGTGGCTGTCGATGAGTTCGCGCGTGTGCCGCTCCGGGAAGTTGTCCCGCCAGAAGTAGAAGTCCAAGTCCGTGAGGGACTCGGCCGTCTCGTCCATGATGGAGGGCACCTTAGTGTGCAGTGCCGCCACGAGACCTTCGGACAAGTCGCCGTAGGACTCGTGGACGCGCTCCGGATTCACCACGTCCGACGGAAGGGCGACCGGCAGCCACTCATCCGGCACAGGAGGTCGGAAGGCGTTGAACTCGGCAATCTTCCGTTGCCGCTCACTGATGGCGAACTCGTCAGGCAACCGCGAGAGGAACGGCGCCACATCTGGGTGGAAGCACGGCTCGACGGGCACGAGCGCGGCGCGGCGCTCTCTCAGCGTGCGCAGCACCGTGTCGAAGTCGAGGTCCGGCCGTAGGTGGACATGCGCGCGGGCCTGCACCACACGCGACTCCTCACTCGCGAAGTCCGCTGCAGTAGGCCGAAGAACCAGGAGGACGGAGCCCTTAGGAAGCTCAGCCAAGCAAGTGTACCGGGTGATGAAGGCCGCGGGGCTGCAGCTGGCCCGCTACACCGGCAAACCCACGCGAACCCACGAAGGCAAGGTAGCCACCCTCAAGAGCAACCTGCGCTGGCCGCTCAGACGACTTCGAGATTCGTTGCTTGAACGCAGAGCACGTCCAGGTGGCCTTCACGCTGGACTGCTGCGACCGCGAGGACATGGGCTTCGTCGCCACCAAAGGGGCCCTCACCGGCGAGCTGGTGCGCGACTTGATGGCCGAAACGCTCGAGGCCCGGTTCGGCGCGGGCTGCCGCCAGGCATCTCACCCGATTGAATGGCTCACCGATCGCCGCTTCACCCCACTGACCATGTCCGATTTGACAGGGGCAACCCCACGACGCCCGACCGGGGCTCGTCGCGGTGAACGGAATGGCGCCGTTGGGTGGCGCAGCTCGACAAACACGTCTCCTCGCGTATCATCCATCGATGAGCGATAATTCGGTCTCGGGCCGATACCATGCTTGCATCGCGCCCCTCGCGGCCTCCTCGGTGGCGAAAGCGGGTCGGTGCGTGCTGTCGTATGGCCACAATGGCGCCGATCTCGCCCGCGTACGACAGACTCTGACACTGCCCGCGGCACTCGAGCGCTTCTACGAGCAGGCTGATTCCATGCAGATCCGATGGCGCTTGCAACAAGGCGCCGCAATCGAGTACCTCGACCGCGAGATCGACATCGTTGGGGGAGAGGCGAACGTCCTCCCTGTTTCCGCATGCATCGACGGCATCGACGGCCGACGTGGAGCGGACCTCCTCGACCCGTACGGGTCCTTTCCGGAGGCGCGCGGGTTGCTCGACCGCCTCGCGCCTTTCGATTACTGCGAGGGCGAGTTCGCGGTCTGCCTCGAATTGGAATCGGGCCGGGTCCTCGACCGGCTGCATTTCGTGCCACTCGACGGAGTCGGAGAGGTCCGGCCGCTCCCCGTGGGCGTCGAGGACTATTTGCAGCGCGGCTTTGCCATGCGTTTCATACACCACTGGGTCGAGGCAGCACTCTTCGACAGTCCTGACTGGACAGCGTTCTCGAAGCACTATCTCGCGCAGGTCTTCGGTTCGGAATAGGAGACCGATTACTCGCTCTTCACCGGAAGTCGGGGCGTGAAATCTCGTGAGATTTCCGTGTGCTACTGCCGAGGGTTCGACGGGCCGCACCATCGACACCGGAGCATCCGGCCGCTCTCATTCGCTCGTGCAAACGAACCGGGAGAGAACGAGATGGGTCAGCGAGCAAGAATCCCTACTGGGCTCCACGCTACAGCGAGCACTGGCTGATGGAGTGTCACAACCGCCTCTCTCCGAGGCAGGCCCGGCGAGAGTTGATGCAGTCGAGGCAAGCGGCCTGATTACGACCAACCTGGTGTCCCAACAGGTACAGCTGCCCCCACTGGGACCTAAGCCACGGCCGAGAAGCTCAACTCATCGGACCTTCTCAGGAACGAAAATCACCCGCCGTAGAGTCTCCCTGAAAGGAGCGGTGACCATGACGACGTTGACGATGCGGACGAACCCGATGAAGCGCAGCAATCGCAACAGCCTCTGGTCCCAGTTCGACGCCGCCTCCTCGGCCCTCGCGAGCTTCGGCTCGAAGTCCAACATGGGATTTGGCCGCCTCCACGGTCTTCCGCCCGTACCCTCCTGCTGAAGCTCGCGCGCCGTTACCCAAGCGCCAAGCCACGCAGAGGCCGGGCTCCCATCCAGGGGACCCGGCCTCTCGGCCTTCAGGGCTCCTCTTCTTCCACAAACATCCACGGCTCGGGAAGACACGTGGGCCTGTAGCACCCGAGCCTGACAGGGCACATGCCCACACGCCAGAAGTTCGGCTCGCGCCCCGTACCGACAGCATCCAGGTCTCTGACAACTGAATCGTCGTGGTGAATGTCATACCGCCCGCGCGCATCGGGGCGGCAAGCAATCTGCCTCCGTAGCTCATTGGAAGAGCATCCGCCTCTTAAGCGGACGGCGAGGGTTCGAATCCCTCCGGAGGTACTCACAAGCAATCGCAGCACATTCCCCGGTAGCTCAATGGCGGAGCAAGCGGCTGTTAACCGCGAGGCTGAGGGTTCGAGTCCCTCCTGGGGAGCTGATTGAACGGGCCCGCAAACTGGCAGGGCCCTTGCGGTTAACACGAGCCTCGCGATGAATATCGCGGGGCTTTCGTGCTGAAGCCCCTGAATTACAAGGGTTTTCATCCCACGACGATTCAGAGGACACTCTCTACGCTCTGCGACTTAGAACGCGATTGCCCATCCATTCGGCCGCGGATTGGGCTTTCTGGAGCTCTCTTTGGCCCAATCTGGGGAGAGAGGAGCCGAGAGCGGTTAACAGGCGCTGTTAACCGTTGGGGCAGCGGTTAACACAATTCTCTGAGAGTCTTAGTTCTCCGCTCTAGGGTTTCCAGGACGGCCGCTCTCTCTGCTTTCCGGTTTCACCCCTTACATGCTTTGCAGGCTTCCAGAGGGAGTCGCAAGGTGGTTATGGGGCATCTGCGAAGGGCCAGCCTGCGCGCTCCTGTCCTGCGTCCCCGACGATTCCACCTCCCCGCATCGACACCGATCCTCGTGCGGTCCCGGGAACAACCGGTCAAGTCCCGAATCGTGTGTAGTTGATTCGGAGGGGGCTCGGAGAGGAAGGCTCCTTGGCGGGGTCAAGCAGCCGCAGTGTCTGGGGTTGAGTTGAGCAGGGCCATGTCGAGGTAGCGGCGGTCGCCCCAGATGCCAGTCACTTCGAGGGCGACGGCGGAGATGAGGCGCAGGGCGCTGGCACGGCCCAGGAAGGCGCCGACAGCCCGGATGCGGCGCTTGACCTCGCCGTGGAGGCGCTCCAGGCCGTTGGTGCTGCGCAGGTGCTTCCAGTGGGCCGTGGGGAAGGCGAAGAAGCAGGATGTGGCGGCGAAGCCCTGGCGCAGGCACTCCATGGCCTCGGGCACCTGACGCCCCAGGCCCTCCTGGAGGGCCTCCATTCGCTTCCTGGCATCCTGGAGGGTGGGCGCCTCGAAGATTGCCGACGTCTGCTTGCCCAACCGTCCTCGCAGCCTCCAGGGGGTCCTTGGCGAGCACGTTGCGGGTGAGGTGCACGGTGCAGCGCTGGAGCTGGGCCTCGGCCATTGTCCGATGTGCCTCCGCAGACTCGGCGCTCGCGCTCCTCCTCGAGGAGCGTCACGCATCTGATCAGGTGGTATTAGGTGCCCACCTCGCTGATGCCCGTCACCCGGTTGCAGTGTCTGCTTCACTACCAGTAGACGAACACGGACGAGGCTTGATCATTCCAGTTGTGCCACGCGGTGAACGGCCAGAAGTTGGCGTACAAGCCCCAGTCGCTCAGCCTGCGAATGGCCCAGCCGCGGCCAAATACAACTCTGAAGCCTCCGAAGTTGACGTGCTGGAAGAGCACCGTCAGGCTTCCACACTGGGTGCTAAACAGGGACGAGATGCGGTCATTCCAATAGGGCCGGAGGTCGCTGTATCCCCACCCCGGAGGCACAGTGAAAGAGGCCCCCCCATAGTTGGCGTGCTCGCGGAACACCGAGTACGGGTTGCAAGTAGACTTTTGCAGGCTCGTCGGCTGCTCGGAGGGATACTGGTTGGTGGCCCGCAAGTACGCCTGCAGGTCCGCGGAGGTGCGGAAGCCCTGCAGCACGTTGAGCTCCGCCGACCGGTCGTCGAGAACGTAGTACGGGAGGAAGATGTCCTGCTGGAGGAGTTGCGCAGCGGTGTACTGCACTCCGTCCACCAGGATTGGCAGATCGGGCAGGAAAGAGTCCTCGTACTGAAGCTCGGGGTCACGGGGAGGCGGGTCCGTGAACAGCGCCGCCAGGGACGCCTGGACGAGTTGGGCGCCCGGGATGGGGGTGGCCGGCGTCTGGTGCGGGGGTGTGCGCTCCTGGGAAGGGGGCAGGGGCACGCAGACGGCGGCCCATGCATCCCCCACGGCCTGCACCGTGGCTGCGTCGTAGCCGAGCTCCCGCGCGGCCTGCACGGTGTACGTCTTCGCCTGCTCGAACGTGGTGCTCTGCGTGAAGATGTCCGTGTTGGCCTTGTAGAAGATGCGGCCGGCTTTCTCGGGGCCAATCGCCGTCACATTGACCGTGGTCTTCCCGCGCGGGTGCGTGCCGCCCTTGGAGAGTAGGGCGAACGCGAGGTTGCTGATGCCGGAGCTGTAGTGCACGTCCACGCCGGACGAGTAGTCACCGTAGCAGTCCAGCGAGTCGGCGTCCTTGGCCGGGTCGTCCATGTACCGCAGCGCGTCCCCGGGGATGCCAGGCGTCCAGACGTCCTCGCCAATCTTGAAGACATCCGCGTCCGTGGACCAGCCTCGCGTCCAGCTCTCGCACACGCCGGAGAAGATGTCGGACATGGACTCGTTGAGTCCGCCGGACTGGCCGGAGTAGGTGAGGTTGGACTCGTACTCCGTCACGGCGTGGGTCAGCTCGTGGACGGTGACGTCCGCGTCCTTGCCCAGCTCGATGGAGTCCACACCGTTGCCGTCGCCGTACACCACCTGGGTGCCGTCCCAGTACGCGTTCACGTAGTTGGTGCGGTAGTGAACGGTGCTGATGAGCGTGGCGCCCGCGTTGTCGATGGAGTCGCGGCCGAACAGCGTGTTGTAGCAGTCGTAGGTGAACCCGAGCTGGTCGTAGTTCTGGTCCACGTGGGCGTCGCCGATGGCGACCTGGCCCTCGGAGCGCTTGAGCGTGCCCGGCGTGGTGGACTTGTTGTTGGCGCTGTAGACGCGGCGCTTGAGGGCGGAGTGGATTTGCGGATGCACGGAGAGCAGCGCGCCGTTCTGCGCGTCGACGAAGACGAGGTCATCCGACGGCATGCCGTCGCGCTGGCCCTTGACTCGGACCTGCCACGCCAGATGCAGTTCCTTGACGCCTTCGGGGCGCAGGAATACGCGCTCCACCGGGCCGCCGACGAAGGCTGGCTCGGCGCGCGAGCCGCTCACCGCGAGCTTCGCGGCGGCCTCAGGTGACACCTTCGCGTTCGTAGGGGCCGGAGTCCCGCCGCGCGCCGAGCCGTTGGCTGCGTACACCCGGCCTTGCGGGTCCACATGCACTACCAACTGGCCACCGATGACGGGCAGGCCCTGGTGGAATTGCTGGAAGCGCAGGTGCCGGTGGCCCTGCGCGTCCACGGACTGCTTGAGGAAACGCAGGTCATTGCCGTCGAGACGGAACACCGGCGCCAGGTCGCTCAGCACCGCGCGCACGTCCTCACCGGACTCTCGCGCTTGCGGTGCTGACGTCTGCGACACGCTTCCGAAGTTGCCTCGGACGAAGTAGGGCACGTCATCCTGGGCTCCGAGCACCTCGACTTCCTTCAAGCGTGCCAGCGCCGACTTCATGTCGGCATCCTTAGCGGAGCCGGTGTCGCGCGGGGCCTCCTCGATGTCTGGGATTTCAGTGACACAGGCCAACTGCGAGAACAGCAGGCATGCACCGACCCAGCGAATGCTGCGCATCATAGTCTACCCCCGCCCATGGCGGCTGCGTCTGTCATTCAAGGCAGATTCGCGAGTCCTTTGATATACAGGAAAACCACTACGGGGCCCGAGGAGGCGTGGAGTCGTGCGACGCTGGCGTTGCAGCCAGGCGCGACCGTCAGGGCATCCTGCACCTCGCCGCACACAGCTGCGCTTGGAGTTACCCTCGTCCAATCGGACAGGGTCAGTGGGGTGAATTCGCGAGCCGGAACTCGCGCGGGGAGCGCATCTTCAGGGCCTTGTGCGGATACACGGCGTTGTAGTCGTCGAACCAGCGGGGCAACTGCTGGAGAACCAGCTCGGCACTGTCCAGGCGGTTCAGGTACACGGAGTCGCGCTTGAAGCTCTTCACGAAGGACTCCGCCATGCCGTTGCTCTCCGGCGAGTAGGCCGGCGTGGTGCGGATGAGCAGCCCCAGGCTGGCCCCGAATTCGCGCGTCGGGTGGGCCGTGAAGGCCGGCCCGTTGTCGGTGAGCCATTCAATCGGGTGCGGCGCCTGGCGGCAGCCCGCGCCGAACCGGATCACGCCCAGAGAGCGACATCTTGCTCATCAAGGCTGCGGCCCAAGTGGTGGTCGGCTCGTGGACCGGCGCGGTGGATGCGAACGGAGCTCCGGGCAACGGCTACGGGATGCTGCGCATGAAGGTGGGTGCAGAGTCGGGGAATATCCAGGTCGCAAGAAGGCCTACTTCGTGGCTGACGAGAACGCCGGCTCGGTAAAGGCGAAGCTCTACGACACCAAGTATGGTGACCACAGCGGCTCACTCACGGTCGAGGGCATCAAGATTCCTGCTGGCGCCATTCTCGAGGCACAGGTCGTCACGCAGGACGAGTAGCCTCCGAGCAGGGTGTCAGCTCGGCGATGAGATTTGAAATCATCGTCAGGCTCCTGGCCACGCCAGCTCGCGCTGGAGAAGCGAGTCCGCGGGCATCTCCACCTTCGCGGCCCGCGACGCGCGGAAGGCCTCGCCCACGACGCCGACGGCCGGATCCGCGAGCACACGGCCGTCCAGCCAGTAGCGGCTCTCCGTCTCCGCACGCAGGAGGCTCTGCACCCAGCCGGCGAGCATCGGCATCTGCTCCTCGACGTTGGCGCGTGGCAGCTTCGTACCGCGCGCCAGCATCACGCTGAAGAAGCCATGGACAGCACTCGCGCGGACAGTGAGGCCGCTGCACGCGGCCACTCCGCTCGCAAAGCTCGCGGCTTGGTTCCGCCACTGCCTCTCCTTCCTTCAGCTCATATGAGCCCTGCCGCAGCCGAGTTAGCAGCCGATCACGCCACCTGTAGAAACGATGTGCTGGTTACCGTTCCAGTTGATGCGGCCTTCAGCAGTGACGCAATTTCGAGGTGAGTTCACGCGGACTGGTCCGGCGTAGTAGGCGTACTGGTCGGCATCGACGATGATTGCCAGGGCGGCACCGCAACCACTGCCCGGATTGACGGTCGAGCACTTGGTCAATTGTACCTCTGTATACGTCATTACCCCGTATGCGGGCCCGAGACGGTTGAATCGCGCGCAATTGTTGCCGTTGCTCGGATTGTAATACACCACGAGCTCTCCAACCACGGTGCCACCCGCGAAAGCTGCCTTCCTGAAAATAAGATTTCCTCCGCAGTCGGCAGCCTGTGCGGATGATACCGGAACGACGAGGCCAATAATGGTGCCGAAAATCGCTGCGGACATGCTGACGCTTCGTTTCATGAACGATCCTCTCAAGGTTAGCGAACGCATCCGTAGTTTCTTCGCCGGCGCGCCCAACATGCCACAAACCGCTTAATCCCACTAGCCGCAACAGACGACTCGTCGCGCGTAGGCCTACTTGATGATATGCATAGGCATCGTCGACATCGGAGGAATGTATGGGTCCGCTCACAAACGATTTGTCCATGAGAGGCGCTCGCTCCCTAGGAAAGCAGACGAGCAGGGCAGACAAGGCGATCGACTGCCGAACACGGTGATGGAGTTGGGAAGTATGCAGTCGCAAGCTGAGGCAGCAGAGACCTGACGCAGTAAGCCAGACAACGCCAGGGCAGGCAGTAGAAGAGGACCAGACCGAGCACGCCGGGCACTCGCGACACTTCGCACGCGGTACAGCCCCGGCGCCGTCACCCGCACCGTGGCCATGCCGCTGCCCTGGCGGTTGAGGTCCGCCGTCCCACGCAGCCACCGCACGCGCCTCTCAGCGCCCGCGGACTGGAGCTCAGCAACCCCACCCCGCCTCTCGTGGACGAATACCTCCACCGTCAGCTCCCGCCGGCCGTCGTCCTCCTTCTCCACATCCCGCGTCAGCCGCATCCGCATGGGGGCCACCTCCGACACCAGTAGGCGTTGGGTGCGAAGGAGGGGCAATCCCCCGAGGGAGGTAGGCGTCGGCAGCTTCATGACGCTCACCAAGTCGTGAAGGAGTGCGGGGCCCTAGCTCGGCGGGGAGGCGGATATCCCACCTAGCGGCCACAGAAGGGCAGCAGCCTCGCTCGTCCTCGGCGTCGACCTCCAGCACCGTCTGCTGCATGGCGCCGCCCTTGGCGGTGAGCGAGCCCAGGTCATTGAAGGCCTTGATGATGCCGAGCACCGTCCCGAACAGGCCAATGAAGGGGTCGTCGTTGCCCAGCGTGCCCAGGAAGGACAGGAAGCGCTCGTACTGGGGGCGCTCGCGCGCCACGGTGGAGGCGATGACCTGCTCCACGGTGTCGGCGCCCTGGGACGCGGACGCCAGGGCCTCCCAGATGACGGCGGCCTCCATGCCACGGTGCTTCCCCACCGCCTCCAGCCCCCCACGCCAGCCGCACCGCCAGGAGCTCCGAGTCCGGAAGCCGGTGGCGCGCGAAGTAGACGGAGCGCTCCAGCATGACGGCGATGGACAACATGGACAGGACGACGAGCACCCACAACACCCACTCGGCGCTGGTGAGCGTCACCCCCAGCAGCTTGCCGCTGAGCCACCCCAGATGCTCGGCGGGAACCTGCGCGGGTACGAACAAAGACAGGGTGATTTCCGCTCGATAGATGCGGTGCGCGAAGGGACCACCGCCCCCACTGGAAAGTGTCACCTCGAACGTTCCGGGGAGAAGACCCGGCGCGACCGGTCCTCTTGTCCCGCGGGCCGAGTTCCCAAGTCAGGCCTGACCCCGTCTTGGAATGAGGGCTTTGCTTGCCACGCCTGGAGTCAGGCTTGCCCTTACCAACCCCCCATGTCTGAATTCCAACCCGCCCCTTTCCCTTATCAGGAGAAGCCCCCATGTCTTCCATTCCCTATCAGCGTCATGGATTGTCCATCCTGTCGCTGCTCTCCGTCATCGTCCTGGCAGGCTGCGGAGCCGAACCCGACCTCACAGCGAGCGAGTCCCGGAGCACGGCGCCCGCGGAGTGGGCCGCGTGGCCCCGAGCCGCCCTGGAGCGCTCCGCGGCCGAGGTCGAAACGCCCTCCCAGTCGCGCCTGTCGGAGCAGGCGTTGCGCGTGCGGGATGAGGCAAGGCTTGTCACCTCCCATGGAATGGCGGTGGACCTGACGGTGGGCACCGCTTCGGCGCCCACCGCTGAGCGGGCGTTGGCGGCGCTCGCGGCCTGCCAGCCGAATGCCTGGGCCGTTCAGCCGCAGGTGGCGCCCGGGAGGATCCTGGCCGGTGTCGCCTACGGCGACGGCCTCTATGTGGCGGTGGGAGACAGCGGGGAGATCCTCACCTCCGGCAATGGGACGGCCTGGAGCGACCTGTCCACCGCTTCAAGCCCCTTCTCCTATCTGGACGTGGCGTACGACGGGGGCGGGACCTTCGTCGCGGTGGGGACCGAAGGGCGCATCTCGCTGTTGAGCGGGCCGGTCACGGGGACCGTGTCCTTCGGTTCGGGCTTCGTGTTCGGCCACGTGGCCTATGGCAACGGAGCCTGGGTCGTCACGGGGGGATACCTGGACGCCAGCTTCCGTTGGTACTCGTTGATCATCGCGTCGACGGACGGAGGGCTCTCCTGGAACGTCGTCAGCTCCATCCCCGCGTCGGGAGCGACCACTGTGGGCCGTGGCGTCGCGTTCGGGAATGGCGTGTTCGTCGTGACGGGCCCGACGGGCGACGTCTACTCCTCGTCCGATGGGACGACCTGGTCCTATGCCGCCTACGTGCCCGGCGCGGACTTCAAGTTCGTCGCCTCCGGCGGGGGGCAGTTCGTGGGGGGCACCTCGAATGGAAGGATCTACAAGTCCACCACGGGGCAGTCGTGGTCCCTGGATGCGACGCCCAGCACCCTGGCCTGGTTCAGTGGCGCGTATCTGGATGGCGTCTGGGTCCTCGTCGGCCAGGGAGGACAGATCGCGAGTTCGACAGGCTCCGGGTCGTGGGTGAGCCGGAGCTCGGGGACGTCGAACAGCCTGGAGACGGTGACCGCGGGACCGGCGGCCTGGGTGAGCGTGGGCACATCCAACCCGGGCAATCAGCGGATCGTGACCTCGTCCTGCCCGTTGCCCGACCTGGCCCCCTTCACGCCGTCCGGCTGGTCCGCGCCCATCGTGGTGTCCAACCAGCCCGGGACGAGCACGAACAGCGCCGTCATCACGACGGCACAGTCGGTCTACATCGACCTGGCCTGGGCCAACTTCGGCAACGCCGACGCGGGGCCCTTCACCGTCCTGCTCACGCTGCAGGGCAGCTCCCTGGTCACCGCGTCCTCCACCGGCCTCCTGTCGCTGTCGGGCCAGGGGGTGACGGACATCCAGCTGAATCCCCTGCCCGCGGGCACCTACACCCTCACCATGCGCGTGGATGATGGCAATGCCGTCCAGGAGAGCAACGAGGCGAACAACAGCTACACGCGGACCTTCTCCGTGAGCCCCTGAGCGGATGGCGAGCGGCCGATGGCAGCAAGGGTGCCACCCGCCACTGGCGGGCGAACCACAGCAGCGAAGCTCAAATAATCGGGCCTTGTCAGGAACGAAAACCACCCGCCGTAGAGTTTCCCCGAAAGGAGCGGCGACCATGACGATGTTGACGATGCGGACGAACCCGATGAAGCGCAGCAATCTCGACAACCTCTGGTCCCAGTTCAGCGCCGCCTCCGGCTCCCTTGTGAGCTTCGCCACGAAGTCCCTCGTGGGATTCGACCGGCTCGGCGCCCATCCGCCCGTACCCTGCTGACGCTCGCGCTCCTTCACTGGCGCGCCAAGCCACGCAGAGGCCGGGCTCCCATCCAGGGGACCCGGCCTCTCGGCGTTCTGGGCCCCTCTTCTTCCGAAAAATCGAGCAGCCGGGAAGACGCGCGGGCCTGTAGCGCCCGAGCCCGACAGGGCACGTGGTCGCACGTGAGAAATCCCGTTCGAGCCTTCGTACCCGACAGCATCCAGGTCTCTGACAACTGAATCGTCGTGGTGAATGTATGCCGCCCGCGAGCATCCGGGGCGGCGAGCAATCTGCCTCCGTAGCTCATTGGAAGAGCATCCGCCTCTTAAGCGGACGGCGAGGGTTCGAATCCCTCCGGAGGTACTCACACAACAAACGCAGCACATTTCCCGGTAGCTCAATGGCGGAGCAGGCGGCTGTTAACCGCAAGGCTGAGGGTTCGAGTCCCTCCTGGGAAGCTTCACATCTGCCGACCTGGCGTAGGTGGTCCGCGCGCCCGTCTGAAGAGCGGGAGGACTCGGTTCGATTCCGAGGGTCGGCACTCGCAGCACGTTTCATCTTCATAGGCCGCGCTCCGGGAGCAGCTTGGAATCCAAATCCGAGCGTGCGGGGTTCAACTCCTCGGCGGCCTGTCTTCTTGCCCCTGTAGCTCAACTGGTAGCAGCACCGGTTTCGTAAACCGGGGGTTGTCGGTTCGAACCCGACCGGGGGCACTGTTTCACGCGAGTCATCATGGGTCCGTAGCTCAATGGGAGAGCACTCGGTTTGCACCCGAGCGGTCCGGGTTCGAGTCCCGGCGGTTCCACTTCTTGCCCTTGTAGCTCAGTGGATGAGAGCGCACGGTTCCGAACCGTGAGGCCGCAGGTTCAATCCCTGCCAGGGGCACTGTTTCTCCTCACGCTCCTGTAGCTCAGCGGAATCAGAGCACGCGCGTCCTAAGCGCAAGGTCGCAGGTTCGAATCCTGCCGGGAGCATCTGCGCGGTTCACTTCTTCTTGCGGTGTGGGGTCGGTGCCCCACTGGGCCTCATAAGCCCGGCCTCCAGGGTTCGACTCCCTGCTCCGCAACTCGTCTTTCGCACGCCGAGCCAGCTGGAGACGGCGACGGTCCCACACACCGTTCTCGCCGGGTTCGATCCCCGGGGCGTGCACTCTGTCCTCGAAGTCCTGCCGGTGTAGCCCAATAGGTAGAGGTGCCAGGTCGAGAACCTGGAGGTTGCGGGTTCGACTCCCGCCGCCGGCATTGTTGTCGTCGTCGCAGGTCAGCAGGAACTCCCGAAGTCCGTCCGCGTAGCCCAAACGGGAGAGGCCGCCGGCTCAAACCCGGCCCAGTGCGAGTTCGACTCTCGCCGCGGATACAAACGAAAGGCGTTGCGTCATGGAGACGCTGGTACTCAGTCAGTCCTTCGAGCCCGTCGCGCGGATTCCCTGGCAGCGCGCCGTCATGCTCATCTTCCAGGGCAAGGTCGAGGTGGTCGAGGAGTACGAGGACCGCTTCGTGCGCTCGGTGACGGTGGAGATTCGCATGCCGTCCGTCATCCGGTTCTTCCGCGGCCTTCGCAAGGGGCCCAAGGGCGTGAAGTTCAGCCGGGAGAACGTCTACGTGCGAGACCACTGCCGCTGCCAGTACTGCGGCCTGAAGGTGTCGCGCGCGGAGGCCACGTATGACCACGTGGTGCCCCGCGCCCAGGGTGGCCGCACCACCTGGGACAACGTCGTCATCGCCTGCGTGCCCTGCAACCAGAAGAAGGGCAACCGGACGCCGGAGCACGCGAAGATGGCGCTGCGCTGCGCCCCGGTGAAGCCCAAGAAGTTGCCGGACACCCTGCACCTGTCGTTCGTCTTCGACAAGGGCATGCCCATGTCGTGGGCCAAGTTCCTCAGGGACGTGGCGTACTGGCATGGCGAGCTGGAGTCCTGAGCTCCCCCGAGTGAAGGAGGTCCGCCAGAGGCGGGCTTCCGTCCCCTTCGTCTCCGCCCGCGCGGGTGACGGGGGATGAGGAGGTCCGCCAGAGGTGGACCTCCCGCCCGGAGGAAGCTCCCCGCGCGCCGGCAGGCGGGAGCGCCGCTGCCGGCACATTTTCCTGGAAGACCGACGCCAGAGGCTGGCGGCCCGTTTCGAAAACGGTGCGGGTGCATGACGCGCTCGGGGTTCGAGTCCCCTGTCTTCCGCTGTCTCTTGGAGCATGCAGGCCGGGTGGCCGGCCGCCCGGCTGGAAATCGGGAGGGCCCTTCGGGGCTCGTGGTTCGACTCCACCCTGCTCCGGTCTGTCTCTTTGGAAGTTGGACTGGCGATGGCGCCAGGCCCCGCTGCTACCGGGTGCGAGCCGGCCTTCCGGCTTGGGGTTCGAGTCCTCCGACTTCCGCTGCCACACCCGCCCACCCTGGGTCCGGGCTCCGCTCGCACAGGCGGGCCTGTTGCCGGCCCCTGGCCGGGATTGCGCGCTCACCTCGACGGTTCAGCGGTTAGAGTGCGTGCTCCGGCGAGGGGGCGGTTGACGAGACATGGCGACGAGGAAGACCGAGGACCAGGAGCGACTCATCGACCGGGACCTGACCGCGTTGGCCCGCGAGGGCCGGCTGCCGGCCGCCCATGGCGTGGACGCCGCGGTGACGGAGGTCCTCGCGTTGCTGACGCGCGGTGGCAAGCATCCCCTGCTGGCCGGAGACCCCGGCGTGGGCAAGAGCGCGCTCGTGCAGGAGGTGGCCCGCCGCATCGCCGAGGGCCGCGTGGACGCGGAGCTGGTGCAGGCCCGGCTGGTGGAGGTGTCCATCGCCAACATCCTCGCGCGCTCCACCCAACGACAGGCGGCGGAGAGCTTCGAGGAGCTGCTGGCCCGGCTCGCCCGGCAGGCCTGCCCCATCGTCTATATCCGTGATCTGCCCGCGGCGCTGGGTGGCCCCCTGGCGCCCGTCGCCGTGCGGGCGCTGCGCACCAGCGGCATGCGGTTCATCTTCGAGACCGAGCCCAAGCGCGTCCAGGAGCTGCTGCGCTCCGACGAGGCGCTGGCCGAGCGGCTCCACCTGCTGCCCCTGCACGAGCCTCCGCTGGAGAAGGCGCGCTGGGTGCTGGGCCGGGTGGCGGAGGAGCTCGAGCGTGAGCTGAGGCTGCCCATCGACCCGGCGGCGTGTGACCTGGCGCTGCGACTTTCAGCCAAGTTCCTGCTCGCGCAGCGCATGCCGCGCAAGGCCATCGAGCTGCTCAAGGAGACGGCGGCGGAGGCCGCGGGCGCGGCCAAGGACCACGTGGGTCCCGAGGACGTGCTCACGCGCTTCTGCGCCGCCACGCGCCTGCCACGCTTCGTGGTGGACGACGCGATGCCGTTGGACCTGGAGGAGACCGAGCGCTTCTTCGGCGAGCGGCTCCTGGGACAGACGGACGCGGTGGCGGCGGTGCTGCGCTCGGTGGCGCTGCTCAAGGCCGGATTGAACGACCCGCGCCGGCCGCTGGGCGTGTTCCTGTTCGCGGGCCCCACGGGCGTGGGCAAGACGCAGCTGGCGAAGCTGCTGGCGGAGTACCTCTTCGGCTCGGCGGACAGACTGGTGCGCCTGAACATGGCGGACTACCCGAACGACGGCGACGAGAGCGTGCCCTTCGGCGCGTCCTGGGCGCCGGCGCTGGAGACCCGCCGCGGCGAGCTGACGGCGCTGCTCGACGGCAAGGTGTTCTCCGTGCTGCTGCTCGACGAGTTCGAGAAGGCCGCGCGCAGCGTGCATGACCGCTACCTCCAGCTCTTCGATGAGGGCACGTTCGTCAACGGCGCGGGCGAGGTGGTGTCGTGCAACAACACGCTCATCGTCGCCACGTCCAACGTGGGCGCGGAGGTGTACCGGGAGCCCGCCATGGGCTTCGCGGGCACTCGGCGCGCGGAGGAGATGGTGACGGAGGTGGACCGGCGCATCGGCGAGTCCTTCCGTCCGGAGTTCCTCAACCGCTTCGACGCCATCTGTCACTTCCAGCCGCTGTCCAAGGTGGACATCCGCAAGATTGCCCAGCGCGAAGTGGGCCGCGTGCTGGAGCGCGAGGGCATCCGCGCGCGCTCGCTGGACGTGGAGGTGACGCCCGAGGTGGTCGACATCCTCGTCGAGCGCGGGTACTCGCCGCAGTTCGGCGCACGCTACCTGCAGCGCGAAATCGAGAAGACGCTCACCGCGGCGCTCGCGGTGGAGATTGCTCGCAAGCCGCTGCCCCCGGGCACGCCGGTGCGCGTGGAGGCGCGCGCGGGGGACCGCGTGGTGGCCGTGGCCGAGCCCGCCGCTCCGCCGCCGTCGCCCACCGCGCAGTTGCTCTTGCCGTCCGCGCGCGCGGCTCCGGTGAAGCGTCGCCTGGACCGCAAGTCGCTGCTGGTGGAGATGGACCGGCTGGTGGGCAAGGCGCGCGCGCTGGCGGCGTCCTCCGGACGACCGGAGCTGGAGGAGCGCAGGACGTCCCTGCTCACGGAGACACAGGCGCCCAACCTCTGGGACGACCCCACGCACGCGGCGGACGTCATCCGCGCCTTCCGTCTGGTGGAAGCCCACCTCAACGAGATGGAGCGACTGGAGGCGGCGTGTCTGTTCGCCCGCCGGCTGGTGCGAGAGGCGAAGAACGAGGTGCAGCTGGGCTCCGCGGCGAGGCAGGTGGAAGAGGTCGCGCGCGAGATGCAGATGGCCGAGGCGCTGCATGCCTCGGGGGCCTCGCAGCAGGACACCGAGGCGCTGGTGGACATCTGCGCGAGCGACTCGGCGGAGACGCAGGCGGTGTGGGTGCAGGAGCTGGCCACCATGTACCTGGGGTGGGCGCAGCGCCGGGGCTACGAGGCGGTGGCGGTGGCCGAGGCAGACGAGCCTTCGCGCGTCGTGGTGCGCATCGCCGGCCCGGGTGCGTACGGCTTCCTCGCGGGAGAGGCGGGCATGCACCGGCGCCTGGAGGACGAGAAGCGCCAGCGCGCCTATGTCCGCGTGCACCGGGGCGGCGCGCTGTCCGAGGAGGAGCTGGAGCTCTTGGAGGTGCTGGGCCGTCCGGTGAAGAGCCACGAGGGCGCCTACCTCCAGCGCGTGCGCACCGAGGTGACGGTGAAGGACGAGTCCACCGGGCGCGTGCTCACGCTCACCGGCGCGGGCGAGCTGGAGGAGCTCAAGGACATCGCGGCGCGCGTGGTGGCGGGCCAGGGTGGCAGCACGGACGAGGCGCGCCGCTACTACCTGGGGCGCAGCGCCCGGGTGGAGGACCCGCGCACCGGCGCCGGCACGCCGCGCGTGAAGGACGTGCTGCGCGGCGAGCTGGACGTGTTCATCGCCGCGTGGATTTCACGCGCCCCCACCGAGCCTCCGCTGGGGAGCTGAAGGCCGGAGGGGACGGGCTCGACGGCCCCGTCCCCTCCTCCGTCACGCTAGTTCGTCACCGTCAGTGGAGTGGTGCGCGTGTTGTTGTCCTCGCGCAGCTCCTGCTGCGCCAGGAACGAGTCCACGTAGGCGCCGAGGAACCGGGCACCGGGCACGCCTTGCGCATCCGGGGGCATGCTCACCTGCAGGTTGGGCACCGACTGCGTGATGCAGACACCCGGGGCCAGGCTGGGGATGCTCGCGCCCCCCATGGGCATCTGGTCCAGCGGAGGAGCGCTACCGGGAGACGCCGGCGGCTCCGGGGCGAGGTTCGTGTCGAGCGAGACCACGAACGACACCCAGCTCGAAGTGCTCGCCGTCGTCCCCTGGTTGCACACCCGCACCGTGGCGGAGATGCGGCTGCCAGAGATGGCCGTCGCGGGCCCCGTCAAGGAGGACACGACGAGGTCCGGCCGCGCGCCGATACCGATGAGCCCGTGAACGAAGGTGTTGTTGTCCTCGCGCAGCTCTTGCACCTGTGACGCGGCGTCGACGATGGCGCCCAGATGGAAGACCCATCCCTGCAGGCCCGGCGGCACAATCGCCGACACGGTGGTGCTGCGCTGCAGGCACTGATTCACGGCCAGAGCGGGCACGTCCACGTTGCCGAGCGGCTGCTGTTCCTCCGAGGGCAGGGGCGACGAGGAGAGCTGGTCATCGACCGACAGCAAGAGGCGGATGCTCGACGCGGGGCTGGGCATCGTCCCGTGGTTGCAGACCGTCACGGTGATAGGCAGGGACTGACCATTCTGCGCGCTGGCCGGCGCCGTCATCGCGGTGACGACCAGGTCGGAGCGGCTGCCCACGCCGATGAGCCCGTGGATGAAGATGTTGTTGTCCTCGCGCAGCTCCGGCACGGAGTTCGTCTCGTCGATGATGGCGCCCAGGTAGTAGGCCCCGTCTCCCTGCGCCTCCGGCGGCAGCCAGGCGTTTGGAGTGAGCGAGCGCGAGAGACACTGGCCGATGGCGAGCGCGGGGACATCCACGCTCCCGAGCATCGCCTGGTCCAAGGCGGGAGGCACGGACGGCACGGTGGCCGTCAGCACGGCATCCATCGACAGATAGACACGAGCGGTGGACGGCGGGCTCGACTGGGTGCCGCGATTGCAGACATTCACGGACAAGGCGAGCGGCAGGCTCACCCCCACGCTCCGGGGCGCGGTCATCCCGGTGATGACCAGGTCCGCGCGCTGACCGACGCCCACGCGCTTCACGAAGCTGTTGTTGTCCTCGCGCAGCTCCTGCACGGAGGAAGGGTCATCGATGATGGCGCCCAGGAAGAACGCGCCGTCACCCTGTGAGTCCGGAGGAATGGAGGCCCACACCTGGATGGAGCGCGTGGTGCACTGGCCCGCGCCGAGGGACGGCACGGAGACAAAGCCCACCGGGACCTGGTCCATGGGCGCGGGGCCGGGGCTGGACGACATGGGAGAGAGCACCGCGTCCGAGGACACGAAGAGCTGCGCCTGCGTCGAGTTGCTGGACTGCTTGCCCTGGTTGCACACCGTCACCGTCACGGTGGAGGCCCCCTGGGTCGACAGGTTCTCCGGCGAGCCCAGCGCCGTGACGACCAGGTCCGGCATGAGGCCCACGCCCACACGGCCGTGGATGAAGGCATTGTTGTCCTCGCGCAGCTCCTGCACGGAGGCCGGGTCGTCCACGATGGCGCCCAGGTAGTACGCCCCATCGCCCGTTCCCTCGGGCGGAGTGACGGCGCCCTGCATCGTCCCTTCGCGCACCAGACACGCGCCCGGGATCAGCGAGGGCACGGAGATTTCTCCCTGCGGCGTCTGGTCCAGCGGCATCGACGGGCCGGGCCACGGCGTCATGGGCGTCAGCGTCGTGTCCATCGACAGGTAGACCTGCGCGCGAGCGGGGTTGCTCGACTGGGTGCCCTGATTGCACACCGTCACCGTCGCCTGGAAGGACTGTCCCGAGGCGAGGCTCGGCGGCGCGGTCATCGACGTGATGACCAGGTCCGGCCCGTTGCCCACGCCCACCAGACCCTTCACGAAGGTGTTGTTGTCCTCGCGCAGCTCTTGCACCTGATTCATGTCATCCACGACGGCGCCCACATAGAAGGGGCCCGAACCCTGGGCGCCCGGCGGCACCATGGGCCAGCCCGTCAGCGAGCGCGTCGCACACTGTCCCGGCACCAGCGACGACACCTGGACCTCGCCCATGGGCGACTGGTTCGGTGGCATGGGCGCGGGGCCCGACGGCATGGGCGACAACGTCGGCGTCGTGGAGAGGTAGAGCTGCGCACGCACCGAGTTGCTGGACTGCGTCCCCTGGTTGCACACCGTCACCGTCGCCAAGAAGGACTGGCTCGTGGACAGCGAGGGCGGCACCTGCACGTCCGTGACGACGAGGTCCGGACGATGTCCCAGGCCCACCAGCCCCTTCACGAAGGCGTTGTTGTCCTCGCACAGCTCCAGCACCTCCCTCGCGTCATCCACGATGGCGCCCAGATAGAGCGCGGTGGCCTCCGTGGGCGCGGGCGGGAACGTGGGCCAGATGCTCTCCTCGCGCGTCAGGCATTGGCCGGGCGCGAGCGACGGAAACGAGCTCATCCCCACCTGCACCTGGTCCAACGGCGCAGGCCCGGGAGGCGTCATCGGCGTCAGCACGTCATCCAATGACAGGTACAACCCGAGCCGCGCCCAGCCACTGGACTGCGTGCCCTGGTTGCACACCGTCACTCGGACGGGGGTGGCCTGCCCGGGCGTGAAGCTCGCGGGGGCCGACAGCTCACGGACCACCAGGTCCGCGCGGTTGCCCACGCCGATGAGGGTGCTCGTGTGGGCGTTGTTGTCCTCGCGCAGCTCCTGCACGGAGGCCGGGTCGTCCACGATGGCGCCCAGGACATACCGTCCCTCGCCATTCCCCATCGGCGGCAGCCACGCGCCGACCTGCGAGAAGCGAGCAATGCACTGCCCCGGCTCCAGCCAGGGGAGCTGCAGCGAGCCCACCACGACCTGGTCCTGCGGAGGCGCGCCGGGCCCCGACGGCGTCAACACATCGTCCACGGAGAGGATGAAGCTCATCCGCGTGTTGGGCGAGGCCGTCGTGCCCTGGTTGCACACGCGCGTCTGGACCTCGAACATCTGCTGCGTCGTCACGCTGACGGGCGCGCGAAGCTCCGCGATGACCAGGTCCGGGAGATTGCCCACGCCGATGCGCTGGACCGCGCTGTTGTTGTCCTCCCGCAGCTCCTGGATGGAGGACGGGTCATCCACGATGGCACCAACGTAGTAGGCGCCATCCTGCTGGGCCAACGGAGGCAGCGACGAGGACAGCGAGACCTCGCGCGTCACACAGGCTCCCGGGGTGAGCGTCTGCGACAGGGGGAGGTCCCCCACGCGCAGTTGGTCCGGCGGCGGCGCCTGGGGGCCGCTGGGGGTCAGCACGTCATCCACGGACATGTAGAACCGGGTCTGCACACCGCTGACCGCCACGGTGCCCTGGTTGCACACTGTCACCGTGGCGTTGAAGTTCTGACCCCGATTCACACTCGCGGGGACCCGCAGCTCGCGGATGACGAGGTCCGGCCCCGTCTGGAGCGGACTGGATGCCGCTTCGACTCCGGACTCCCGCGAGACCCCTTCGCCTCCCGAACAGCCCGTGCCCACACCGATGAACATACCCATGACCAGCCACCCCGTGGCGGTCACGCTCCACTCCGGCCTCTTCATGAAGTCTCCCGTTGAAGTCACATGCGGAGCACGTCGACGAACCTCGACGCGGGCTCCAGGCACGCGCACTAAGGGTGCGGTCGCTCCCATGAAAGTGCGGATGAAACACGGCCGTTTCATGAAGTCTGAACGGACTCCCTCGATGAGAAACCTCACTTCTCGATACGTGTGACGGAGAGCGAGTCCTCAGGGCCCCGCATGCGCGGCGCGCATCCACGGCAGAACGTGCCGGGTGCCTCGGGTTGCCCTGTGTGGAAGTCCTCTGCTATCGCGCGCCTCGCGCCGCATGCGGCGAACTGCCCCGGGGGGCTGTCCATGGCGAAGGGTTTCGAGGCGATGCGAGGATTTGCCGCGCTGCTGGTGCTGGTGACGACGTCCGCACTCGGGGCCGAGCCCTTCGAGCGGGGCATGGTCACCATCACCCTGGATGACGGCTGGGCCACCCAGTACGACAAGGCGCGGCCCGCGCTCAATGCGCGAGGGATTCCCGCGACGTATGGAATCATCACCCAGGCGCTCGCCCAGGGTTGGGGCGGCTACATGAGCATCTCGCAAGTCCAGACGCTCATCGCCGAGGGCAATGGCATTGCCAGCCATACCCTCACGCATCCGGACCTCACCACGCTGTCGCCCACCGAGCTCGTCGCCGAGCTGCGCGACTCCCGCGACTGGCTGGTGGGGACGCTGGGCCGGAGCGCGGTGCCCGACTTCATCATCCCCTACGGGCGCTATGACGCCACCGTGCTCTCCTCCATCCGGCAGTACTACTCCAGCAGCCGCACGGTGAACGCGGGGCGGAACTTCCGTGACACCATCGTGTACGAGCTGCGTGGCAACGACGTGGCGCGCGGCGTCTCGGTCGCCACGGTGCGCGGCTGGATTGACCAGGCCATCGCGGAGAAGAGCTGGCTCATCCTCGTCTTCCACGAGTTCGTGGACGGAACTCCGACCCGCGACACGCAATACAAGACGTCGAACTTCACGACCATCCTGGACTACATCCGCACCCGGGGCGCGCTCCCTGTGACGCTGTCGCAAGGGCTCGCCCTGATGGAGGGTCGCACCGGGCCGGAGACGACCTCGACGATGAGCATCTATGGCGATGCGTTGGAGGGTGGCTTCGCGGATTGGAGTTGGGCGGAGCACTCGCTGGACGAGACGACCACGGTCCACTCGGGCTCGGCGTCCATCCGCTTCGAGCCCGACACGTGGGCGGGGTTGATGTTCCACCACTCGGGCGTGGACCTGTCGGGCTACCAGGCACTCGAGCTGTGGGTCCATGGCGGAACCACGGGCGGTCAGGGGGTGCGCGCCGTGCTGCATGACGGCACCGACGTGCTCGGGAGTCAGCGGTTGGACGAGGCGCTGGGCGGGCCGCTGGTCGCGGGCGAGTGGCGCAAGGTCACGCTCTCTCTCGATGCGATGGGCGCTTCGTCGGGCGTGCTGCAGGACCTCTACTTCCAGGATGATTCAGGAGGAGACCAGGCAGCGGTGTACCTGGACTCAATCGCTCTCATCCCCCGGTGAGCCTCTGGGGCGCTGCGGGGAGGGCTCGCCGCGCCGCGGCATCCCGGGGGTGGGGTCGAAAGGACAGACGCGCCTCCCATCGGATGAGAATGGGCTGTGGGTCCGGACCTTGTCGTGGCCCAGGGGAGTCGCGCGCCCGGGCCCCCTTCTCATGTACCTACCGTGTGGGGTTACATCCGAGGGGTGTCCTGCTTCGACGAGAAGACCGCGCAAGCATTGGTCAGCGGTGTGCTCTCCGTCGTGGAGGCACAACGCCTGCGGCGTCATGCGGAGGGATGCCGTGCGTGCGCGGCGCTCCTGGCCAGGCTGACGCCGCCCGGCAGCGCGGCACACCGCGTCACGCCGCCGCAAGAGGAGGCCACGGAGCTGGCCCTTCCGCATGCCGCGTTGAAGGGAATGGTGGGGGATTTCGACCCACCCACGGAGCCACTGCGCGCCGCGCGGAAGGGAAGCACGGTTTCGGAGGTGAGGAGTTTGAGCGCTCCCTCCGAGGAGTCCGCGCCGGACGCGGGGACGCTGATTTCGCCGGTGCCCCGGCGCCTGGAGGGCCCGAAGACGCTGCTGGAGCTTCCGGTGGTCGCGGAGGCGGGGCGCCAGACAGCACTGCAGCCAAAGGCACCCGCGAACCCTGGGCCGCCACCCGCCAATCCATCACGGCCACTGGGCGGTGAAGACCCTCCCGCTCCTCCGCCGCCGTCGCGGCCCCTGGTCGGTGCAAGCAGCGCTGTGCCCCCGCCCTCATCGCGGCCACTGGTTGGAACGAGCATCTCCGTTCCCCCGCCCCGGCCTCCCGTCGGCGAAGGCACCCAGGTCGCTCCTCCACCCCGGCCTCCTGTCGGCGAAAGCATGCAGGTCGCGCCTCCGCCCCGGCCTCCCGTCGGTGAAGGCACACAGGTCGCTCCTCCACCCCGGCCTCCCGTCGGCGAAGGCACGCAGGTCGCGCCTCCGCCCCGGCCTCCCGTCGGCGAAGGCACACAGGTCGCTCCTCCGCCCCGCCCTCCTGTCGGCGCGGGCACGCAGGTCGCGCCGCCCCCCGGCAACAGCCAGCGCGTGTTCCGCTCATCGACGGAGCCACCGTCCATCGAGGCGCCCTCGCGGACACTCGTTGGCCGCTATCACATCCTCGACAAGCTGGGCTCGGGCGGCATGGGCGTCGTCTACAACGCCTACGACCCGGACCTGCACCGCCGCGTCGCCATCAAGCTGCTGCACCCGAGCGCCAACACCGTGGTCCGCGCCGACGGGGCCGCGCGCCTGCTGCGAGAGGCCCAGGCCATGGCCCGCCTCTCCCACCCCAACGTCGTCTCCGTCTACGACGCGGGCACCTTCGCCGGACGCGTCTTCATCGCCATGGAGCTGGTCGACGGCGTGTCCCTGCGCCACTGGCTGCGCGCCACGGACCACTCCTGGCGCGACGTCCTCGACCTCTTCCGACAAGCCGGCAAGGGGCTCGCCGCCGCGCACGCCGCGGGGCTCGTCCACCGTGACTTCAAGCCCGCCAACGTGCTCGTCAGCCGCGACGGCCGCGCCCAGGTGACGGACTTCGGACTGGCCCGCAACAGCGCGGACCAGGACGCCGCCGAGGAAGGGCGCCCCACCACTCCCTCCCAACTCGCCCTCCGACGCGAAGACCTCCTCGAGTCCCCCCTCACGGAAGCGGGCCTCGTCATGGGCACGCCCGCGTACATGCCGCCCGAGCAACACGAGGACGGACGCACCGACGCGCGCGGAGACCAGTTCAGCTTCTGCGCCTCGCTCTACGAGGCCCTCTACGGACAGCTCCCTTTCGAAGGCAAGAGCGCCAGCGTCTACCTGCGCGAGTCCCTCGCCGGCAACGTGCGCCCGCCTCCACGCGGCAGCCGCGTCCCCGCGTGGTTGCTGCGCGCCCTCAGCCGGGGACTCGCGCCAACCCCCGAGGCCCGCTATCCCTCCATGGAGGCCTTGCTCACGGAGCTGGGCAAGGACCCGTCCGTCCGCTGGCGACGCCGCGGCATCATGGCCGCCGGAGTGCTCGTGCTCTACGGCGTCATCGGCAGCGCATGGTGGGTGGGCAATCGCCGTCACACCCCGTGTCTCGACGCCGGAGCGCGGCTGACGGGCATCTGGGATGCCTCGCGCAAGGACGCGGTGAGCAAGGCCTTCTCCGCCACCCACAAACCCCAGGCCCCCGAGCTGCTGTCCCGCGTGACGCAGAGCCTGGACGCCTTCGCCCACGATTGGACTCGCATGCACCTGGAGGCCTGCGAGGCCACGCGCGTGCACGGCCACCAGTCCGACGCGGTGCTGTCCTTGCGCATGGCCTGCCTGGAGCGCCGACGCTCGACGCTCGGCGCCGTGGTGGGCGTGCTCGCGCAGACCGACGAAGCCTCCTTCGCCACCGCGCTGGACGCCGCTCAACGGCTGCCCTCCATCGACGACTGCGCGAACGTGGACGCGCTTCGTCTGGGCCTCCCGGAGTCGAGCGAGCAACGCCAACGCGTGGAGAGCCTCCGCGCCGGCCTGGACCGCACCACCGCGCTGGTGGACGCGGGCCGCTACGAGCAGGCCAACACGGAGCTCCAGGCGCTGCTCGCCCTGGCCCGCGCGCTCGGCTACCGCCCCGTGCTCGCGGAGACCCTGGAGCTCGAAGGCCGTCTGGCCCAGGTGCTCGGAGACGAGCCCCGCGCGCAGAAGGCGCTGCGGGAGGCCCTGCTCCTCGCGCAGGCCACTCGACATGACGAGGTCGCCGCGCGCGCCGCTGCCCGCTGGGTCACCACCCTCTCGCGCTCTCCCGAGCTCGAGGAGTGGGGCATCGCCCAGGCCCGAGCCAGCATCGAGCGCGCGGGCGGCGCCCCGGAGCTGGAGGCCCTGCTCCACACGAGCCTCGCGCGCAACGCGTTCCTCCGCGGCCAGTACGCCGAGGCCGCGGAGGCCTTCGGCCGCTCGGCCGCCCTGCGCGAACAGGTGCACGGCCCCGAGCACCTGCTCACCCTCGAGTCCCTGCGCAATCAAGCCGCCTCCCTCTCCCGCACCGACGACACGGAGCGCACCGCGAAGCTGCTCCACCGCGTGCTCGACCTCACCCAGGTCGTGATGGGGCCCGACCATCCGCAGACGGCCCTGGCCGCCAACGCCGTCGGCTACCACCTGACGCTCCGCCGCCGCTTCGACGAGGCCCTGCCCTACCTGCGCCAGGCCATCGCCCTGGAGGAGCGCGCCATGGGACCCGACAGCGCGACGCTCAGCTATCCCCTCAACAATCTTGCCACCGCATTGGAATCACTCGGGCGCTTCCCGGAGGCCCGTCCGCTGCGGGAGCGTGCCCTCGCCTTGGACTTGAAGACCCACGGCGCCTCGCATCCGGAGACCGCTTCCGATTGGGCCCTCCTGGCCCAGCTCGCCCTGAGCGAGGGGCGTACGCGCGATGCGGTGGAGCTGGCCCGCAGCAGCGTGAACGCCTACGAGGCCTTCCAGAAGGAACACCCCGACCAGGCCGCGCCGCTGACCACGCTCGGCCTCGCGCAGCTCGCGTTGGGACGCGCCCGCGAGGCCCGCGCCACGCTGGAGCGCGCCCTCTCCCTGCGGGCCACCACCCCGGGCCTCGCAGAGGACCTCGCCGCCACCCGCTTCGCCCTCGCCCGGGCGCTCGGCGCCACCGAGTCCTCCCGCGCGCGCTCGCTCGCCCAGCAGGCCCTGGGCTTCTACGAGGCCGCGCCGGACCTCTGGACCCCCGAGGCCCGCCGCGTCCGGGACTGGATGAGCACCGGCCCCGTGTCACGCCCCTGAAAAGCCAACACTCGAAAACCCATCTCAAGCACCTTCGCGCGGGCCTCGCCCGATACTCCCCATGCAAGCCTTTTCACCCAGGCACCGCACGCGATGGGGGTTGCGTCATGAGCATCGACAAGCCGTCGAAGTCCGCCGCCAGGATGGGTCCTCGCCTGGCCACCTCGAGGTCCACCGCGCCGGCGCGCCCCGAGTCGCCCCGTCCCCCGTCTGGAAAGACGGATGGCTCCCATCCCCGCCGCGACAAGTTCGAAGGGCTCAGGCAGGAGGGCGCGGGGCTCCCCATCCGCCTGTCGGGCCAGGGGCCTCGGAAGCCACCCAAGGGGCTTCCACTCAGGCCCTGGATGCCTCGCACGAACCTGGAGCCCTGGAACGGCACCCGCCAGAAGCCCTGGGTGCACTCCCCGGACATCTTCGGCACCAGCGCCTCCACCCGGTCCGCGTCGCCCTGCGGCTGCGGCCTGCCCGTCCGCCTCTCCTAGCCCTCCCACCGTCCAGGTTCGCGGGTGGGGTCCGCCAAGCCCCTCCGGCACGTCCCGGCGAAACTTTCCACCGCGCGAGACGGGGTGAGTCCTTAGACTCCCCCAAATGCTTCAAGTCATTCCCCTGGGCGGCCTGGGAGAAATCGGCCTCAACTCCCTGGTCATCGCCTGCAACGGGGAGATGCTGCTCATCGACGCGGGCCTGATGTTCCCCTCCGAGGGGATGCCCGGCGTCGACATCATCATCCCGGACTTCACCCACCTGAAGCAGAACGCCGCCTGCCTCAAGGGCGTGGTGCTCACGCACGGCCACGAAGACCACCTGGGCGCGCTCCCCTACCTGCTGGGCGAAGTGAATGTGCCCGTCTATGGCACGCGCTTCACGCTGGCCATGGCGCGCCACCGGCTGGACGAGCTGGGCGTGGAGGCGGACCTGCGCGAAATCGAGCCGCGCGAGCCCTTCGACGTCGGCACCATGTTCAAGGTGGAGGCCAGCCGCGTCACGCACACCGTGCCGGACGCGGTGGGCTTCATCATCCGCACGCCCGAAGGCACCTTCATCCACACCGGCGACTTCAAGCTGGACCCCGACCCCATCGACGGGCTGCGCACGGACCTGGAGCGCTGGGGCGAGGCCGGCGAGGAGGGCGTACTGTGCCTGCTGTCGGACTCCACCAACTCCGAGCTGACGGAGGAGACCGGCAGCGAGCGCGTGGTGGAGCAGACCTTCGAGCGCCTGTTCCAGGGCGCCACCGGCCGCATCGTCGTGGCCCTGTTCTCCTCCAACCTGCACCGCGTGCGGCACCTCCTGGCGCTCGCCGAGAGGCTGGGGCGCAAGGTGGCCCTGCAGGGCCGCAGCATGCAGCGCAACGTGGAGATGGCGCGGCAGCTGGGCTACCTGGACGTGCCCGACTCGCTCTTCGTCCACCTGGACACGGTGCCGCTCTTGCCCGCGCAGCGCGTGCTCGTGCTCACCACCGGCGCGCAGGGAGAGCCTCGCGCGGGCCTGTCGCAGCTCGCCTCCGGTGATGGACCGCTGAAGGTGGGCCCTGGAGATCTGGTGGTCCTCAGCTCCCGCCCCATCCCCGGCAATGAGCGCGGCGTGGGGGCGTTGATCGACCAGCTGCACTGGCGGGGCGCGAAGGTCGTGTACGCCCAGGTGGAACCCGGCGTCCATGTGTCCGGCCACGCCAGCCGTCCCCAACAGCAGCGCGTGCTGGAGCTGGTGCGCCCGCGCCACTTCATCCCCGTCCACGGCGAGGGGCGCCACCTGCACCGACACCTGGCCACCGCCCGCGAGGCTGGCCTGGAGCCCGCGCAGTGCCTCTTGACCCAGGACGGCGACGTCGTGAGCTTCGAGGACGGCCTGGGCCGGTTCACCGGGAGCGTGCCCTCCGGGCGCATCTTCAAGGACCGCTTCGGGGGTGGCATGGTGACGCCGGACACACTCCACGAGCGGGTCCGCCTGTCGGAGACGGGACTGGTGGCCGCCGTCGTGGTGCTGCAGCGGGGCACGCAGCAACTGGTGGGAGGCCCCCAGCTGTCGGGCCAGGGCCTGTCGCTGGATGAACAGGTGCTGCTGCCCCGGGTGGCCCAGGATGCCCGGGCGCTCTTCGAGGAGCTGTCCGTCCAGCTGCGGGGCGACGACGCCCTGGTGCGAGAGGAACTCACCCGGGTGGTGCGCCGTGCGTTCCGGCTGTACAGCTCCAAGCGCCCCCTGGTGGTGCCCATGGTCGTCAGGGTGTAGGTGTGTTAAGCGCCGCTGTTGCCCATGCCCTCGTTCGACGTCGTCTCGAAAATCGACATCGCCGAGCTCGACAACGCGGTCAACCAGACCAAGAAGGAGCTCAGCACCCGCTATGACTTCCAGGGTGCGCAGGCGGACGTAGTCATCGCCCCGGACAACACGGCCATCACGGTGAAGGCCAACAGCGAGGACCACGTCAAGGCCGCCAAGGTCGTCCTGCTGGCGAAGCTGGCCAAGCGCAACATCAGCTTGAATGCGCTCGACTACGGCGACATCGAGAAGACGGGCCTGCACAACGTGAAGCAGGTCATCAAGCTCCAGCAGGGCATCCCGGTGGAGAAGTCCAAGGAGCTGGTGAAGCTCCTCAAGGATTCGAAGATGAAGGTGCAGGGCTCCATCCAAGCCGACCAGCTGCGAGTCACCGGGAAGAACCGGGACGACCTCCAGGCCGCCATCGCCCTGTTCCGCAAGGAGCAGGACCGAATGAAGCTGGACATGCAGTTCACCAACTTCCGCGATTGATAGAAGCCATGCGAGTCGCTGCCCTGTCCCTCTGCTGTCTGCTCTGTGTCCCGGCCGTTGCCTCCGCGCAGGACGAAGCCCTCCCCCCGCCCCGGCCGTCCAAGCTGGTGCCCTCCATGCCCAAGCCGCCGAAGCTGCAGGGCGGCCTGAAGGGCTTCGCCTCGCCGCTGACGCTCAAGTCCACGGACGTGGCGGGCTCCAGCGCGTCGTTCACCGCCAAGGTGGGCTTCCGCAAGGACACGCTCTACGTGGGCGTGGACGCCAAGGACGACCAGCTGCTCGCGGGTGACACCGTCACGCTGTCCATCTACTTCCCGGACACGGGCCCTCTGACGACGGGCTACACGTGGCGCTTCGGCTTCGACGGCAAGCGGGCCTCGGGCACGACCAGCGGCACGCCGGAGTTCGCCCAGCAGAAGGTGAACGGGGCGGTGGAGCGCCGAGGCACCACGCTGTCGCTGGTGGCGGCGGTGCCGGTGCGCGCGCTGCCGCGCTTCCCCGCCATCGACCCGATGGTGATGGACGTGTGCATCACCTACGAGGACCAGGACGGCGAGGGCAAGGGCGTGCCGGTCTCCAACTGCCAGAGCGGCACCATGGTGGGCGAGGCGCTACGGCTGCCGGACGAGCCGCGCAAGGCGCTCAAGCTCAAGCCGCCCGAGAGCGTGACGGCGCTGGAGCCCGCGGCCACCGGCTGGCTGGGGTGGGACCTGCTCAGCTACCCGGCCTGGGCGCAGGGGGACGAGGAGCTGTCCCCCGAGTCGCTGCGCGAGCTGGTGGTGGGCAAGCCCGTGGACCCCAAGTCGGTGAACGTGAATGTCCCCGAGTCCCTCAGCCTGACAGGCGAGCTGTCCTTCGTGACGGTGCTCTCGGGGAAGAATCCATACGCCGTCGCGGGTCAATGCGACGCCGAGACGGAGCTGCGGATGGGGCTCTACCTCGTGACGGGGAAGACGGCCCGACGGGTGCTCGAGTGGCCGGCCGCCACCTGCGCGCTGGGGCGTGCGTCCTCGGTGGAGCTGGACGAAGAGGACGGGCTGACCATCCGTTACTCGAACGGCGCGATGATGAACTTCGTTTGGAGTGGGGACCACTTCACGCGAACCGAACTGGGAAGCAGGTAGACCGCAGTGGAAACCACCAAGAGCCTGTACATGATGACCCTCGGCTGCCCGAAGAACCGGGTGGACTCCGAGGTGATGCTCGGCACGCTGAAGCACCGCGGCTACACGCTGGTCCAGGAGGCCGCGGAGGCACAGGTCATCGTCGTCAACACGTGCGCCTTCATCGGTCCGGCCAAGCAGGAGTCGGTGGACTCCATCCTGGAGATGGCCGAGCTGAAGAAGTCGGGGAGCTGCAGCACGCTGGTGGTGACGGGCTGTCTGTCCCAGCGCTACGGCGAGGAGCTGGCGAAGGAGATGCCGGAGGTGGACCACTTCCTGGGCACCAGCGCGTACGCCCAGATTGGCGACCTGCTGGCGGCCGAGGCGTCGCCCCGTCAGGTGATTCCGGACCCCGACTACATCCACGACTCGGACACGCCGCGCATCAACTCGATGCCGAAGTACACGGCCTACCTCAAGGTGTCCGAGGGCTGTGACAACGCCTGCGCGTTCTGCATCATCCCCACGCTGCGCGGCGGGCAGCGCTCCCGGACCATCGACGACATCGTCATCGAGGCGAAGCGGCTGGCGGACAGCGGCGTGCAGGAGCTGAACCTCGTCGCGCAGGACCTCACCGCGTACGGGCACGACTTGCCGGGCCGCCCGAAGCTGCACGACTTGCTCAAGGCGCTGGTGAAGGTGGACGTGCGGTGGATCCGCCTGCACTACGCCTACCCGCGCGTGTTCCCGGACGAGCTCATCGACGTGATGGCGGCGGAGCCGAAGATTGCCCGCTACCTGGACATGCCGGTGCAGCACGTCAGCGACAAGCTGCTCCTGTCGATGAAGCGTGGCCGCAACTCGGAGTTCCTCAAGGGGCTGCTCACCAAGCTGCGTGAGCGCGTGCCGGGGCTGGTGATGCGCACGTCGCTCATCGTGGGCCTGCCGGGTGAGACGGAGGAAGACTTCGAGATGCTGAAGGAGTTCGTGAAGACGCAGCGCTTCGAGCGCCTGGGCGTCTTCCAGTACTCCGACGAGGAGGGCACGGCGGCGTTCGATTTGCCCGACAAGGTGCCGCAGAAGATCATCGAGCGCCGGTGGCGCGAGGTGATGGCCATCCAGAAGCGCATCAACCGCGAGCAGAACAAGAAGCTCGTGGGCAAGCGGCTGGAGGTCCTGGTGGAGGGCCCGGCGCCGGAGACGGAGCACCTGCTGGTGGGTCGCCACCAGGGTCAGGCGCCAGAGATCGACGGTCTGGTCTACATCAACGACGGCCTGGCGTATCCGGGTGAGCTCGTCACCGTGGAGGTGACGGAGGCGCACGACTACGACCTGGTGGCGCGCGTGGTGGAGCGTCCGGACCCGAAGCAGTGTCAGCACGTGGCGCGTGACGCACACCCGGCCCCTGTGCCGGTGGTGCCCGCGCCCCGGCCCGTGACGCGGCTGGAGTAGTCCCGAGGCATCCCGGGCCGCGCGTTTCGCGACGTGGCCCGGGAGTCTCTGGTTGTCTTGCTGGATGCGGTGCCTGGAAGGAGCGTGGCTCCTCGGCATCGCGGCCCTTGGAGCAGCGTGCGGTACTCGCGACGTGGCCCCGAGGCAGGACGTGGTGACCGGAAGGAGCCTCGCTCTTCCAAATCACCGCATCCCCGCGAGGCCGCCGCAGCCCTTACTCGACCCGTTTCCTCCACACAGGCCAGCGCCGCGCCCACTCGCGAAAGCATGACTCCGTGGCAGGTGAGCCGCCGGGCGACTACCGCGGGTCTTCGGGCTCCAGCTCGCGCTCTTCGGGCGGTGGCTCGCGCGAGGTCTTCTTGCGGGATGGGGCCGCGACGCCCTCTCCAAGCGGCGTGGGCTGGCACTCACACACCGTGCGGCGCGAGGACGTCTCGGTGACGAACGCGCACGCCGTGGGACACTCGGGCTGACGGGCTTCCTCGTAGAGGGACAGCCGGAAGTCCTTCGCCTGCGTGAGCGCCGCGTGGCACGCGGGTAGCGACTGCGCCAGTGAAGGCCAGGGCAGACGGTGCTGCGTCGTGAGACCTCGGCTGGTGGCCGGGAAGCTCAGGCCCACCGCGCAGCCCGACTCCAGGCGCTGCCCCTCCGCGCCGACCAGCTCCAGATGCACCCTGCCTCCCTCGGGGAGGTCTCGGAACACCGCGCCCACCACGGAGACCGTCCCGTCCGGTTCGCGGCGCACGTGGAGCCCGTAACAGGCCTCCTCGCTGAAGACACCGTGTGCATCCGAGCAACGCTGACGCGGCGTCAGCTGCGAGGACGGTGCTCCCTGCGTGGCGCCTTGCCCCGAGGGTCCAGGACCTGGCGCCTGGGGCGAAGTGGCCCGCGAGTCATCCGACGATGAGGCTTCTGCCCCAGGCTTCGTGGCGGCAGGGGCGGAGTCACGAGCCCCCTCCGCTGGACCTCCAACTCCCGGTGCCATCATCGAGGACGTGGCCGTACGAGCGTCGCCCGACGATGCGCTGCTCGACTCGGGAGATGCGCCCTGATGCCGCCCCACGCCCTCCACATCGCCCGGAACAAGCGCCTCGGCACCCACCGGTCCCGAAGCCTCGGACGCGAGCACCCGAGGCCTGCGCAGCACCAGCACCCCGCCCTTCGCGTCCAGCGTCGCCGTGAAGCGCCCCCAGACATCCGGGCCCAGTCGACCCAGGCTGCTCGGTGAATCCCATCGCCCCGCCGCCTCGACGACGAGGGGCCGGACACCCACGCCCTCCGCCACATCCACCGAGTCCACCGCGAAGGTCCGTGGAGGCAGGTTCGCCGCCGTCTCCAGCGGCTGCAGGCCCTGCGCCTCCGCGGGCCCCAGGGCGATGCGCGAGAAGGGCTCCCGCGTCGACAACACGAACGGGCCCGTGAGCTCCGCCTCGCCCTGCGCCACCCGCGCGGCCAGGAGCGGCCAGTCCCCCACCGGCTCGCGGCTGAGCTCCACGCGGTGGACCTCCCACGCCGCATCCGACGCGGAGGTCTCCGCCACATACGCCGCCCGTGAACGCGAGGCCGTGAAGGTCACCTCGCGACGCAGCGGCTCCACCGTGAGCGCGTAGGGCTCCAGCACGTCCGAGCCCAGCGTCACCGAGCAGGGCTTCTCCCCGGACACGCCCGCCGTGCGCAGCGGCACCAGGGCACCGCTCACCGTGAGCGCGGGCAGCGGCACCACCGGCCAGGCGCGGAACCCACCGGCGATTTCGGGCGCGCGCACCGTGCCCTCGGGCGGAGGGAGGCCGCCCTCGAAGCACTCCTGCGAGACCATCGACAGGGGCCGCGCGACGTCCAGGACGACGGGCACCGTCCGCGTCCCCAGCTTCCCCGCCACCGTGAGCCTCAGCGCGGGCGAGGCCAACAGCGGCAACGTGCGGCCCACCAGCCCCTCGGTCCGCGACGACGGGCCGGATGCCACCTCCCGGTGACATCCCGAGCCCACCACACCCAGACACAGCCAGAGCAGGAACGCGCCGCGCACGGCGTGCAGGTTACTGCTTCTTCTGCTTGGTGAAGTCATCCACGCGCGTGTCGTCCGGGACATCCAGCTTGAAGCTGTCCGCAGCCAGACCCACGTTCGTCTTCAGGTTCACGAAGGAGATGGTGTTCTCGCTGCCGTCCGGATCCACCACCGTGCTCTTCAGCACCTGGGCCGACGCGGGGTCCACCTCCAGGCGGACCTGCTTGAAGCGCGGCTCGTCCTTCAGCGGGTTCAACACCAGCAGCGTGCCCTTGCAGTCCTTGCACGCGCCCTTGGTGATGGCGAACTCGTCCGCGAGCCGCCCCTGGCCGAAGAGGAACGTCACGGACGCGGACAGCTGGCTGGTGTCCACGCTGGCCACCGTGAGCGACTGGGCCGCGGGGTCGTACGCGTAGACCTTGTTGCCGGCCAGCACGAAGGTGCGCGCGGAGGGCGTCTGATACTCCCACCGCATCAGCCCCGGCTTCTTGTACGTGACGACGCCCTCGGACGACTGCGTCCGGCGGAAGGTCTTGTACTTGTAGTCCTGCTTGAAGCCCGCCCGGAAGTCGCCCGTCTTCTCGTAGAACGCCTGCATCCGGTCGACGAGCGTCTTCACCTCGGGCGTCATCGGCGTGGCCGGCTTCGCGGCGGGCTTCGTCTCGGAGGCCGGCGCGGGCGGCGTGGCCGGCTTGCCAGGCGCCTGCGCGGGAGCGGCCGGGTTCACCCCCGAGGGCGCCGGAGTCTTCGCCGCCTCGGACGGCGTCACCAGGGGCTTTCCAGCGCCCGCGGGAGCCCCCTGGGCCACCGTGGCGGCCGGGGCGGGAGCGGCGGACTGCGGCACGGCTTGCGCGGACAGGAGCGTGGCGAGCAGGGTTTCCAGGAACATGGCGTGCGTCTCCAGGAGGGCAGGTAGGCCCCCGGCGTCCATCTACCCCATACCGACGCGCCCCGGGGGGCCGGCATTCATGGCTGCTTCTTGAAGAGCCGCTTCCTCTGTTTGATGGCCAGCACGTAGAAGCGCTCACGCAGGGCCTGCGCCTCCTCGGGCGGCAGGTCCCCCGAGCCGCCTTCCAGGTGCTCGTCCCGCCAGGCAATCGCCCGGCTGATGCACGCCGAGGCGGCCGCGGAGATGTTGAGGCTCTGACTGAAGCCCTTCATCGGGACCCAGAAGGTGCCGTCCACGGCGTTGAGCACGTCGTCGCTGACGCCGTAGCGCTCGTTGCCGAGGACGATGGCCACCTTCTGGTCGAAGCGCAGCGAGTAGAGGCTGGTGGCGCCCTCGCGGATGGCCGAGGCGTACAGCAGGAAGCCCCGCGACTTCAGGTGCTCGCGGCACTCGGCGAAGGACTTGTACAGCTTCACGTCCAGCCACTTGTCACAGCCCTGGGCCACCCTCGAGTTCGGCAGGAAGGGGGCCTCCGGGTTGATGACGACGTGGACCTCCTGGACGCCCATGGACTCGCAGGTGCGCAGCACCGCGGCCATGTTGAAGCTGTCCTCGAGTCGGTCCAGGACCACCGTGAAGTTGCGCGTGCGCTGACTGACGACGCGGTCGATCTTCTCCTTGCGCACGTCGAGAAGGAACTGCTCGGGATCCAGCTTGTCCTTCTCGAAGCGCTCGTAGCGAGGGCCACCACCAGACATCGGATCAGCGCCTCCCGCCCGACTTCTTCGCCGGGGCCTTCTTCGCCGCCGACTTCTTCGCCGGGGCCTTCTTCGCGGCCGACTTCTTCACGCTCTTCCTGGCGGGAGCCTTCGCGCTCTTCGCCGCGGACTTCTTCGCCGGAGCCTTCGTGCTCTTCGTGGCCGACTTCTTCGCCGTGGGCTTCTTCGTGGCGGACGCCTTCGTGCTCTTCGTGGCCGACTTCTTCGCCGGCGCCTTCGCGCTCTTCGCCGCGGACTTCTTCGCCGGGGCCTTCTTCGAGTTCCGGGACTCGTCGCCCGAGAACGCCTCGCGCACCGCAGCGATGGTCGCCTTGGCCATGGAGGCCACGGACTTCTTCGCGCCCTTGGCCCGAGGCGGCGCCTCCACGTGGATCTTGTCGGTGCGGCCCGTGAACAGCACCTCCGCCACCGCGTCCATCAGCGCCTGCATCCCCTCGCCCGTGGCGCACGACACAGGGAACACGCGGATGCCGCGCTCACGCAGGGCCTCCGTGAAGGGCCCCAGCCGCTCCTGCGCGTCCGGCAGGTCCTGCTTGTTCGCCGCGACGACCTGGGGCCGCCCCGAGAGATCCTCGCTGTACTTCTCCAGCTCCCGGTTGAGCACGTCGAAGTCGTGCAGCGGCTCGCGGCCCTCGCCCTCCGCGCCCATGTCGATGAGGTGGATCAACACCTTGCATCGCTCCACGTGCCGCAGGAACTGGTGGCCCAGGCCCACGCCCTCGCTGGCGCCCTCGATGATGCCGGGGATGTCCGCCATCACGAACGACAGGTGGTCTTTGTACTGGACCATGCCCAGGTTGGGGGCCAGCGTGGTGAACGGGTAGTCGGCGATCTTCGGCCGCGCCCGGCTCACCCGCGAGATGAACGTGCTCTTGCCCGCGTTGGGGAAGCCCAACAGGCCCACGTCGGCCAGGAGCTTCAGCTCCAGCCGCAGCGTGAACTCCTCACCCTTCGTCCCGTCCTGGGCGAAGCGCGGCGTCTGCCGCGTCGAGGTCGCGAAGTTCATGTTGCCCAGGCCGCCCCGCCCGCCCTTCGCCGCCTCCCAGACCTGCCCCGGCTGGCTCAGGTCCACCAGCAGCTCCTCGGTGGCGTGGTCCTTCACGAGCGTGCCGACCGGCACCTTGAGGATCATGTCCTCGGCGGCACGACCGTTACAGTCGTTGCCCATGCCGTGCTCGCCGCTCTTCGCCCGGTGGTGCTGCTGGTAGCGATAGTCGAGCAGCGTGGTCAGCTGCGGATCAGCCACGAAGATGATGGAGCCACCGTTGCCGCCATCACCGCCGTTGGGACCACCGCGCTCGATGAACTTCTCACGGCGGAAGGAGACACAGCCGTTACCGCCATCGCCCGCCTTCACGAAGATGCGGACCTCGTCGACGAACTTCATGAAAGCTCTCCTGAAAAACGCAGAGCGGGCCGCCTCACGTCCTGTGCGCCCAAGGGCGCGGGGACGGGAGAAGCGACCCGCTCGTGGATGCCGCGCGGCGACCGGCCCTCGAGGGGGCCGGGAAACCGTCAGGCGCTGGGCTGCTCAGCGGCCGGGTAGACCGAGACCTTCTTGCGGTCGCGGCCCAGGCGCTCGTACTTCACCACGCCGTCCACCACCGAATAGAGGGTGTAGTCGCGGCCGAGCTTCACGTTCGCGCCCGCGTGGATGACGGTGCCGACCTGGCGAACCAGGATGCTGCCGGCCGAGACCTCCTGGCCTCCGTACACCTTCACGCCGCGGTACTGCGGATTGGAATCGCGACCATTGCGCGAAGAACCCTGACCTTTTTTATGGGCCATGACACCTTGCTCCTGAAGTTGAGGTGAAACCGTCCGGACTAGCCGGAGATGGAGGTGACCTTCACCTCGGTATACGGCTGACGGTGGCCACGGCGACGGGTCCAACCCTCCTTCTCCTTGCGGAAGTGGAGGACGCGGCGGTGCTTGTCCTGCGCCAGGACCTTGCCCACGACGCGAGCGCCGGAGACCGTCGGCTGGCCCACCTTCGGGCTGTCCGTACCGCCCAGCAGGAGAATGTCGGTGAAGGACACCTCGGCCCCGATGTCGCCGGCGATCTTCTCGATCCGGAGGACATCGCCCTCGGCGACGCGATACTGCTTTCCGCCCGTGCGAATCACTGCGTACATCGTCTAACCCCTGTCAGCTTCGGGTTGGGTCAACCCGTGGAATCGGCCGCGCATTTCGGACGGACGGGCCGCCCTAGCGCAAAGGACGGCCGGATTTACGGGAGATGCCCTGGGGAGTCAAGACGGATGCTGGATCATCTCGTCCGGCGGTGCAGATTGCCCCCGCTCCCAGGCGCCCCTACCTGATGGTCCGGCCGAAAAAGCCCGGCCTCACACCGTCCTACCATCAACCCCCGGGGGGAATTCCACAATGAAGAAACTCATGTACGGCCTGGTGGCCGCCGGCACCCTTTTGTTCGGCGTCGGCTGCGGCAGCGATAGCGCCTGCGACGACCTGGCCGACGCGAGCCGGGCGGTGAACGACAAGACGGAGGCCTGTGGAACCGACACGGGGATGGACGAGGAGGACTTCGACAAGGGCCGGTGCGAGGACGCGTTGAAGGACTGTTCGGACAGCGACAAGGACCGCCTGAAGGACGTGGCGGACTGCATCCAGGACCTGCCCGATTGCCGGGTGGGCGCCGAGATGGAGTGGGTCGATCAGTTCAGCGCCTGCTTCCAGCAGGCGGCGGGCCTGAGCGCCGCGTGCGCCGCGGCGGCTGGCGGGTAGCTCGCCTCCCGAACTGGCGGCACCGGGCCCGGCTCCCCTCAGGGAGGCCGGGCTCTCTCGTTCGAGGGCTCGGCGACGCCCCGGGCGTCCAGCGCACGACGGACGCTGCGGTAGCGGTGGTGGAGGCTCGACTCCAGCGGGTCCAGGGCAAGGCCCCGCTCGTAGGTCTCCAGGGCGCGGGCGAGCTGGCCCTCGCGCTCCAGGGCGGAGCCGGACAGGTAGTGCACGCGCGCCATGCCCGCGGACTGGGGCCGCCGGGTGAGGAACTCGCGCCGGAGTGACTCGAGTTGCTCGGACGTGAGGCCTGCCTCCAGGCAGCGAGCGACGCCCCGGTGGTTGCCCCGCCAGGCGTCGTAGAGCGCCCGCTGCGTCACGGTGCCCAGCACCTCCCCTGCTTCGTGCAGCCGGGCGAGCACCGAGTCGAGCAGCAGGGACTGCGCGGGTGACAGGGGACGCTGTCGCAGTGACTCGAGGGTGCCCCGTGCCTCCCGGGTGCACCTGCGCAGAGAGCCCATGTCCAGGTCGGGCGGGATGGCGAGCACGGCGTAGTGGTCCCCCGTCAAGCGGGCCCGGTAGGCCTCCAGCACCTGGGCGGCCTCCTTGTCGTCAGCGGGCGTGGATGCGGGCGGAGCGGCACGTCGGCCAGGGCCGGCGCGCAGGAGCGCGTCGACAGAGGACTTGAGGGCCAGGGTGGCCTCGACGAACTGGACACCGAAGCCGGTGGGCATGCCCCAGACCTGGGCCTGCTCCGCGGGCACATGGCGCACCACCTCGCAGACGACGGACTGCGGGCCCGACTCCAGCTCCAGCACGAGCGGCAGTCGCGCGAACAATGGCGGCAGCAGGCCATCGCTGCGCAGGAACAATCCACCGCGGGACAGGTCGGACCCGGCCAGCCAGACCGGTGTCTCGCCGGGGCGCAGCACGGCGCGAACAAGGAGCTCCACCGTGCGCGGCCGGGCGGTGGTCGGTGGGATGTCGTTGGAGCCGGGCAGGACTCCGTCGGCGGCGGGGTCGAGGACCGGAGGCAGGACGCTCGAGGCGTTCTGGATGGCGGCGCCCCAGTTTCGGGATGCCAGATTCGGGACTGGGGACCAGGGCGCGACGAGGTCCTCCGACGACGCGACACTCTTCGGCGCCGGTGCGGGAGGCACGCTCCGTCCGGATGCAGACGAAGCGGCCGGCGTTGGTGGCGCACTGCTGTTCGGTGTCCCGGGAACTGGAGCATCGCGTCTGTTCGATGAAGGGCTCCCGGTGGGAGCAACATCGGACACTCGCGGCGGGCCGCTCTGAGACGACGGACGACGAGCCTCCTTCGGAATCTCTCCGCTTCCTGGACGGGCCGAGCCCGACGGATAGACCTCGGACGCGACGGCTGCTGGTTTCACGTCGAGGGGCGGCCGAGCCTGTCCTTGTTGAGAAGGAGAAGGACGACGAGCCTCCTGCGGTCGTGCATCAACGGATGGCCGAAGCGACATAGGCGCAGGCACCAGGCCCCCCGCCTCTGACGGCTTCGCTCCGATGGGCGATTGAACTGGCTCCGGCGGAGACGGACGCGACCTAACGCCCAGGGGCATGGCCCCCATCGACGATTGAACTGGCACCGGCGGAGACCGACGCGACCCAACTCCCAGAGGCATCGCCTCCATCGGCGATTGAACTGGCATGGGCGGAGACGGACGCGAAGCAGCCCCCGACGCCCTCGGCTGAGACACCTGAGCGCGCGGAGACGAGCGCAGTCCTCCGGACATCGCCCCGGGAGGCAGCACCTCGCCCATCGCGGACACGAGTCCCGGCGGCGATGGACGCAGCTCTTCGTCCCGTGCCCCAGGCGGATTCACACGCTCCACGGGCCGGGCCTGTCGCGGCGACACGTTCCCGTTCGACACAGGCGCGGGCAGGTCCGTCTCCATCATCACGGGGACAGGAGGAGCATTCCTCCCCTCACCCGCCACAGGCCCCGGACCCGCCACGGGCGCGGGAGCACTCCGAGCTCGGACACCAGGCTCCACGGGCCGTGCCTGCCGCGATCGGGCATGGAGCTCCTCGGCCAGCGCTCCCTCCAGCGCCGCGCGCAGGATGGCCGCCGTCGCGTACCGCTCCTCCGGTGTCTTCGCGAGCGCGCGCAGGATGACCCGCTCCAACGCCGCGGGCACCGCCGCGTGCACGGACCGGGGCGGCGGAGGCGCCCGCATCTGATGCGCCACCAACTGCGCCGTCAGCCCCTCGTCCTCGAACGGCAGCCGCCCCGTCACCAGCTGATACGCGAGCACCCCCAGCGCATACAGGTCCGCGCGCCCATCCACGCGTCGACTCAGGGACTGCTCGGGCGCCATGTACTCGGGCGTGCCCACGATGATGCCCGCGTGGGTCTGCGGCATGTTCGCGTCCGCCAGCTTCGCGATGCCGAAGTCGAGCACCTTCACGAACGGCGTGCCCCGCCCGCGCCGCACCAGGAAGACATTGTCCGGCTTCAGGTCCCGATGGACGATGCCACTCAGGTGCGCGGCCTGCAGCGCGTCGCACACCTGCGAGAGCACCGACACCACCGCGGGCGCCGGCAGCGGCGTGCCCACCCACGCGGACAAGGGCGCCCCATCCAGGTACTCCATGATGAGGTACGGCCTGGGCGGCCCCGCGTTCAGGTCGAAGATGCTGACGATGTTCTCGTGGCCAATGACATTCACGGCCCGAGCCTCCGCGTGGAAGCGCTGCACCAGCTCCGGGTACGTCGCCAGGTGCTCGTGCAGCACCTTCACCGCCACCCGGCTGCCGATGGAGACGTGCTCGCCCAGGTACACCGCGCCCATCCCCCCGCGGCCCAGCCGGCGCACCAGCCGGAAGCTCCCCAGCTTCGTGCCCACCAGCGGGTCCACCTCCACGGAGACGGACGAACAGCGGGGCCGGGCGGGCACACTCTCGCCTTCGGCTCGGACCAGCGTCGAGCATGACGACGCCGACCCATGTCGGTGGCCGCACGCCTCGCACGCATCAGCGCTGCTCTCCTGGGCCATGCCACTCCCCCGGGCCTGCCCAGCTAATCTGGACATTCACGTCCACGCGAGGCCACTGCCGGCCTCCGGTGATGTCGGCTGGCGAAGTGGCCTCTCGTGCCGCGGTGCCAGGAGACGGTCCTCCGGCGGACGCTGAAGGTGCCGACAATCCATCACGCTCGATTAGAGTGCGGCGCCCATGTCCGGAACCTCACGTCGCATCCCCCTCGTCGACCTGTCCCACTACCGCACCGGAACGCCCACCGAGCGAGCCCGCTTCGTCCAAGTCTTCGGCGAGGGCCTGCGTGAGTTCGGCTTCGTCTCCGTGGTGGGACATGGCATCGACGACGGCCTCATCCGCCGCACCTACTCGGACATCGAGAAGCTCTTCCAGCTCCCCGAGGACGTGAAGACGCGCTACGCGGTGCCGGAGCTCGCCGGTCAGCGCGGCTACACGGGCTTCGGCAAGGAGCACGCGAAGGACCGCAAGGTGGGGGACCTGAAGGAGTTCTGGCACGTGGGCCGCGAGCTGCCCGAAGGCCACCCGTACCTGAAGCACTACGGCGCCAACGTGTGGCCCGGCGAGGTGACCTCGTTCCGCGAGCACACGCTCGCCCTCTTCCGCGAACTGGACGGCGCCGCGAGCGTGATGCTCCACGCCCTGGCCGAGTTCTTCGGCGTGGCGCGCGAGACGTTCAGCGGCATGGCCACGGATGGCAACTCCGTGCTGCGCCTCATCCATTACCCGCCCCTGAAGGAGCGCTTCATCCCCGGAGGCGTGCGCGCCGCCGAGCACGAGGACATCAACCTCATCACCCTGCTGTGCGAGGGCACCGCGTCCGGCCTGGAGTTGCTCACGCGCGATGGAGAGTGGCTGCCGGTGGACACGCTGCGCGGGCAGATTGTCGTGGACTCGGGCGACATGCTCAGCCGCGTGACGAACGAGGTCATCCCCGCCACCACGCACCGGGTGGTGAACCCGAAGAGCGCGGACGAGGACACCGTCCGCTACTCGCTGCCCTTCTTCGTGCACCCCTACTCCGACTGCGTGCTGGAGCCCCTGCCCTGCACCCAGACACCGGAGAACCCCGCCCGACACGGCCCCATCACCGCCGGCGCCTTCCTGCAGCAGCGCCTGCGCGAGAACGGCCTCATCAAGTAGCCCCTCACCGCCCGGTGTCCGACGCGCGCGTCACACCGGCCCCTGGATGCTCTCGTGGACGAAGCACGCCTGCCCACGCATGTGGAGCTGTTCGCCCTCCAGCCGCGCGTCGCGCTGGAGGACTACACCTCCCCGTCCACCTTCGCCGCGAGACACCGCGCGCTCGCCGAGCGGGTGGACCTTCTGCGGACCCGCGATGAGGCAGGGCGTCCGCGCCATCCCGCCCTCGCCGTCTGGCCCGAGTGGGTGGGCGCGCCGCTGGAGCTGTTGGGCCACGTGCGGCGAGTGCATCGCCACACGACGGTGAGAAGCGCGCTGCGAAGGGTGGCGCGCGCGGAGTGGTGGGACGTGTGGCACACGTGGAAGGAGCTGCATCCTCCGACGATGGTGGAGTGCCTGCACGCCACGCTCGCGTCCCGGGTGCACCGCGTGATGCACGAGACCTTCTCCGCCATCGCCCGGGACTTCGGCCTGTGGGTCGTCGCGGGCAGCGCGTTCCTCCCCGACAACCGATTGACCGCCGACGGCCCGGACTTCGAACCCCGAGGCGCGCGCATCTTCAACACCAGCCACACCTTCTCCCCCGAGGGTGTCCGCGTGGCCACGGCGCGCAAGGTGAACCTCCTGCCTTCCAGCGAGGACACCCTGCGCCTCAGCCCGGGTCGACCCGAGGACCTGACCCTCGTCGCCACGCCGTTCGGCAGACTGGGGACGCTGCTCGGATACGATGGTGCCGCGAGACCTCGCACGTCGAAGGAGCCCTGGTTCGTGCCGTGCGCGCAGTACCTGGACGCATGGCGCGCACAGGTGGTCGCCCATCCCTCCGCGCATCCAGGAGCCTGGGATGAACGCTCACTCGACGAGGGACTCCTCGGGCAACTGCCAGCCCTGCGTCACGTCCGCTACACCGTGACGGCGCAGCTCTCGGGTGAGCTGTTCGACCAGCGCTTCGAAGCGCCCTCGCTCATCGTCGAGCGCACGGACGGGGGCGCCACACGCGTCCTCGCACGCGCGGAGCCTTCACTCGCCGATGAAGTGCTTCACGCGCTCGTCCCCGCGTGCCCCGCGTAATCAGTCGCCGAGCTTCTTCTTCAGCAAGTCATTCACGAGCGCGGGGTTGCCCTTGCCCTTCATGGCGCGCATCACCTGGCCCACGAAGAAGCCGAACACCTGCTTCTTGCCCGCGCGGTACTTCTCCACCTCGCCCAGGTTCTTCGCGAGGATGTCGTCCACCACCGCCTCGATGGCGCCCGTGTCGCTCACCTGCGCCAGGCCCTTCTCCGCGACGATGTCCGCGGGCGGGCGGCCCGTGCGGAACATCTCCCCGAGCACGTCCTTGCCCGCGTTGCCGGACACCGTGCCCTGGTCCACCAGGGTCAGCAACTCCGCGAGCTGCGCGGGCGTGAAGCGCACCTCGCCCACGGTGGTGCCCGACTCCTTGAGCAGCCGCAGCAACTCGCCCTGGAACCAGTTGGAGAGCTTCTTCGCGTCCGGATAGCGCTGGGCACACGCCTCGAAGAAGTCTGCGAGCGGGCGCTCCGTGGTGAGGAGGCGCGCGTCGTACGCGGGCAGCCCGTACTGACTCACGAACCGCTGGACCTTCGCGCGCGGCAGCTCGGGCAGTGACCTACCCACCGCCTCGACGACCTCGGTCGTCACGTGCAGCGGCGGCAGGTCCGGCTCCGGGAAGTACCGGTAGTCGTGCGCGTCCTCCTTGCTGCGCATCGAGCGTGAGACTCCCTTGTTCGGGTCCCACAGCCGCGTCTCCTGGTCCACCTTCCCGCCGGACTCGATGACGTCCACCTGCCGGGCAATCTCGTACTCGATGGCCTGCTTCACGAAGCGGAACGAGTTGAGGTTCTTCAGCTCGCAGCGCTGGCCGAACGTGTCGGAGCCCTTGGGCATCACCGACACGTTGGCGTCGCAGCGGAAGCTGCCCTCCTCCAGGTTCCCGTCGTTGACGCCCAGGTACACGAGGATGTCGCGCAGCGCCTTGAGGTACTCCACCGCCTCGTCCGCGTCGCGCAGGTCCGGGTCGCTGACAATCTCAATCAGCGGCACGCCCGCCCGGTTCAAGTCCACCAGGCTCTGGCCCCCATCCCCGTCGTGCACGCTCTTGCCCGCGTCCTCCTCCATGTGGATGCGCCGGACGCGGATGACCTTCTCACCCCGCGGCGTCTCGATGGCCAGGCGCCCGAACTCACAGATGGGCAGGTCGTACTGCGTAATCTGGTAGCCCTTGGGCAGGTCCGGATAGAAGTAGTTCTTCCGGCTCCACACGCTCCTGGCGTTGACGCGGCACTCCAGCGCGAGCCCCGCGCGGATGGCGAAGTCCACCACGCGCTCGTTGAGCACGGGCAGCACGCCCGGCATGCCCAGGCACACCGGACAGGTGTTGCGGTTGGGCTCGGCGCCGAACGCGGTGGAGCAGCCACAGAAAATCTTGGACTGCGTCCGGAGCTGCGCGTGGACCTCGAGGCCGATGACGGGCTGGAAATCGCTCACGGGCATGGCGGTGTCACCAGGCGGCCCTACGCCTCGACAGGCGCGAGGCGGCGGAAGAAGTCGTGCTCACGCTCGAAGGCCCGAGCGATGCGCAGCAGCAGGGCCTCGTCGAAGGCCCGCCCCAACACCTGCAACCCCACCGGAAGCCCCGCCTTCGTGAAGCCACAGGGCACCGACAGGCCAGGGATGCCCGCCAGGTTGCAGGGCAGCGTGTAGACGTCCATCAGGTACATGGACAGCGGGTCATCCACCTTCTCCCCCAGCTTGAACGGCGCCACGGGGGAGATGGGGGCCACCAGCGCGTCCACACCCTTGAAGGCCTGGGTGAAGTCCTCACGGATGAGCGTACGGACCTTCTGCGCGCGCAGGTAGTAGGCGTCGTAGTAGCCGGCGGACAGCGCATACGTGCCCAGCATGATGCGGCGCTTCACCTCCGGCCCGAAGCCCCGCTCGCGCGTCTGCGCGTACAGCTCCTTGAGCCCGCGTGCGTCCTTCGCGCGCAGGCCGTAGCGGATGCCGTCGTAGCGCGCCAGGTTGCTGGACGCCTCGGCGGGCGCGATGAGGTAGTACGTGGCCAGCGCGTACTGGGTATGTGGCAGCGACACGTCCACCAGCGTCGCGCCCAGTCGCTCGTACTCGGCGAGCGCCGCGCGGACGGCGGCCTCCACCTCCGGGTCCATCCCTTCGGCGAAGTACTCGCGCGGCACGCCCAGCCTCAGCCCGCGCACCCCGCCCTCCAGCTCCGCCGAGTAGTCCGGCGTCTTCGCTGGCGCGCTCGTCGCGTCCAGCGGGTCGTGCCGCGCGATGACCTGCAACAGCGCCGCCGCGTCCGACACCGTGCGCGTCATGGGCCCCGGCTGGTCCAGCGACGACGCATACGCGATGACGCCGTAGCGGGACACCCGCCCGTACGTGGGCTTGAGCCCCACCGTGTTGGTGAAGGCCGCGGGCTGGCGGATGGAGCCGCCCGTGTCCGTGCCCAGCGCGCCGAACACCTCGCGCGCCGCCACCGCCGCCGCCGAGCCTCCCGAGGAGCCTCCCGGCGTGCGCGTCACGTCCCAGGGGTTGTGCGTGGGGTGGTACGCGCTGGACTCGTTCGAGGAGCCCATCGCGAACTCGTCCAGGTTCAGCTTGCCGACCAGCGGCAGGCCCGCTTCCTTCAAGAGCCGCACCACCGTCGCGTCCAGCGGCGGCACGAAGCCCTCCAGCACGCGCGAGCCGGCGGTCGTCTCCACGCCCTCGGTGAGGAACAAATCCTTGAGGCCCACCGGCACGCCGTCCAACGGGCTCGCCGGGGTGCCCGCGCGCCTGCGGGCGTCACTCGCCTCCGCGGACGCCAGCGCGCCCTGCTCGTCCACGCGCAAGAAGGCGCGAATCCGCGGGTCCACCTGTTGGATGCGCGCCAGGCACGCACAGGTGGCCTCGACGGAGGACACCTCGCCCGCGTCCAGCTTCCGCGCGAGCTCCAGCATCGTCAGGTCCGTCAGCTGCATGACGTGGAACCCCTCCGGCTACTCGATGATTTTCGGCACCGCGAAGGAGGTCCCCGACTTCGCCGGGGCGTTGGCCAGCACCTTCTCCGGCGGCAGGGAGGGCCGCGTCACGTCCTCGCGAAGCAGCGAGGCCGTGAGCGTGGCATGCGAGGTGGGCGCCACGTCCCCCACATCCAGGGTCTGCAACTGCGCCACCGCGTCCAACACCGCCGACAGCTGCGTGGCCATGCGCTGCTCCTCTTCAGGAGTCAGCGCCAGCCGCGCCAGGGTGGCCACGTGTCGCACCTGCTCGAGCGTGAGGGCCATGCCAACAGACCTCCCTGGGACCTCGGGTCTACTTCTTCTTGAAGAGGTTCAGGATGGCGCCCATCACCTTGCCGCCACCCTCGTGCCCGTGCTGCGCGAGCAGCTGGTCCAGCTCGCCGGCGTCCAGGAAGACTCCGCCGCAGTTGAAGCACGTCTCCAGCTCGACCTTGCCCTGCTTGAGCGTCTGCAGGTCCATGCCGCACTTGGGGCACTTCATCCAGTGGAGCTTCTTGAGCTCGTCGCGCTGGGCCTGGGCCGTGTCGGCGGCCTGCTGGAGCGCCAGCTTGCGCTTCTTCTCAATCTCCTCGCGGGCGAAGTACTCCTCCTCGCTCGAGGACGGCTTGTCGTTGTCTGCCATGGCGATGTACCTCCAGGAAATCGTGGCGGCACCATACCCCCTCTGGTGCAACGCGCAGCCGAAATGTAGGCCCCCTGTCCGGCAGCCGGAAAATTGACCGGACCCCCTCCCTCCCTACACTCGTCGCGGGCATTGCTACAGCCCGCTACGCGGCTGAGACGCGCAGAGGGAAGAAGGTCATGACGGCGAAGAAGGGTCGGGCGGAGAAGGCAGTGCTGTCCCGGCAGGAGATCGCGACGCGTCGCAAGGCGCTCGCGGACAAACGGCGCAAGGCGGGGGTCGAGGGCGGTGACGGAACGACGGCCCGAGCCATCACCGGTGTCTTCCTGCTGGCGGCGTCCCTGCTGTCATTGTTGTCGGTGGCCACGTTCGACGCCCATGACCGGGTCGGACCAGGCTTCCGCAACGCGGTGGGCCCCATGGGCCACCTCATCGCGGAGACCCTGCGGGGGATGCTCGGCGTGTGCGCCTACCTGGCGCCCGCGGGAGGCGTCTACGCCGCGATGGTGCTCTTCGTGGGCAGCCGCGAGCGCAAGCGCGGGCCGCAAATCGTCAGCCTCGTCCTGCTGACGGCGAGCGTGGCCGTGCTGGCGCAGCTCATCTTCGCGGGCGACAAGGGCTGGGCGCATCCGCCCGGTGGCGCGCTGGGCGCGAGCCTGGGCGGCGTCATGGAGGGGCTGTTCTCCACCGTCGGCACCGTCATCCTCGTCACCGCCATCAGCGCGGCGGCGCTCATCGTCGGCACCCAGTACACGTTCTTCAAGCTGTGCTCGCTGGTGTGGGCCGGACTGAGCGTGCTGGGCCGCCGCGTCTCCGATGCCGCCGAGGCCTTCTGGGAGCAGCAGAAGGTCGCCTACAAGGCCCGCCAGGAGCGCGCCGCGGAGGAGAAGCTCGAGGAGGCCGCCTTCCTCGCGCAAATCGAGGCGGACGAGGAGGAGCTCGCCGAGGCCGAGCGCGCCGCCGAGGAGGCCGAGGCCGCCGAAGCGGAGGCCATGGCCGAGGAGGCCGTGCGCCTGGCCCGCCAGAACGAGAAGGAGCAGGCCGTCGCCGCGAAGCTGGCCCTCAAGGAGTCTCGCGAGAAGGAGAAGCTGGAGAAGCAGACGCGCAAGGCCCTGCCCCTGCCCGAGGACACGGACTCGCTGCCGCCCACGTCCTCGCCGCCCGCGCCCGCCGAGAGGATGCTGCCGCGCATCGCGGAGAAGCGCCCCGCTCCCGGCGCGGACCCGGCCTGGGCCGCGTCGTTCCTGGCGCCCCAGCCCCACTCCGCGCCCCCCATCGTCCCCGAGGGCGTGGAGCCTCCGCGCGGCCGCCGCAAGACGCCGAACATCGTCACCGGCCCCGCCGCGCCCATCGCCGCGCTGCCCGAGTCCACCGAGCCCGTGGCCCCGGCGCCCGTCATCTCCCTGCCCCAGCCTCCGCAGGCCGCGGCGCCCCAGCCCGCACCGGCCCAGGCCGCGTCCGCCCTGGCGCGCATGCCGCTCATCGTGGAGCCCAAGGCGCCGCCCAAGCCCACCGTGAAGAAGACCCAGGACCAGTTCGAGTTCGTGGGTGACCGCAAGAGCTTCTCGCTGCCGCCGCTCGACGTGCTCGAGTACGACAAGAAGGAGCGCTCGGAGCTGGACAAGGACGCGTTCCTGTCCACGGCGGAGAAGCTGCGCGCGAAGCTGGCCGACTTCGGCATCGTCGGCGAGGTGGTGGAGATCCGCCCCGGCCCCGTCGTCACCATGTACGAGTTCCTGCCGGGCCCTGGCATCAAGGTGAGCAAGATTGCCGCGCTCGCCGACGACCTGGCCATGGCCATGGAGGCGATGCGCGTTCGCATCGTCGCCCCCATCCCCGGCAAGGGCGTGGTGGGCATCGAGGTGCCGAACAAGGACCGTGAGACCGTCTATCTCAAGGAGATCGCCGAGCAGGACGCGTTCCTCAAGGGTCCCAGCAAGCTGACCATGTGCGTGGGCAAGGACATCGAAGGCATGCCGTACGTCTTCGACCTGGCCAAGGCGCCGCACCTGCTCATCGCCGGCACCACCGGCTCGGGCAAGTCGGTGGCCGTCAACTCGATGATCATGAGCATCCTCCTGAAGTCGACGCCGGAGGAGGTCCGCTTCATCATGGTGGACCCGAAGATGCTGGAGCTCTCCGTGTACGAGGGCATCCCGCACCTGCTCTTGCCCGTGGTGACGGACCCGAAGAAGGCGGCGCTCGCGCTGCGCTGGGCCGTGGAGGAGATGGAGCGCCGCTACCAGATGCTGTCCGAGGCGGGCGTGCGCAACATCGCCGGCTACAACAAGCTGGTGGAGAGCTCCGCCTCCGAGGTGAAGGAGGTGCTCGCCGCCGCCGAGCCCGCGCCCAAGAAGTCCAAGCCCAAGAAGGTCCTGGTGGTGGACCTGGAGGGCGGCGAGCCCAAGCCCGCGGCCCAGGCGTCGGACGGGCTGGGCGTGGCCGCGCCGCGCGAGGACATGGAGGACCTGCGCGAGGCGCTGGTGTCCGCCGAGGACGAGGCCGCCCCGGAAGTGCCCGAGGTGGAGGCCGAGCCCGAGGACGACGACGCGGGCGCGCCGCTGGACGCCGCCGCGTCCAAGCCGGAGAAGAAGGAACTCAAGAAGCTGCCCTACATCGTGGTCATCATCGACGAGCTGGCGGACCTCATGATGGTCGCCAGCCGCGAGGTGGAGACATACGTGGCGCGCCTGGCGCAGATGGCTCGCGCGGCCGGCATCCACCTGATGGTCGCGACGCAGCGTCCCTCCACGGACGTCGTCACCGGCATCATCAAGGCGAACTTCCCCACACGCATCAGCTTCATGCTCCGCTCCAAGCCGGACTCCATGACGATTCTGGGCACGGTGGGCGCCGAGGCGCTGCTCGGCATGGGCGACATGCTCATCATGCCGCCCACGAGCGCGCACCTGCAGCGCGTGCACGGCGCCTTCGTGTCGGAGCAGGAAATCAAGAAGGCGGTGGACCACCTCAAGGCCCAGGGCAAGCCCGTCTTCGACGAGTCCATCCTCAAGCCGCGCGACGAGGACGTGGAGTCCGGCGGCGGCGAGGACGAGCTGTCCGACGAGCTGTACGACCAGGCCCTCGCCACGGTCAGCGAGATGCGCGCCGTCTCCATCTCCATGCTCCAGCGCAAGATGCGCATCGGCTACAACCGCGCCGCGCGCATGATTGAGCGCATGGAGCGAGACGGAGTCGTCGGCGCCGCCGATGGCGCCAAGCCCCGCGAGGTGCTCATCCGAGGGGTGGGCGACATGCCGGGCGCGGGCGCGATGTAGTCCACCCGCGGCTCAAGGTGGTTCTCCCAGGGGGTGTCCGGCTTCGGTCCGGGCGCCCCCTGTCCGTTTCCCCTCCCCACGCGCGGGTGTCCCCCAGCCCGCCCCGATGTGTTCCAGGTGAGTGCCCATGATTGTCGCCATCTCCCGCTTCCGAGCCTCCCCCGAGGACGCCGAGCGCCTGGTCGCCCGCTTCCAGGAGCGCGGGCGCAGGGTGGACGCGCACGAGGGGTTCCTGGGGCTGGAGGTGCTCCGCTCGTTCGAGCGCTCGCCGGAGCTGCTGCTGGTGACGCGCTGGCGGGACAGGGAGGCGATGCGGAGCTATTTCCAGTCGGAGGACTTCCGGAGGGCGAAGGAGGCCAGCGCCGAGCAGGAGGGGGCCACCTTCGCCATCTACGAGGTGGTGGGCACGTGAGGCGTGTATGGGGTTCCCAAGCAGGCGCAGGTCGTCTATGGGCGGTGTCCCATGGCTGAACGCATCGCCCTATTCGCCACCACGACCCGAGGCACCGAGGACCTGCTCGCCGACGAGCTCAAGGAGCTCGGCGCGCGCCGCATCCGCCAGGACCGTGGCGGTGTGCGCTTCATGGCCTCGCTCGACGAGGCGCTGAAGGTCTGTCTCTGGTCCCGCATCTCCATGCGCGTGCTGTACCCGCTGGGCACCTTCGAGGCCCACGGCGCGCAAGGCCTGTATGACGCCGCCCGCGGCGTCGCCTGGGAGGAGCACCTGACGCCCACCACGACGTTCGCGGTGGACGCGACGCTCAAGGACAGCGAGCACAGCCACTCGGGCTTCGTCGCGCTGAAGGTGAAGGACGCCATCGTCGACCGCATGCGCGACGTGGTGGGCACGCGGCCGGACGTGAATACGAAGAACCCGGACGTGAGCGTGGTGGCGCACCTGTCGCGCGACACGCTGTCGCTCTCGTTGGACCTGTGCGGCGAGCCGCTGCACCGCCGTGGCTACCGCGTGCGGCCCACCGTGGCGCCCCTCAAGGAGACGCTGGCCGCCGCCATCCTGCGCGCCGCGCGCTACACGGGCGACGAGGCGCTGGTGGACCCGATGTGCGGCTCGGGCACGCTGCTGATCGAGGCGGGCATGATGGCCCGTCGGCGCGCGCCCGGACTCAATCGCGACTTCGCGGTGGAGCGCTGGCCGGAGCTGGGAGCGCGGGCGAAGGAGCTGCTCGCGGACATGCGCGCGGATGCCCGGCGCGACGAGCGCAAGGTGGAGGTTCCGCTCTGGGGCTTCGACAAGGACCCGGAGGCCCTCGATGCCGCGCAGCGCAACGTGCGCGCGGCCCGGCTGACCGAGGAAATCACCCTGGCCGAGGGCGACGCGACGAAGCTGCCGCCGCTGCCGGCCTCCAGTGGCCTCATCCTCACCAACCCGCCCTACGGAGACCGCATCGGCACGGGCGGACAGAAGGGCATGAAGAGCTTCTATTACAAGCTGGGGGAGTCCTTGCGCGTGCCCGGCTGGCGCGTCTGGGTGCTCAGCGGCAACCCGGCCTTCGAGAGCGCCTTCCACGCGCGTCCGTCGGCGCGCAGGGACTTGATGAACGGCCCCATCGACTGCACGCTGCTCGGCTACCGGCCCTCGGGGGGCGGCGGCGAGGACTCAGAAGCGCCGCTCCGTGCGTCGCATGAGCCGGTGGATGTTGCTTCGGTGCGTCCAGAGCATGAGGGCGAAGAGGACCGCTGAGAGGCCGGCGTACTCGGGGGCGCGGGCGGTGAGCGCGGAGGTGCCCACCGCCGTCGCCCCCGCCGCGAGCGAGCCCAGCGAGCTGACGCGCCACACCGCGAAGATGGCGATGAAGACGAGCCCCGCGGCCAGGGCGGCCTGGGGCACCAGCACCAGCAGCACGCCCAGCGCGGTGGCCACGCCCTTGCCCCCGTGCAGCTTGAGCCACACCGGGAAGACATGGCCCAGCACGGCCGAGAGGGCCACCAGCACGTGCACCCCGGGCAGCTCCGGCACCAGCCTCAGCGCGAGCACCACCGGCAGCGCGCCCTTCACCGCGTCGAGCACCAGCACCACCGCGCCCAGCTTCTTGCCCGCGACGCGGGTGACGTTGGTGGCGCCGATGTTGCCGCTGCCGCTCTGGCGCACGTCGACGCCGCGAAACCACCGCGTCAGCAGGACACCGAAGGGGATGGAGCCAGCCAGGTAGCCCAGCAGGACGAGCGCGAGAGTCACGACCCCACGCTATAGCAGCAGGTGGGGGAAGCGCGTCTTCACCACCACGTAGGCGTAATTCACCAGGACGATGACGGGCATCACCACCTGGAACGCCTTCCACTCCCGAAGCGAGAGCTGGATTTCAGGGATGGGGACCGCGAACACCAGGTGCACCACCATGGCCACGGCCGCGAGCGCGAACAGCACGGCGGCCACGGTGCCCAGGGGGTTGGCCTCCCACGCGCCCACGAAGTTGAAGTGGGCGACGCGGTCCGCCACGCGGGTGAGGCCGCAGCCGAGGCAGGGCCAGCCCGTCCGCTCGCGAAGCACGCAGCCCCAGAACGGGATGAGCTTCGCCACCGGGATGAAGCGGGCGACGAGCAGCCCCGCCAGGCCGATGAAGCCCAGGTAGTCCACCGTGCCGAGCCGGCGGTTGCGAGGAGGGAGGAAGACCTTCATGTGCTGCGCGCCCCGGGGTGTGCGGGAGTCACACTCTAGTACGGGCGCCGCCTTGCCGGGGCAACGAGTTTTGACTAAGCGGGCAGGTCATGAACTCGCTCCGCACGTCCCTGATGCTGCTGGTCGCTGTTCCCCTGGTGGCCTTCGCTGGCGACAAGACGCCCGCCAAGGGAAAGACGGCCGACAAGGCCGCGGCCGCCGCCGACTGTCACCACCCGGCCGACAAGGCCGCCGCCGCGCCCAAGCCCGAGGCCGCGAAGGATGACAGCTGGAAGCTCACCCGGGGCGAGGCCCTCAAGGGCGCCTCCGAGGTGAAGCTCGCGGACCTGCTCTCCAAGCCCCAGGCCCACGACGGCAAGACGGTGCGGCTCGAGGGCACGGTGCGCAAGGCGTGTGAGAAGAAGGGCTGCTGGATGGAGCTCGCGCAGGAAGGTCAGGCGAAGGGTCCGGGCGTGCGCGTGACGTTCAAGGACTACGGCTTCTTCGTGCCGCTGGACTCGGCGGGCTCACAGGCGCGCGTCGAGGGCGTGGTGAAGGTGGCAGAGCTGAGTGAAGGCCACGCGGCGCACTACGAGGCCGAGGGCGCCATCGTCCCGCGCGGCGCGGACGGCAAGCCGCGCGAGGTGCAGCTGGTGGCGACGGGCGTCGAGCTGCGTCGGTAGGACATGGCGCGCAGCTTCAGCATGAAGGGCGTGCAGGGCGCCGCGGACCGCGCCGTCCAGCACGCGAGGGCGTGGTTGCTGGAGACGGAGCCGGGCTCGCGCGTGCACGACGTGCAGTCGGACCCGCGCTTCCAGCATCGGGGCGTGGACCTGCTGTGGGAGCTGCCCTCGGGTGAGGTGCGCGGCATCGAGGTGAAGGGGGACCGCAACGCCACCCGGAAGAGGTACTTCTTCGAGCTGGTGTCCAACCTGGAGAAGGACACCCCGGGCTGCTTCCTCTACAGCGGCGCGGACCTGCTCGTGTACGTGTTCCTCTCGCAAGGAGAGATGCACGTGTTGCCGCTGCGCGCGGCGCGCGACTGGTTCCTCCCGCGCGCGAAGGAGTATCCACTCAAGCACGCCTTCACCCAGACGGGCGCCATCCGTTACACGACGGTGGGCGCGGTGGTCTCAACGCGAGACGTCGTCGAGGGTGTGCCCAACGTGCTCAAGATTCCCCTGAGGCGCTCGACACCGCTGCGGGCACAGGAGGAATCCACGACGCATGAATCTCAGGGCACGCCGGCCATGCCCACGAATCAGGCGGAGCTCGAAGGCGTGGCAACGGGGAAGAGCGCACCGGAGGACACGAAGCCCGCGCCGAAGAAGCGGGCGCGGCGCCGCAAGACCACGGAGACCTCCGCGAGCAGCGGCACGGGCACGTCGGAGTAACGGACCGCTCGCGAGCCCGACGCTGACATGGTGTCGCGGAACTTGAGCCTGGCGCTGACACGACGTCGCGGTACTCGAGCCCGGTGCTGACGCGACTTCCCTAGCGCTGACACGACGTCGCGGTACTCGAGCCCGGTGCTGATGTGACTTCGCGGCACTCGAGCCCGCACGCCGTGCCGTCAGTGGGTTCGAGACCTGTGCCAACAGCGACCGGGATGGCTGCGGTCAGGCTCCGCGTCGAGTCATCGACGGGGGCCTCGCCAACTCACGGCGGTGACCATGAGGAGCCGGGAAGAGTCCGGCTCGGGCACGACGCCTCTAGTCTCAAGCCCACGACCCGAGACGGTAACCACGCGGCGCAGGTGGAACCGGGCAACCTCGGGCTCGAGTCATCGACGCGGGCACGGCGTCGCGAGCCAAGGCCCGCGCGCCGTGCCGGCAGCCACGCTCACTACCCGTGGCGGTGACGGTTGTGACCGGGGTGGATGCGGTCATGCTCCTCGTTGAGCCGCTCGGAGATGCGCATCAGGTCCAGCAGGTTCACGCGGTCATTCTGCGCCTTGTAGATGTGCTCCAGGCGCGGCATGAGGTCCAGCGCGAGGTGCAGGTCCTTGTTCTCCTCCGCCCACGCCAGCAGCGTCCGGGCGGCCGTGGCGGCCACGCCGTGCGTCTGGAGGTGGATGAGACCATCGACGGCCAGGATGCGGGCAATCGCGGAGCGGCTCGTGTCCTCGGACAGCTTGACCAGGTCCGTCGCCGCCTCGTCCTTCTCGCCCTTCGCCGCGCGCACCATCGCGCGCGAGATGCCCTTGCGGTCCGGAAGGAAGAACTCCTCCATCTCCGCGAAGGACTCCGCGTGATTCACATGGCCCGAGCGCGCGAGCAGCTCCGCGAGGCGGTCGAACAGCTCCGCGTCCTTCTCGGAGAACGGCGCCAGCGCCTCCTGCATGAAGCGCTCCTGGGGCAGGCCCTTGTCATCCACGGGCAGCCGCGCGCGCAGGCTGGTCATCCGCTCGAAGGCCGCGCTCACGGGCGCATCCGTCTTGCCGTTGAGCAGCTCCAGCAGCGACCGCATGAGCGACGCCAGCGTGTCCGTCATCTCGTGCGGCGCCACGCGGTCAGGCAGCCAGCGGCGCCACAGCTCCACGGGAGCGGCGACGACGAAATCCTTGAAGGGCCCGGTGCCCTTCCACTTCGACTTCCACTGCTGGGCGATGCCCAACGGGAAGGTCGACTCCGACAGCTTCCGGAAGTCCTCCTCCGTCACCGGGATGCCGTAGTGGCCGAGCGTCCCGAGCAGGGCCTCCGTCGAGAACTCCTTCAGACCCTTCTGCTGCCAAGCCTTGTCCACGCGCTGCGTGCTCACCTGGTTCTCCGCTGCCCCTGGGCGCCGGCCATCGGCGCATGCGGTCTTCTAGCGGAACCCGGGCCCACAATGCATGGCCCTCGTACGTCCGCCGTCACACGGCCGACGGCGCGGGTGCCACCTTCGGAACGGTGGGCCAGAGGGTGGGATTGCGTCGCCCATCCTCCACCCGACGCGCGAGATAGGGCTCACAGCCCCTCGCCTCGAAGGCCTTCTTCCACGCGGAAAAGCTGCCGCCCGCCCGCCAGGCATCCATCGCCGCCAGCCCGCCCTCGGGACCACACTGGGCCAGCATGTACTCCACCCAGGCCCAGCGCGCGGACGTGGGACGCACCTCCGCGCGCCCCCGCAGCCCCTTGCGCAGCCGCTCCAGCCGGTTCTCCACCTCGCGGATGCCCGCGAAGGGCGCGCCGTCCAACGGCGTGTTCCGCTTGGCCACGAAGGGCGCCACGCCCAGCGCCACGGGAAGGATTCGCGACAGCTCCGCCGTGAAGCGGATCAACTCGTCGATGTCCGTCTCGTCCTCGAACGGGAGACCCACGACGTTGTACACCTTGAGCTGCTTCATGCCGGCGGTCCGGGCATACCCGGCCGCGCGCACAATCTGTTCCTCGGAGTGCTTGCGGTCCACCATGTCCCGCATCCGCTGCGAGGCGCCGTCCGCCGCCACCGTCAGGTTCGTGGCCCCGCCCCGGCGGAGTTGATCCACCAGCTCCTGCGTCAGCCGGTCGGCTCGGAGTGACGACACGCCCACCTCGCGCCCCGAGTCCACCAGGGTGCGCAGGAGTTCGACGATGCGCGGGTGGTCCGTCACCGCCGCGCCCACCAGTCCCACCCGCTTCGCGTTCTCCGGGATGAGCGACAGCACCCGCTCGGGCGGCACCGTCCGCATCCCCCCGTTGGTGGTGCGCCGCATGACGCAGTAGTGGCACCCGCGAGAACAGCCACGCTCCGGCTCGATGAGGAACATCGAGCGCAGCTCCGTGTGCGGCGTGATGATCTGCGAGCGAGCGGGCAACCGTGAGTCCGTCGCCCGGGCCACGTGGTAGCGCGCCCCTCCCCTGCCCGGCACCCGGAAGCCCGGGATGCGAGCCAGATGATCCAACAGCGCCTCGCGATCCATCGAGGCGGCCGCCTCCACCAGGACGTGGATCAGCTCCTCGGATTCGCCCTGGACGAGCACGTCGACGAAGGGCTCCAGCGGATCCGGGTTGGAGAACGTCAGCGGCCCGCCAGCCACCACCAACGGATGGCGGCCCTCCCGGCGCTCCTCCGCCAACACGGGCAGCCCGGCCAACTCCAGCAGCGAGAAGAGCCCCGTCAGCTCCAGCTCGTATGCGACGGAGAACGCCAGCATCTGGAAGCTGGAGACCGCGGCCTGGGACTCCCAGGTGAACAGCGGCGTCCGCGTCTTCTTGAACGCCTCCACGTCATCCGGGAGGAACACGCGCTCCGCGGTGGCGCCGGGGTGCTGGTGGACTTCCCGGTAGATGGCCTGGAAGCCCAGCGAGCTCATCCCCACGTGGTAGGGGCTGGGGTAGCAGAGCGCCACGCGGAAGGGCGCTTCCTTGTAGAGGGTGCCCTCTTCGTCGTCCAACAGCGAGCGGACGTGGTGGATGAGTGAGTAACGGCCCTCCATGTGCCTCCAGTGGGTACTGCCTCCAAACACCGCGGCCCCGACAATCCACTCCATGAGGAGGGCTGCCGGGGCCGCGAGGCGCCACCCAGGCGGGTGGCGCTGTTCAGCGATGGACGACTACTTGAACGACGGGACCGGCTTCGACGGAACGCAGAGGGCCGTCGTCGCGCTCACCTGGAGGCACTCCGTGGCGAAGTCCGGGTTCACGTTGGGGTTGGTCGCGCACGAGGTGGCGTCGGACGGATCGCAGGCGACCGCCGGCCACATCGAACGGATGGCGTAGTTCGAGGTGCAGCCGTTGCGGGTGTACTTCACCTGCCCGCGCAGCTGCGTACCCGGCGTCGACGGCGCCGCGTACACCTGGATGTTGCTGAACTCGTAGCTGATGGTCGTCTGAGGAGCCGTCTGGGTGGCCGCGGCGTTGACCGAGGCAACCGAGAGCGTCTTCGCGGTGCAGAACTCCTCCGCGTCCGGCTGGATGTCGAACCGGCCCAGCGCCGTCTGATCCGTCGTCGGGCCGGGGTCGCGGCTCGCGATGGACGCCACGCCCTGCGGACGCAGGGTGAGCAGCGAGTTGCTCAGGTCATCCGGGTCGCTGAACTTGTAGACGCCCACCAACTCACCGACAGGGGCTCGCAGTTCGCACCCAGCACCGCTGGCATCGACAGGGTCGTCGATGGGGTCATACCGGGTCGCCCAGCTCGCGCTGTCCTGCACGAAGCAGGGAGCCTCGGGCTGGTCGAAATTGCAACCCGTCAGCAGACCCGCCGTGCCAACAAGGACCATTACCGCATTGAAGATGTTCTTGGTCATGTGACTTGAAATCCTGGTTCCGTGAATGGCCAGTGACTAGAACGTGTACCGGACACCAAGGCGCATCTGGCGCGGCGGCTGGTAGCTGGTCGGGTTCTTGAAGTTGGGGTTGACGTCGCCATCGACCGTGCCGAAGTCGGCAGCGCGCTCCTCGCCCTCCTGCCACTGGACGTTGCCAGGCAGGTCGGAGGGCTTGCCGCCCGCGATGGGCTGCACGGAGAGCAGGGTGTACGTCTGGTCGACCGTGCTCACGCCCTGGAAGTTGAACAGGTTGAACACGTCCAGGGTGACGGAGATGACGTTGTCCTTGCTGACGCGGTAGTTGACGCCGATGTTGGAGTCAATGACGTTCAGCCAGGGCGTACGACCACCGGCGCCACGGGGGAGGACGAAGGACTCGTCCGGGCCGTAGAGCGCATGCGCGCCGAAGTAGTTGATCGGCGAGCCGGAGTTGCCGCGGTACGACAGACCCAGGCTGGCGGACAGCTCGTTCGTGAAGTTGAACTCCTTCGCGCCGAACACCTTGATCTGGTGCGTACGGTCGAACGGCAGCGGACCCGTGCGGTTGGCCAGGAGGCTGACGAGGTCGAAGTCCGACAGGATGTTCGGGTCGAGCTGAGCGGTCTCCGGGCGGAACAGACCGGGGTAGTTACCGTTCAGGCGGGACCAGGTGTAGTTCGCCGCGGCGAGCCAACCATCCGAGAACGTGCGGTTCAGGTAGACCGTGACGTTGTCGTAGTTACGCTCCGGCTTCGGGAACTCCTTGGCGAAGCCGCTGCCCGGGTTACCGAGGAAGTACGACGCACCGTCATCGCGGCTCATGTCCTCGATGACCATGTTCATGTTGCGGTGCGTGTAGCTGGCGCCCACGCGGGTGTTGGCGATGAGCTCGTACTCGGCGCCGACCACCAGTTCGTTGGACGACTGGGGCTTGATGTCCGGGTCGATCGGCTCGTTCTCGACCTTACCACCCGTGTAGAGGCGGTTCGGGTTGCGAACGCTCTCGGGCTGAGCGAGCACGTAGGCCGGGTCGCGGCACTCCGTCTGCTGGCTCTGGCGATCCGTGGGATCGCAACCGGCCTGAGTGTCCGACGCCAGCGCGCGGCGGGCCTCGTAGCGGCGCTCACCCGGGAACGCGCGGTCCAGCATGTTCAGCGGAACCTGCTCGTAGTAGCGAGCGAAGTTCACGAAGAACTTGGTGCGGCCGTTGGCGAACGGGTCGACGATGGCGCCGAGGCGGGGCGACCACTGGTTGCCCATGATGAGCGCCAGGTTGCCGTCGCCGCCGTACATCGCCTGCACGTCGTAGCGCACGCCGAGGTTCAGCGTGACGCGGTTGGCGATGGACCAGGAGTCCTGCAGGAAGCCACCGACCGTGGTGCTGGTGGTCTTCGACTGCTGGGTCAGCTGGGTGATGGGGCTGTCGGGCGAGGCCTGGTAGCCGTAGCGACGGTAGTCCTGCACCGCGCCGCCGGTGTAGAGCTGGCCGTTGAGGGTCGCGTTCGCGTACGGAGCGGCCTCACGGAAGTACACGCCACCGCCGTACGCCTTGAGCTGGTCGTAGGACAGGAACTCCGCGTCCGCGCCGGCCTTCAGCACGTGGGTGCCGAGCGCGTTGAGCAGGTACGTGGCCTTCGCGTTGAACTGGTAGCGATCCAGCTTCGAGTCGTTCATGTAGCCGGGGCCGCCGACCGTGTACCCGATGACGGGGCAGCGGTCGATGGTGACGGGATTTCCCTCGTCGTCGACCGTCTCGAACGGGGCGCAGGCGCCCTCCTGCCCGGCGGGCAGGGCCTCGAGATCCGGCAGAGACCGCGAGGAGGTGTACCCGAAGCGGGAGTAGCCCGCGAGGCCCTCGGAGGAGCCCAGCTTGCTGCCGTCGCCCGGCAGGGTGGACGCCGTCTGGTGGAACCAGCCGGCCGTCGCGTCGACCAGGACCTTCTTGTCCATGAACGCGCCGCCGTACTTCAGGGCGACGGACGTGGCGTTCGCGTTCGTCTCCGTGAAGGCGAAGTCGCCCGGACGGGAGAAGATCGCGCCCGGCAGACCACCGGACTGCGGGTTGATGGACAGCTTGCCCATGCCACCCGTGGTCGTCGGCGTGCCGTTGAGGGCGAGCGAGACCGTGTGGTCCTGGTTGATGAGGTAGGTCAGCTTACCCATGTACTGCACGGTGCGGGAGTCAGCGTAGTACTGACGATCCGAGCCCGCGATGGGGTCGACCACCGTGAAGCCGGCGTCATCCGTGACCGTGTTGCCAGAGGCGTCGAGGCGGATGGAGTTCAGCGTGCGGGTGTGCTGGTAGCGCGTGAAGGACGGCGCGAAACCGGCGAAGAACCACAGCTTGTCCTTGAGGATCGGACCACCGAGGGTGGCACCGAAGTCGCCCATGTTCTTCAGCTCGTTGAGGCCGCTGATGACCGAGCCTTCGGACCGGATCGTCTTGCGGGTACCCTCGAACGTGCCGGGCGTCCAGTTGGCGAACACGGAACCGTGGAACTCGTTGGAGCCCGACCGGGTCACCGCGTTGATGACACCGCCCGTGGAGCGACCGAACTCCGGCAGGTAACCGCCGGTGATGATGTTCACGTCCTGCACGAACTCGATGCTCATCGGGCTCGCGTTCACGCCGTAGGCCGGGTCGTTTGTGGACAGACCGTCCACCACGTAGCCGTTCTCAGGCGAGGTCGCGCCGTTGATGGAGACACCGTACTGGTCGTTCTGGGCGCCAGGCGCCAGCTCGGCCAGGGACTCGAACGAGCGAGCCGCGCCGCTCTTGCCGCCCGGACGGGCGACCGCGATGCGCTTGATGAACTCCTGATCCACGTTGACGCCCGTGGTCGTGGAGCCCACGTCGATGGTCGGCGGCGCGCCGACGATCTCCACCACTTCACCGAGGGACTCGGGGAGCAGCTCGACGTTGACGCGGATGGTGCGGTTCAGACGCAGCTGCACGTCCGACCGGGCGTAGGGCTTGAACTGCTCCTTCTCGAACCGCAGGGTGTAAACACCCGGCGGAAGCTGGGGAATACGGTAGTTGCCCTGTGCGTCGGAAACCACGGTCTGCTCACCCTGAAGGTTGGGCGAGGTCGCGGTTACCACCACGTCAGGAACAGGCTGCCGACTCTGAGCGTCGATGATCGTTCCGATCATCGTGCTCGACTGCGCGAAAGCCGCCGATCCATAAAGCAGACCTGCGGCCAGGACAACTCCGGTTTCCCGGAGCACTCGGTTCAAGTGCATACCAGACCCCTCCAAGGTGGGCTGCAACCGAAAATGACTGGGGAAAATATCCGAGGTCGAGCAGTTGTCAATAGACCGTTGCTTTTTGGTAACCAGTGGGGCAATTGCGCGATCACGTCAGTTACCCTTGACCTTGCTCACTTGAACCCGGAACGCGTTTCTGTATGGTGGCGCGCCCTTTCAGCCGGGGGTGGCGTGGTGGGTGTCCACTGGTGAAGAGGAGTCTAGTACATGTTTGATTCAGTCCTTGACCGCGGTCAGGCGCCCAAAGCGCGGTTCGGTGTGGGAACCACCATCTCGGTGATCCTGCATGTGGCGCTGTTCGTGGTGGCCTACGTTCTTTCGACGAGGCCTCCGGTCGAGGAGGAGAAGGAGATTGAGGTGACGCTGAAGGCCACCATGGCCCCGCCACCTCCTCCGCCGCCGCCCCCTCCCCCGGCGGCGACCTCCAAGCCGAAGACGACCCCGAAGAAGCCCAAGAAGCCCGACACCATCGTCCAGCCCAAGGAGATCCCGAAAGAGGTCCCCAAGGAGGTCGAGCCGACGGAGCAGCCGGAAGAGGCCGCCGAGGAGCCCACTGAAGAGGCGGTCGAGGGCGGCGTCGAGGGTGGTGTCGCCGGTGGTGTCGTGGGCGGCGTCGTCGGTGGTGTGATCGGCGGCGTGGTCGGTGGGCAGCTGGGCGGGACGGGGACGGAAGTGCTGCCGTTCGGCGCGGGCATGACCCGTCCGGAGAAGGTCTCGGGCCCGCAGCCCGAGTACACCCGCGAGGCGCTCGAGTCTCGCGTGCAGGGCACGATGATCGTCAAGTGCGTCATCACCGTGGAAGGTCGTGTGGAGCGCTGCCGAATCATCAAGCCCCTGCCCCACATGGAACAGGCCGTCATGGACGCCCTGACATCGTCACGTTACAAGCCCGTCACGTTCCAGGGCCGTCCGGTCCAGGTGGATTACACCTTCACCCTGAATCTGAAGCTGCCGCGCTGATCCGGGCGCGCCGTAGAGAAGCACCGCCGACCACCCCGCGCTCGTGAGGAGGAGCGCTCAACCAAGCCATGCAATTCACTCTCATCGATATCTGGCACCACACGGGCACCTTCGCCCGTATGATCATCTTCACCCTGGCCATCATGTCGGTGGCGTCGCTGGTCGTGATGGCGGAGCGGATGATCGTCTTCCGCAAGACCCGGTCCGACAGCCGCAACTTCGCCGCCAAGATGGGTGCCATCCTGGCGAAGGGCGACCTGACCACCGCGGCCAACACGAACCTGGGCAAGGACGTGGGCCACCTGGGTCGGGTGATCAACTCCGGCCTCACCGCCTACCGCATCAGCCCCAACAATAAGGACGTGGCGGTGGAGTCCGTGGCCCGCGCGCTCGAGCGTCAGGCGCAGCGCGAGGTGCAGAGCATGAAGCGCGGCCTGGGTCTGCTGGCCACGGTCGGCTCGACGGCTCCGTTCGTCGGTCTGCTCGGCACGACGATGGGTATCGTCAACGCCTTCCAGCTGATGGCGGCGGCCGGCTCCGGCGGTCTGGGCACCATCTCGGCCGGTATCGCCGAGGCGCTCATCACCACGGCCTTCGGTCTGCTCGTGGCGATCCCCGCCGTGATGGCCTACAACTTCCTGCAGGGCTGGGTGGATGCTCGCTCGGTGGACATCAGCGAGTCCTCCAACGAGTTCCTCGACGTGGTCGCCCGGCACCTGGGCGGCGGCGCGCACTCCTCGCACGCGGCCTGAGCAGTCACCGGCGAGCCCCGGGGACGACCCGAGGCCCGCCTCCTGGCGTGAACGCGGCTCCTGGACAACCGGAGCCCGCGACACCACTCGGGACGGCGGGCTTCCACCACCAGGAAGCAGGTTACACGCATGGGAATGTCAGCTGGCCCCAAGGGGGGCATCAAGAGCGAGATCAACGTCACGCCGCTGGTGGACGTGGTGCTGGTGCTCCTCATCATCTTCATGGTCGTCACCCCCATGCTCCAGCGCGGCAAGTCCGTGGAGCTGCCCAAGGCCACCGAGATCGAAAAAGAGAAGGGCAAGGACTCGGACCCTCTCTACGTCTCCATCACCCCGGACAAGAAGGTGTTCGTGGAGAATGACCAGGTGGACGAACAGGCTCTCCAGGACCGCATCGCGGAGGAGCTGGTGAAGGACCCGGGCAAGAAGATCCTGCTCAAGGGTGACAACACCGTGAACGTGGGCGACGTGCGCAGGGTGCTGGACGTGGCCCGCAAGGCCAAGGCGAAGCAGATCGCGCTCGGCGTCGAGGAGAAGAAGTAATGGCCGGCCACAAGCAGCGCCAGTGGGTGAAGCCGCAGTCGGCGCCCAACTCGGAGATCAACGTCACGCCGCTGGTGGACGTGGTGCTGGTGCTCCTCATCATCTTCATGGTCGTCACGCCCCTCCTGGAGAAGGACATCCTGGTGCGCGTGCCGGACACCGAGGTCGAGGAGAACCAGCCGCCGCCGGATCCGAATGACCAGCAGCTGGTGGTCCTGCTGGACAAGGACGGCAGCTACTCCATCAACACGGAGAAGGTCCCGGCCTCGGACTACATCAACCGCCTCAAGCGCATGCTGGCGGCGAAGAAGGCGGACGAGAAGGTCGTCTTCTTCATGGCGGACGACGCGACCAACTACGGGCGGCTCATCGCGGCCCTGGACGGCGCGAAGGCGGCCGGCGCGAAGGTGCTCGGCATGGCGACGGAGCTGCCGTCGAACGCCATCATCCAGGGCACGCAGGTGGACACGGGCACTCCGGCGCCCGCCCCCACGCCCTGACAGCTCCCTCTTGGAGCCTACGCTCCGGGTTGGAGTCGCGGTTCACAATCAGAAGCTCGTCGGCTAGAGTCCACTCCTCATGGCCGACGAGCTTCTCGTCTTTGAACAGACCATCGAAGCCCTCTTCCTGCGCGCGCTGCACGGGCGGCTGACGCCTGCCTGCAAGCAGCGCTTGAAGCAGGCGGGGCTCGACGTGGACCAGAAGCTGCGTCCCGCCTACTCCTTCACATCCTGGATGGCGTTCCTGCGCATCGCCGCGGAGGAGCTGTTTCCCCAGGAGGCCGTCGCGCAGGGAACCTGGAAGCTCGGTGAGGCCTATATCGAGGGCTTCCGCGAGACGATGCTCGGCCGCGCGGTGCTGTCGCTGCTGCGGGTGCTGGGGCCTCGCCGGACGCTCATGCGGGCCACGCAGAACTTCCGGGCGGGCAACAACTACACCGAGTCGAAGCTGGTGGAGCTCACCCCCACCCAGTTCGAGCTGTGGATGAACGAGGTGGGCGACTACCCGGACTTCACGGCGGGCATCATCCACGCCGGCCTGCGGGTGGCCGGCGCCCAGGAGGTGCGCGTGGAGCCGTCGGGCTACGACGGCCACACCTGCACCTATCGCATCAGCTGGAAGGAAGCCTCGGTCTCCTCGGGCGTGGCCGGCAGCGGCGACTCCAAGGCGGCCATGAGGTCCGGGTCCATCAGCTCCCTGTAGATGAACTCGGCGATGAGGCCGGTCACCATCCAGATGGGCAGGATGTAGAGCGACGTCATCTGTCCCATGATGGCGCCCGCGTCGCCGTAGTACCAGATGCGGTAGCCGGTGAGCCGCTCCAGGACCAGGCCGCTGAAGCCCTCGAACAGCAGGATGCCCACGCCATAGATGGCGGCCCGGAGGCTGGCGTGCTGGTAGAGCATCCAGCGGAAGACGGGCTCCACGAAGAAGAAGCAGGCGATGGCGTAGATGAAGAACATCCACAGCGAGCACTGCCCGTAGGCGGTGACGGCGGGTGTGTCCCAGATGGCGTTGAGCCCCAGCCGGTCATCGACCCGCCACTGGAACTGGAAGAGCGAGCCTAGGATGGGTACGTCCCGGGACACGCGCACCAGGTTGTAGAAGAAGATCTCCGAGCTGATGCCCACCATGCCGTAGAGGCAGAAGCGGAACATCGCGAAGGCGACCTTCATCCGCTGACCCCGCTTCATGTCTGCCCGGCGGATACGGACCGGACGACGCCGCTGAATCTCCTGCGACCCCATTTGCGTCATTCCCCCTGCGTTCCCCAACTCCCCGTCAAGCTACCCAAGGCGCACCCGCCCTGGCTAGAGGCCCCTTCACTTATCCAGTGAGCGTGAAACCTTGCCGCTCCTGGGTATGGGACAGGCATCCACCCCAGGAGATTGGCTCTGGAGGGGCGTCACCTCGGGGCGCTGGCGGTACGCGGGTTGCTCCAGGCGGAGGCGGGCGACACGGGAGGGGATGGATGCTGGCGAGGGTACGGTCGGGGGCGTTGATGGGCATCGACGCGGTGGTGGTGGAGTGCGAGGTCGACATGGCGCTCGGCCTCCCCTACTTCAACGTGGTGGGGTTGCCGGAAGGCGCGGTGCGGGAGTCGAAGGTGCGCGTGGTCTCCGCGCTGAAGAACACGGGCTTCGAGCTGCCGCAGAAGCGCGTCACCGTGAATCTGGCTCCAGCGGACCTGCGCAAGGACGGCGTGGCCTTCGAGCTGCCCATCGCGCTGGGAGTCCTCGCGGCGGCGAAGCTGCTCGAGGAGGCGCCTCTGGGACGCTACCTCTTCGGGGGAGAGCTGTCGCTCGACGGCACGCTCAAGCCCATCAAGGGTGTGCTGCCGCTCGCGGTGGCCGCGCGGGACAAAGGCTTCGAGGGTGTCATGGTGCCTGCGGCCAATGCCGCCGAGGCCGCGCTCGTCGAGGGCCTGAGCGTGTTGCCCGTGACGAGCCTTCGCGAGGCGGTGGACCACCTCACCGGGACGCGCGTCATCCATCCCTTCTCACGCCAGGGTGTCTCGCATCCGGTGGGCAGAGGACGCGCGGAGCCGGACATGGCGGACGTGCGGGGACAACCCGATCTCAAGCTCGCGTTGGAGCTGGCGGCGGCGGGCGGACACAACGTGCTGATGTGCGGGCCCCCAGGCTCGGGCAAGACGATGCTGGCGCGCAGGCTGCCGGGCATCCTTCCGGCGATGACCTTCGCCGAGTCGCTCGAGGTGACGAAGGTCTACTCGGTATTGGGGCTGCTCAACGAAGGCCACGCCCTGGTGCGCGAGCGTCCGTTCCGCGCGCCCCACCACACGCTCTCGGACGCGGGGCTCGTGGGAGGTGGCCCCCTGGCCCGTCCCGGAGAACTGTCGCTGGCGCACCACGGCGTCCTGTTCCTCGACGAGCTCCCGGAATTCCGCCGCAACGTGCTGGAGGTGCTGCGACAGCCATTGGAGGAGGGAATCATCCACCTGGCGCGCGCCAACCAGAACATCAGCTACCCGTGTCAGGTGATGCTGGTGGCGGCGATGAACCCCTGCCCTTGCGGCTACTTCAACGTGCCGGGACACACCTGCACGTGCCCGGAGCATCGCGTGTTCGACTACCACGCCCGCGTCAGCGGCCCGCTGTTGGACCGCGTCGACATCACCTTGCAGACCCGGCCGGTGGAGTATCACCACCTGGCACGCGCGGAGACGAAGGAGTCCCCCAGTCGTCACCATCGGGAGCGCGTGGAGGCCGCGCGGCAACGTCAGCGAGAGCGGTACCGGGAGGAGCCGAGCGTGCACTGCAACGCGCAGCTCCCGTCACACCTGCTGCGGCGTCATTGCATCCTGAGCCCCGGCGCCGAGCGGATGCTGGAGCTGGCAGTGCGTCGGCATGGCCTGTCCGCACGAGCCCATGACCGGCTCCTCAAGCTCGCGCTGACTCGCGCGGACCTCGAGGACCACGGACGCATCGAGGACGTGGACATGCAGCTCGCCATCGACTGCAGGGCGCTGGACCGACGAGGCTGGCTGCACTCGAACACCCACGGAGGCCCACCGCCCCCTCGCGCAGGAGCAGGCGGGCGGTGGAGACCACCACCCGCCGAGGGACCACTTCCCAATGCCCGAGGCGTCGGCCCTCAGTGGGGCGAAGGCGGGGCCAGCGCTCCCGCGGACGAAACGAGGCGCGAAGCACCATCCGTGTCATCCGTGGGGGACCCGTTCTTCCCGTCCGACGACGAGGCCACGAGCGCGAGCTGATCCAACCTGGGCGCGGGGCCGGTGATGATTCGGGCCGACTTGCCGAAGGTCAGATAGGAGTAGGCCCAGTTGAGCATCACCGCCAGCTTGCTCCGGAAGCCGATGAGGAACAGCAGGTGGATGAACAGCCAGGCGCTCCACGCGGGCAGCCCTGACTGTTTGAAGCGCCGGAAGGCGATGCCCACCGCGTGGCCTCGGCCAATCACCGCATAGGAGCCCCTGTCCCAGTACTTGAAGGGCACCATGGGCTCACCGCGCAGGCGGCGCAGGATGTTGGACGCCGCGTGCTTGCCCTCCTGCATCGCGGCGGGCGCGAGCCCCGGCACGGGCGTGCCGTCCTCCTGATTGAGCGAGGCCAAATCTCCCACGACGAAGACGTCCTCGAGGCCGGGGACGGTCAACTCGGGCGTCACGTGCACCCGCCCCGCGCGATCCAGCGGAACGCCGAGCGAACGCGCCACCGGCGAGGCGGCGACACCCGCGGCCCAGATGACGGTGCGGGCCGCGATGAACTCCGTGCCGATGTAGACGCCCGTCTCGTCGATGTTCGTCACCCGGGCGCCCGTGCGGACCTCCACGCCGAGCTTCTCCAACGTGCGACGCGCCTTGTCCGTCAGGTCGTCCGGGTAGACGGGCAAGACCTTGCCCAAACCCTCGATGAGGATGATGCGCGCGTCCCGCGGGTCGATGTTCTTGAAATCACCCGACAAGGACTTGCGGCTGATTTCCGCCAGTGAGCCCGCCATCTCCACGCCCGTGGGCCCCGCGCCGATGATGACGAAGTTGAGCAGGGCCTTGCGGAGGCTCGGGTCCGGCTCACGCTCGGCCAGCTCGTACGCCAGCAGCACCCGGCGTCGAATCTCCACCGCGTCCTCGATGGACTTGAGCCCCGGGGCGAAACGGGCCCACTGGTCATTGCCAAAGTACGAGTGCGTCGCCCCCGTCGCGATGACGAGGTAGTCGTACTTCAGCTCTCCATCCGACAGCAGCACCCGCTTCCCAGCGGTGTCGACGCCCGTCACGTCCGCCAGCACCACCGCGACGCCCTGCGGTCCGAGCAGCGCCCGCAGCGGCGCGGCGATCTCACTGGGGCTCAGCGTCGCCGTGGCCACCTGGTACAGCAGCGGCTGGAAGAGGTGGTGGTTGTGCCGGTCCACCAGGGTGAGACGGACCGGCGCCTTGGCGAGGTGCTGCGCGGCCCGAAGCCCGGCGAACCCGCCGCCGAGGATGACCACATGGGGCATGTCTTCGCGTTGGGTCTTCACGAGCGAAAGGTCATGCCGCCCCCTCCAAACTTCAACGCAAAGCGGCGTGAATTCACCAGGCAACCGGACAGCCCCTCGCTCAGCCCGGAAATCCCGAGGTGGGTTCGCCCTCCAACCCGCGAGACGCCCGCAGTCCCTCACGGACGCCTCGCTTCATGTGTTCACTGGGAGTACCTCGCGGCATGCCCATTGCTCTCCACCGCGCCGATGCGTCGGGCGTCTCGTTCCGGGGCGACAGGGCGCAGCACGGACTCAAGGACAGGGCGGCGAGGGAGTCGATGAGCAAGCTGACGGAGAAGCTGAAGGCAGTGGCGGCGGCGGTGGCATCCATCGAGAAGCAGTTCGGTCGTGGCTCGGTGATGACGTTGGGCGGGGACACGCAGGAGCACAAGGTCGCGGTGATTCCCTCCGGCTCGGTGGGGCTGGACCGGGCGCTCGGCGTGGGCGGCTATCCCCGAGGCCGCGTGGTGGAGGTGTTCGGCAACGAGTCGTCCGGCAAGACGACGCTCACGCTGCATGCGATTGCGCAGGTCCAAGCCGCCGGCGGAGTGGCGGCGTTCATCGACGCGGAGCATGCGCTCGACATCTCCTACGCGCGCAAGCTGGGAGTGAAGGTGGAGGAGCTGCTGGTGTCCCAGCCGGACACCGGAGAGCAGGCGCTGGAAATCACCGAGCAGCTCGTTCGCTCGGGAGCCGTGGACCTCATCGTCGTGGACTCGGTGGCGGCGCTGGTGCCTCGCGCGGAAATCGAAGGTGAGATGGGCGACGCGCACATGGGCGTGCAGGCGCGGCTGATGAGTCAGGCCCTGCGCAAGCTCACGGGCGCGGTGAGCCGCTCGGGATGCTGCATCGTCTTCATCAACCAGATTCGAATGAAGATTGGCGTGATGTTCGGCAATCCCGAGACCACCACCGGAGGGAACGCGCTGAAGTTCTATTCCTCGGTGCGCATGGAGATTCGCCGCACGGGCAACCTCAAGGAGGGAGACGCCGTGGTGGGCTCGCGGGCCCGGGTGAAGGTGGTGAAGAACAAGCTGGCCCCGCCCTTCCAGGAGGCGGAGTTCGACCTGCTGTACGGCAGCGGCATCCACCGCGCCGGGGAGGTGCTGGACCTGGGCGTGGCCACGGGGCTCATCGACAAGTCCGGGAGTCACTTCAGCCTCCGAGGCGAGCGCATCGGCCAGGGAAGGGAGCGCGCCTCGGAGTGGCTGCGTGAGCACACCGACACGATGGAGGCGCTGGCCCGGGAGCTCGCGGGGACACCGCCGCTCCCCTGCCCCGCGCCCGCCGCGGAGGCCGCCGCCTAGACGGAGCCGGTCAGCGAGTCGAGGGAGAGCGCCAACGGGTGCTGGCGCTCTCCGACGCGCACCACCAGCCCGCCACCCGGGCCCGGCTCCAACAGCTCTCCGAACTGGTACTGGCCATCTCGAGAGAAGCGCGCCTTGGCCCGACCCTGCTTCACCCGACACGTCAGGACGCCCGCGCCATCCACCTGGAGCGAATCGAGTTCCAGGGCCTCGGCGGTGCGGTCACTCAAGCGGATGGACACACGCGCGTCCGGCGTGACGTCCACGGTCCGGACTTCGTACGCGGCGTCCTCGACCTGCACGTAGCACCAGTCCTGCCCGATGCGCAGTTGGTAGCGACCCTCGTCGTCCAGGAGGAGAGAGGTGTTGAAGAGCTCGATGATTTTGGGGTGCTCGATGGGCTCGTCGTCATGCCACCAGCGCAGGGCGGCATCGAGGCGGATGCCGCTGTCCTCGCGAGTGTGCCAGCGCTTGCCGGCGGGGGGCTGTCCGGTGGGAGGTTGCATGGCTCTTCTCTATCTGCGCGCCCATCCCGAGGGTTTCAACCCCACGGGAGGCAGCGCCCTACCAGTTCCGGACAAGCTCCGTGTAGCCACGGAAGGCCACCGCGCCCCAGAAGTTCACCAGCACGCCCAGCACCAACGTGCCCATCACCACGCGCTGGCGAAGCGACCAGCCCCCAATGGCGAAGAGCAACAAGAGGTAGGGCGTGTAGTCGAGGCTGAAGCGGAAGCCGAACTGCATGTAGCCCGTGTTTTGATAGAACAGACCGGGCAGCGCGCACACGGCCACGGTGAGCCACAGGGGCCAGTGCAGGCGTGGCCGCAGCTTCGGCACCAGCAGGAAGACGAGCAGCGGCAGCGTCAAAAGCAGCGTGAGCCCGCGAGGGTCATACCCGAGCTTGAGCGGCGCCAGCGACAACGAGGGCCACTTGAGGAAGGCGGCCTCCAGGTTGCGTCCCAGGTATTCCCAGTGGAAGAGGCCCCACCGGTCGATGTCCACGTTGACGCGGTTGTTGAAGAGATAGGCGTGGCCGAACTCACTCAAGCGGCCGAAGCGATACACGTTGTAGCCAGCGGCGAGCAGCCCCAGGGGCGCGGCCCCCAGGGCGAACAGGCCCACCTTCCTCGCGGCCTGCTTCCAGTGGCGCCCCAACGCCTTGAGCTGCTGCAAGCGGGGCTCGGGGCCCGGACACAGGGCCTCCAGCACGAAGAAGAGCCCCGCGAAGAACAGCGGCGTGCGCGTGAGCGTCGCCATGGAGAAGAACACGCCCGCCAGGACAGGACGACGGGCACGCAGCGCATTGCGCACGTAGAGACAGGTGAGGGCCACGCCCATGACCTCGGCGCTGAACCACACCTCGCCACGGATGGCGCAGTAGAAAAACAACGTCCCGAAGGCGAGCGTCAGCGCGAGCACGACGTTCTCGTCGCGGGTTCTCGCTGTCTCCCCTTCACGGGCAAGCAAGCGCAGCAGCGAGTAGAACAACGCCACCGCCAGCGCTCCGACGATGACGCCGAAGGAGGTGTCGTTGAACTGGTACCCGTGCAGCGCGACGAAGGGCAGCATCGCCACGGCGGGGAACGACGGGAAGCTCACGAACCAGCGGTCGTCGGGCAGCGGCCGGCCCTCGCAGCGGACCTTCTGGCCATTCACCAGCCGCACACAGGCCCAGTCCTCCAGGTTCGGGAGCACCTGGGGATCCACGTCCAGTCGGCCCTCCAGCCACCCCTGCGCCTGATAGACGAAGTGCGGCGCGGCGCTCTGGCGCAGGAAGCGCTGCGAGCTGAAGCTGGCGAGCACGACGAACGCCACCAGGAACAACAGCACCTCCACCCGGTAGGCCGCGAACCACACGCGAAGGACGGCGCCGACCGTGCCTCCACTTCCCACGGGCGCGGCCACTCCTTCGACGACGGAGGGGGCCGCGGGCTCCGCGGGCGCGGTGGCGGCGGGCTCGACCACGGGCGAGGGCTCCGACTCGGGTGCGGGAGGCGCGGGGCGCTTGGACTTGGAGCGACTCATGATTGGGCGGCGGTCAGCAGGTGCTGCCGCAGCATCTCCAGGGTGTGGGAGGCAGCGAAGAGGCGCACGCGCTCCCTGTCTCCAGAAAAGGACATGCGCTCGCACCGCGTGGCGAACCCCGGCCCCGCGAGCGCGCAGTACACAGTGCCCACCGGGTCTTCGGGAGTTCCGCCGCCGGGCCCCGCGTACCCCGTCACCGACAGGCCATATGTGGCGCCGCAGGCGGCACGTACCCCCTCGGCCATGGCCACGGCCGTCGGCGCGGAGACCGCGGTATGACGCTCGAGCACTTCGGTGGGAACGCCCACCCAGGCGGTCTTCATCTTCTCCGAGTAGACCACCGCGCCGCCGATGAAGACGGTGCTCGAACCCGGCACCGCCGTCAGTCGCTGGGCGATGAGGCCTCCCGTGCAGCTCTCCGCCGTGGCCAGCGTGGCTCCGGCTTGCCCCAAGGCCGACAGCAGCGCGGGCGCGTACTCCTCGCCGTCCGCGGCGAAGACATGTCGGCCCAGCACGCGACGACACTCGGCCTCCACCGCGGCCAGGGCCTGGTCGGCCTCCGCTTGCGTGGGCGCCTCCGCCATCAGCTTGAGGTGATTCTCCGGCGCGTGCGTGCGGAAGCCGAACACCACCCTGGGGTGATTGGGCGCCAGGGGCGCCACGGCCAGGTCCAGCTCGGACTCGGGGATGCCCACGGTGCGCAGCAGCCGGAAGGCCCGGTAGACACGGCCCGGCCTCGTGTCCAGCTCCGCGCGGATGCGCGGCAGCACCTCGTTGTCCAAGAGGGCGCGATACTCGCGCGGCACTCCGGGCAGGAAGAACAGGCGGCATCGACCCAGCGTGAGCACGACGAGCGGCGCGGAGCCCGCGGGGTTGCGCACCGGCTCAGAGCCCCGGGGGATTCGCGCCATGCGCATCGCGCTGGGATTGATGGGGACGCCTCGCGACGCGTAACGCTCGCGCAGCCACTCCAGGACCCGGGCGTCCTCCTCCAACGGGACACCCGCGGCGGCCGCGGCACACTCGAGGGTGAAGTCGTCCGCCGTGGGGCCCAGCCCTCCGGAGACCACCACGACATCCGCTCGCGCCGCGGCCTCGAGCAGCGTCTGGGTGATGTCCGGTCGGACGTCCCCTACGAGCACCACCCGCTCCACCTTCACGCCCAGGTCGAAGAGCCGGGCCTCCAGGTAGGTGCTGTTCGTGTCCGTGATGAGGCCGGTGACCAGCTCGTCACCCGTGCACAGCAGTTCGACCCGCATGGGGCGCGCATCCTAGCGACACGCGAGGGCCTCGGCACGGACGGATGCGTCTTCGGGCCCCACCATCCAAGCGGGAAGCCGGGCACCTGTCAGCCCTCCCCCACCCGTTGCCAGACAGCGGCCCTGGCTGGCGGACGGTCCCCGAGCCCCGGGACGCGCCAGGCTGGGCGCGTCGACCGGCGGCCTCGGGTCTTCCAATCAGAGGAAGGCGGGTCCGTCGTTGCGGGGACCCTGGCCGTCCTCGGACTCCTCGTCATCCTCTTCGTCATCGATGACGCCCGCGACGACCGCCGAGCCCGCGGAGAGCTTGCGCGCGGCCAGGTGCGTGCGCACCTGCACCGCGGACTCCACCAACCCGAGCGCGAGGTAGGCGCCACAGCAGGCCACCAGCAACCAGGCGGGATGATACTGCGTCGCGATGGCCACACCGGCGGCCACCATCAGCATGAACACGGCCGCGCTCTTCCGGTTGGGGCGGGTGTCCTTGAAGGTGCGGTAGCGCACCGTCGACACCATCAGCAGCGACAGGCCCACCACCGCCACCGCCACGGGCACGTAGGCCGACTCCTGGAGCGGCTCCCCCTGGGAGGCCACATGGTGGGAGATGATGACCGAGACGAGCATGCCCGCGGCGAGCGGGATGGGCAGGCCCACGAAGAAGCTCCCGCCACCCCCGTGCGGATTGCGCGCCGCCAGCACGTTGAAGCGCGCCAGTCGCAGCGCGCCGCACGCGGCGAACGCGAACGAGATGAACAGCCCCGCGAAACCCAGCGGCGCCAGGGCCCACTTGTAGACCAGCAGCGCGGGAGCCGCCCCGAAGGAGACGACGTCCGCCAGACTGTCCAGCTGGACCCCGAAGTCGCTCTGCGTCTTCGTCAACCGCGCGACGCGGCCGTCGAACCCATCGAAGAACATCGCGAAGAAGATGGCCAACGCGGCCTGATAGAGGTGGACCGGATCCGCCTCACCCGCGCACAGCGTGATGGCATAGAAGCCACAGAAGATGGACGTGACAGTGAAGAGGTTCGGCAGCACGAACATCAGTTTCCGTAACTTCATCGATCCCTCGACTTCCTCTGATGCCCATGAGTTCCTGGCAGCAGGACGGCCGGAGAACGAACCTTAGCAGGGTTTTATTCGAGGAACCGTCAGACCCAGGGGTCGGCAAGGAGAGCAGGCGCGATGGGAGACGGGCGCTGGGTCGTGTGGGTGCTGGTCGCTGGCCTCGTCGTGGTGCTGGGGAATGTCCTTTGGGTGGCGCTGGTCCGGCGGTGGTACCGTCTGCGCACGCCCCTTCCCCAGGCCTTCAAGGCGCGGTGCGCGGACGGGTGGGAGCTGGCGGTGCACGTCCGGCGCGCGCCGGTGAAGCGCTTCGAGGAGCCGGTGCTCCTGTGCCATGGACTGGCGGCCAACCGGTTCACGTTCGACTTCGAGCCCCCCTACTCCGTGGCCCACTACCTGGCCGAAGCGGGCTTCGACTGCTTCAGCGTGGAGTGGCGGGGCACGGGGCACTCACGCCTGCCACCTCGAGGGCGGCGGTACACCGACTTCACCATCGACGACCACATCCTGCAGGACGGGCCCGCACTGCTGGAGCTGGCGCTGAAGGAGACGGGCGCGAAGCGGGCGTTCTGGTTGGGGCACTCCTTGGGCGGGCTCGTGGGTTATGGGCTGGCCCAAGGGCCGGAGGGCGCGAAGCTCGCGGGGCTGCTCACGCTCGGCGCACCCGTGCACTTCAAGTCCGAGCCGTTCCTGCGCACGCTCATCTCCCTCGGCGTGCGCGCCGCGTGGCCCGCCCGCTTCCGGCAGGAGTGGATGAGCGCCAGCCTGGCCCCGTTCCTGGGCTACGTGACGCTGCCCCTGTCCGACCTGGTGGTGAATCCGCTGCACATCCCTCCGCGCATCCAGCGGCAGGTCTACGCGAACATGATGTCGTCGATGAGCCGCAAGGTGCTGCTCCAGTTCCAGGACTGGATTGAGCACGACGCGTTCCGCTCATTCGACCGCACCCGCGACTGGCGCGCGGGCATCGCCGGGCTCCAGTTGCCCATCCTCGTCATGGGCGGAAGCGCGGACCGGCTCGCCACCGCGGAGAACGTGGAGAGCCAGTTCAGCCTCATCACCGCGCCGGACCGCACCCTCCATGTCTTCGGCAAGGACCGCGGCGACGCGATGGACTACGGCCATGGGGACCTGGTGTTCGGCAAGGGCGCCCCCTCGGAGGTCTATCCCCTCATCCGCGAGTGGCTCGAGAAGCATGCCACGCCGCTCACCTCCGCCGCCGAGCCTCCTCCTCCCATCTGAGCCACCGCGTGGCCGGTGCTCAGCGCGGTCCCGGTGCGGGCTCGACCGTTCGCTTCACGCACGGGACCTCGGTGCCCCGCGAGTCCTCGGTGTCCACACGGCCCAGGTGGATTCGAGTGGACCCGGTGCACTCGGCCCCGACGAAGCCCTGGCTGCTGTTCCTGGAGCGGAGGACGTCCACACGGAGAACACCGTCGCCCGTGGCCGCCAGCGTCGTCCGGCCGCTGTCGCGCACCTCCACGCCTCGCGCGTCGAGCGTCGCGAGCGTGTCCGCGAGCAAGGCGGCCTGACCACAGCGCTCGAGGTCCGCATCCCGCAGCATCACCCTTGCGTTCTGCGTCGCCAGCACGCAGGTCCCCGACGCGCCCCGCACCACCACGTCCTCCACGTCCGCGACGACCTGACGCAGGTGCAGGGCGTCACCGGTGATGCCATCCGACGAGTGCACGCGCGATACGATGGCGCCCCGCAGCCGCAGCCGACCTCCCACCGCCAGCACCCCGTACTCCGCCGCGTCCTCCACATGCAGTCGCCGTGCGTCCACCTGCGAGCCCGTGAGCTGGAACGCGCCGTGGCTGCCGCTGCCGCGCACCACCACGTCCTCCAACAGCACGTTTCGCGAGGCGACCACGGCGAGCCCCGCGCGCTCGGCGCCCACGGACTGGAAGCGGCGGACCTCGAGCCTGGGTGACTGCACGACGGAGAGCGCGAGCTCGTGGCCCGCCACGCTCACGTCCTGCAGCACCAGGGTGCCCTCCACCACCGAGAACGCCGCGCCTGTTCCCGCCTGGGCCGACGAGCGCCGCACCTCGGCGTGACCGCCATCCATCCCCAGGGCCGACACCGCGCCCGAGACGGTGACGTCGTCCAACCTGGCGGAGGCCTCCGCGCCCCGAACCCGCACGGCCCGGCGGAAGGGGCCCGTGAAACGAACATCCCGGAGGCTCGCCGTCCTCGGTGACACGGGAGCCACCGAGTCCGCCGGAGGGGCTTCGAGCACGAGGCCCACGGTCTCCGGCACGCTCGCCTCGAAGCGCGAGGACTCGGCGTCGAAGCGACCGGCACGCACCTGGACACCGCCTCGATGTTGCCCGGTGAAGGACACGTTCTGCGCGCTCACCTGTCGGCCGCGCGTCACCTGCACACCCCAGGCGCCGCCTCGGATGGTCAGGTTCCGAAGGAGCGTCACCCCCTCCTCGAAAGCGAGCGGTTGATCAGCGCCCGCGGCGCTTCGCCTCGGTGCTTCGCCGGATGGAGCCTTGCCCTTCTCTTCGGGCCGAACGGACATCGCGTCGGTGAGGGGGCGCGTCGCACCCTGGCCCGGTGCCGCTTCGTCCAGCGACTGGCCCTGGGAGGCCTCTCGCGGTGGTGGCTCCTGGCTCGACGACGGGAGGGCCGTGGACGGAGCCTTCCCCGCGGACTCCACTTCGGATCCGTCGGCTCGCAGCACCACGGTCTCGGGGCCCTCGGCCACCAGCACCGTGGCGGGCCCCTTGCCCTCCAGCCGGACGCCCTCGGGCAGGGTGAAGCTCCCCCGGTACTCCCCCGCCGCCAGGTGCACCGTCAGCGTCCCCGGATGCCCCAGGGCGTCGGACAGGGACGACCAGGGCTTCTCGCGAGTGCCCTCTCCTCGCCCCTGGACCGCCGCGTCCACCCAGTGCTCGGTCCGCCCCACCTCCGGCCTGGGGACGACGGCGGGCGCCTGGGCCGGGGGCACCGGGCTCCGGCAGGCGCCCAGCACCAGGATCACGACGGTGGGAAACGTTCGGAAACGCACGCGAGGAGGAAGCCTACCCCATTCCCGCCCACCCCTGCCCGGGCGCGATCAGCCGCCCACGCCAAACGATCGAAATCTCAAAGACTTTCTTTCAATCACGATCAGCCAGAATGCTTTTGCCGTGTGATTTCCGCGCGATGTGTCGGTGTCTCCGACGCGGATTCCTCCCTCTGTCTACGCCCGGTGTTTCATCGAGCCAACTTTTCGTCCGGAGGCCGATTTTCCGGCCTCGGAACGCGGTCAGCATTGACAGGGAAAAGAACGATTTGTTACCACCGGTTGGCTTTCGCGCATTCAAGGCCAGACAACGAAGGACGGAGGGGCGTAATGACCAAGGCAGAGCTCGTCGAGGTGGTGGCGGCGCAGACACGTCTCACCAAGAAGTCGGCGGCGCAGATCCTCGACATCGTCTTCACCAACATCGGCAAGGCCGTGAAGAAGGATGCGCGCTTCAGCTACCCCGGCTTCGGCACGTGGTCCGTGCGCTCCCGCAAGGCGCGCAAGATTCGCAACCCCCAGACGAACGAGATGATGAAGCTCAAGGCGTCGAAGACCATCGGCTTCCGCCCGGCCAAGGAGCTCAAGAACTCGCTGTGAGCTGACGCCACCCCGGTCCAGCCCGCGGAGTCCCAGGGACTCGCGCTGGGCCGGGCTCCTCCTCAGGGGCGCTACCTTCGTGGGTGGCGCCCCTGATGCATTGCGGGCCTCAAGAGCCCGTCACGCCGCGAGCCATGGGCGGCGTGCGAGGGCGCTCGTCACCGGCGTCCTCGAGCGCGTCCAGCGGGTCCACCACCTCGCCGTCCTTCCACAGCTCGAAGTGCAGGTGCACGCCCGTGGCCAGCCCCGTCTCACCGGCGAGCCCCACGGCGTGGCCCGGGTCCAGGACCTCTCCGGGCTCCACCAGCACGCGGGACAGGTGGCTGTAGCGCGTGAGCCAGCGCCCCTCGTGCTGGACCTCCACCTGGAGGCCATGGTCGCCGTTCCAGCCCGCTCGCAGCACCACGCCCTTCGCGGCGGTGTAGATGATCTGCCCCTGCTTCGCCGCCAGGTCCACGCCGAGGTGACGGCGCTGCTCGCCCCGGATGGGGTGCCAGCGCTGACCGAACACGCTGGTGATGGTGACCGGGTCCACGGGCCAGGCCAGCCGGGGCAGGCCGTCCGCGTTCTCCGGGTGCTCCAACCGGCGCAGCTCCGCCATGCGGACCGCGAGGCGCCCCACCCTCAGCACCACCGCCTCCGCCAGCGCGCCCGGCATGTCGCCGTACGTCCTGCCGTCCTGCTCCAGCTCGGCCTCCAGGACGCCGCGGGCCTTCGCCACGTCGCGGGCATCCGTGCGCTCCAGGGCGCGCTCCAGGAAGGCGTCGAGGACGCCGTTCATCACCTCCCAGCCCTGCACCTGTCCCAGCGGCATCGGGCCGCCCCGGGCCACCTGTCGGCGGTGGGCTCGGGCGCGCTGCGCGAACGTGGTGAGGGCGCCCTGCAGCTCCTCGGAGGGCTCCGGCGCGGCCACCCGCGAGAGCGTCCGCGCGGGGGCCGGAGGGGGCTCGCGGGGAGCCACGGGGGCGGGCTCGGAGTCGACGAACTCCGAGGTGTCGTAGACCTCGTCAAAGCTCATCTTCTGCTCCGAGCGGGTCGAGGAGCAGGCACAGAGGCTGACGAAGGCGAGAAGGGGGAGTCGACGCACGGCCCGGCGAGCGTACCACGCCCATGCCGCGCGGCATGCCCACCCTGCCCCCCGGTACAGCAGGCAAGGGAGCCTGGCCGCCGGGCACGCGTGCGCTACTTCAGGGCGCGACGCACACGCGACACGGCCTCGTCGATGTCCGCGGCGGACACGTCCAGATGTGTCACCAGGCGCACCGAGCGCGGGCCTCCCGCGGGGTTCGTCAACACGCCCTGGGCGCTCAAGAGCGGCACCATGTCCCGGGCCGGACGCGTGAACTCGGCGAACACCATGTTCGTCTCCACCCGTGACACGTCCACCTTCACGCCCGGGACCTCCGCGAGCCCCGCCGCGAGGCGACGCGCGTTCGCGTGGTCCTCCGCGAGCCGCTCCACGTGATGCTCCAGCGCGTACAGCGCCGCGGCCGCCAGGATGCCCGCCTGACGCATGCCTCCGCCCAATCGCTTGCGCAGCCGACGCGCCTCACGGATGAGGTCCGCGCGCCCCACCAACGCCGAGCCCACCGGCGCGCCCAACCCCTTCGAGAAACACACCGCCGTCGTGTCCGTCAGCTTCGCCCACGAGGACGCCGGGACTCCCGCCGCGACCTCCGCGTTGAACAGCCGCGCGCCGTCCAGGTGCACCGCCAGCCCCGCGTCACGCGCCACCTTCACCACCTGGGCGAAGCGCTCCACGGACCACACCGCGCCACCGCCCCGGTTGTGCGTGTTCTCCAGCGACAACAACCGCGTGCGCGGGTTGTGGATGTTGTCCTCGCGAACCGCGGCCGCCACCACCTCCGGCGTCAACACGCCCCACTCGCCCGGCAGGGGCTGCGGCTGCACGCCCCACAGCGCCGGCACCGCGCCGCCCTCGTAGTGCAGGATGTGACTGCCCGCCTCGGTCAGGACCTCGTCCCCCTGCCGGCAGTGCGCGCCGATGGCGAGCTGGTTGGCCTGCGTGCCGGAGGGCACGAACAGCGCCGCCTCCAGGCCGAGCCGCTCGGCCACCTTCGCCTCCAGGCGCAACACCGTGGGGTCCTCGCCATAGACGTCGTCGCCGACCTCGGCCTCGGCGATGGCTCGCCGCATCGCCGCGGTGGGCTTCGTGACGGTGTCGGAGCGAAAGTCGATGGGCTTCATGGTTCTCCCGAGAGTGGACACAGCGGGGCTTGGGGGCCCGGCAAGGGTGACATACAACGGCCGCGTGCCCGGACGTGAGACAGCGGCGGCGAAGCGCGAGCGCGCGGTGAAGGTCATGGAGCGACTGGAAGCCTCCATGCCCGACGCTCGCATCGAACTGGACTACCAATCCCCCCTGCAACTGCTCGTGGCGGTGATGCTCTCCGCCCAATGCACCGACAAGCGGGTGAACATGGTGACGCCCGCCCTCTTCCAACACTTCCCCGACACCCAGGCGTACGCCCGGGCCAAGCCCACCGACGTGGAGCCGTTCATCCGCACCTGCGGCCTGTACCGCGCCAAGGCGAAGAACATCGTCGCGGCGGCAAAAATCCTCACCGAGAGACATGGCGGCGAGGTGCCACTCGAACGTGACGCGCTGGCGGAGCTTCCCGGCGTGGGCCGCAAGACGGCGGGCGTGGTGTGCATCCACCTGGGCGGCGACAACGCCTTCCCCGTGGACACGCACGTCAAGCGGCTCGCCTATCGGCTCGGCTTCACCACCCAGGAGGACCCCGACAAGGTGGAGGCCGACATGCAGGCCATCCTGCCCCCGGAGCGATGGACGCTGGGTCATCAGCTCCTGGTGTGGCACGGACGACGCACGTGCTTCGCGCGTTCACCCGAGTGCGCTCGCTGCGTCGTGGCGGAGCTGTGCCCGAAGAAGGGCGTCGATGCGCGCGTGGCCGAGCCGGAGAAGTCCCCGGCCCCGGCTCGCGTGAAGAAGGCGACTACCGCGAAGCGCCCAGCTGGTTCTCGCGCGAAACCTTGAGGCGCTTCATCCGCTTGCGGATGAACTCGCGCTTCAGCGTCGAGACGTGGTCCACGAACACCGTGCCGTTCAGGTGGTCCGTCTCGTGCTGCACGGCGATGGCGAGCAGCTCGTCACAGCGCAGCGTCTGCTCGTTGCCGTCCACGTCCAGGTACTTCACCGTGACGACGGCGGCGCGGTCCACGTCCTCCGACTCACCCGGCAGGGAGAGGCACCCCTCGTTGTAGGTCGTCTCGCCCTCGAGGGTGACGATTTCGGGGTTGATCATCGCCAGGGGCTTGGACTCGGGCTGGCGAGGTGTGGTGTCGAGGACGATGACGCGCTGGAGCACGCCAATCTGCGGGGCGGCGAGCCCCACGCCGTCGGCGGCGTACATCGTCTCGAACATGTCCTTCACCAGCGCGCGGACGGAGTCGTCCACCTTCGTCACCGGCTTGGCCTTCTGCTTCAGGATGGGGTCGGGCCAGATGAGGATTTCACGAACCATGCAGGCCGTCTTAACGCCCCCCGCGCGGACGGGCAACCCCGCCCCGGCCGCCGCCCGCCCTCCCCTCCTGGGGACGTCCACCCCCCGTCAGTCGAGCAGGCTCCGTGCATACTCGGCGCGCAGTCGGTCATCCCCCAGGGCCTGGGCGGCCTCGGACAACACGCTGCGAATCTGCTGCGCGCGGTGCTGGAGCGCCGGGTCCGGATGGCCCGCGAAGCGCAGCGGGTGGAACTCGGCGGTGAGCAGCTCGAAGGCCCGCTTGACCTCCTCGCCGCCCGCCGTGCGCGCCAGCCCCAGCACGGTGAAGTAGTCCGCGTCCTGGATCTCCTCGAACTTCGACTCCAGCCGACGCACGTCCAGCTCGGGCGGCAGCTCGTCGGAGTCCTCCGTGCTCGCGGGCTGCAGGGAGATGAGCCCCAGCGTCCTCGCCACCGAGAGGGCCTTCAGCGCCGAGTCCTGGGGCAGCCCCGCGCCGAGCAGCAGCGCCTCCAGCGTGTGCTCGCCGTCCACCTGGGAGAGCAGTTGCAAGTCCCTGGGGGGCAGGCCGAAGTCGTCGGGCGCGAGGTGGAGGTCTCCGCGGGTGACCCGGGCGCGCAGGCTGCCGGCGGCCGCGAGGAGGGACTCGGCGGTCAGCGTGTTGCGCAGGGACTCGGCCAGCAGGAACAGGGGCGGCCGGGTGGCGGCGGCGAGCGCCACCTCGTGCGGCACCGGCTCCTGGACCAGGCGGTACAGCGTGGAGGGCTCGGAGAGGGCGTCGAGGAAGACCTGCTCCGTGTAGCGTTGGACCAGGGGAACGGACTCGGACTCTCGCAGGTAGCCGCGCCCACGGAGCGCGTCGAGCAGCGCGCCGGTGGTGGCGCTGCGCACCAGCCGCAGCTCGCCCTCCTGCCGCGCGTCGATGAGGCCATCCGCGCGGGCACGGTCGATGAGTGACTCACCCGGGGCCGACGAGACAGCGCCCACCAGCAGGCCGTCTCGCAGCCACAGCACGCGCAGCGCGTTCATCACCTTCAGCTCCAGGCGCACCTCCATGCGCGCCTCGCAGAGCCGGAGGACCAAGCGGGCGAGACCTTCCTGCGTGACGCTGCCGCTGCGCGACACCGCGAGCTCCGGACGTCCCGGAGGTGCCTCCAGGGGTAGCAGCGCCGCTCGGGCCTGCGCGGCGGCATCCTCGGCCTCGCGACGTCCCCGCTCCTCGAGTTCCAGGCGCTCCCGCTCGGCGCGGGCACGCTCCTGCGCGGAGTCCTCCTCCAGGCGGGCCTTCTCCTCTCGCAGGGACTCCAGGGCCGCGCGGGCCTCCTCGTGCTCCGTGCGCAGCCGGGCGAGCTCCGCGTCCGTCTGCTCGAGCCGTCCCTGGAGCTGGGTGGCGCGGGCCTCGGCCGCGCTCAATGACTGGGCCTGCTCCTCGATGCGCGTCTCCACCGCGGCGCGCTGACGGCCTTCCGCCTCCAGGCGCACTTCCAGGGCGGTGCGGTGACGGCCCTCCGTCTTGGCTCGCGCCTCCGCGTCGACCAGGGCCTGCTCCGCCTTTCGGGCACGGGCCTCGGCCTCCGCGCGGACCTCGGCCTCGGCGGCGGCTCGGGCGTCCGCCTCCGCGCGCTGCCGGGCCTCCGCCTCCGCGCGAGTCTCGGCGACGACGCGCTGCTTCGCGTCCGTGTCCGCTCGGGCCTCGGCTTCGGCGCGCAGACGGGCCTCCGACTCGGCGTGAGCCTGGGCCTGCTTCGCCTCGGACTCGGTCTCCTCGCGCCGCTTCGCCTCGGCCTCGAGCTTCGTCGCCTCGGCTTCGATTCGGGCCTCGGCTTCTTCGCGAAGCTCCACCTCGAACGCGGCTTCGGCTTCGGCGTCCTCGCGTCGCTTCACCTCGGCTTCGATTCGAGCCTCGAGCTGCACGCGCTGCCTTGCCTCGGCTTCCGCTCTCGCTTCGGCTTCCTGGCGCTGCTTCGCTTCGGACTCGGCTCGCGCTTCCGCGTCCTTGCGCTGCGACTCTTCAATCTCCGCGCGGGCCTCGGCCTCCTTGCGCTGCTTCTCCTCCGCCTTGGCTCGGGCTTCGAGGTCCTTGCGCTGCTTCTCTTCGGCCTTCGCGCGGACTTCGAAGTCCTTGCGCTGCTTCTCTTCGGCCTTCGCGCGTGCCTCGAGGTCCTTGCGCTGTTTCTCCTCGGCCTTGCGCTGCTTCGCTTCGGACTCGGCTCGGGCTTCCGCCTCTTCGCGGAGCTTCGCTTCGGACTCCGCGCGTGCGGCGGCTTCCTCGCGCTGCTTCTCCTCGAACTCCGCTCGCGCCTCGGATTCCTCGCGCGCCTTGGCTTCCGCCTCGGCTCTCGCTTCGGCTTCTTCGCGAAGCTTCGTCTCGGCCTCGGCTCTCGCTTCGGCTTCTTCGCGAAGCTTCGTCTCGGCCTCGACCTTTGCTTCGGCTTCTTCGCGAAGCTTCGTCTCGGCCTCTGCCTTCGCTTCGGCCTCCTCGCGCCGCTGCTCCTCGGCCTCGGCTCTTGCTTCAGCCTCGGCGCGAGCTTGCTCCTCGGCTTCGGCTCGGGCTTCCGCCTCCTCGCGCGCCTTGGCTTCCGCCTGGACCTGGGCCTGGGCCTCTTCTCTTGCCTGGGCTTCCTGCGCGAAGCGCTCTCGGGCTTCGGACGAGGCCTGGGTCTCCAGTTGGGTGAGCGCCTGGACCTCGGACCTCGCGCGGGCCTCGGCCTCCTCGCGTGCCTTGGCTTCCGCCTCCGCGCGTTCCTCGGCTTCGCTCCTCGCCCGTGACTCCAGCTCCGCCTGTGCTTCCGCTTCCGCGCGAGCTCGCGACTCCGCCCTCGCTCGTGAATCCGCTTCGAGCCGGGCCGCGTCCGCGGCCTCTGCTCGGGCCTCGGTCTCCGCTCTGGCCAGCGCCTCCGCGCCCGCCCTCGCCTCCGCTTCGACGAGCGCCACTTCCGCGGACTTCACCCGTGCTTCGAGCGCTTGTCTCGCGCGGACCTCCGCCTCGGCTCGCGCCTCCGCGTCGACCCGACCCGCGGCCTCGTCCTCGAGGCGGAGCTCGACCTCCTTCAACGCCTGCGCCGACGCGGCCTCTCGCGTTTCAGACTCCGCGAGCTTCGTCTCCAGTTCCACGAGCCGGGCCTGCGCCTCCGCTCGGGCGAGCGACTCACGGTCGGCACGCTCCTGCGCATCATCCCGGGCGATGAACGCCTCGCGGCCCTCCGCCTCCGCGCGCGTCAGGGCCTCCGCCGACAGCTTCGCCTGCTCGCGCGCCTCCGACGTCGAGCTGTCCAACAGCCCGCGCAGCTCGATGAAGTCCTGCTCTCGCGACTCGATGCGCCCGAGCGTCGCCTTCGCTGCCTCGTCCACGGAGGCTCGAGCACGTGCCTCGGTTTCCGCGAGCGCCTCCGCCTCCACCAGGCGCGCCTGGAGCTTCGCGAGCTCCGTGCGCAGGGCCTCGGCCTCCGAGCCGCTGCGTACGCCCTGCTCGGACTCTCGCTGGCGAGCCATCTCCAGCTCGGCCTCGAGCTCCCGCCGCGCACGCTCCTCCCTCGCGAGCGCCGTCGCGTTCTCGTCTTCTCTTGCTCGGGCTTCCTGGAACTGCTGGTCCACCTCCGCCAGCAGCGTCGCGTCGCGGGAGTGCTCTTCCTCGAGGACCTCGAGCCGCGCCTGGAGCGCCTGGAGCTGCTCCGTCTGCCGGTCTCGCGCGGTCTCCGCCTCCACGCGCAGCGCGGCTTCGCGGTCCAGGATGGTGCGCAGGGACTCGCTCAGCTCGCGGGCCTCCTGGACCTGTCGCTCGGTCTCCTGGCGAAGCGCGCTCTCCTCATCCAACGCCGCCTTCAGCGTGTGGACCCGCTCATGCGCCTCCTCCAACTGGCGCTCGAACTCCTCCCAGCGCGCGCGCATCGTCGGGTCGTCCACCGCGCCCATCGACACCGCTTCCGGGGTCTGCTCCGGCTCCGCTCCGACGGAAGGTTCGCTCGGCGCGGTCTCGTCGAGCAGGGCAGCTCGCGCGGTCGCATCCGGTGACTCCGTGTCGGCGTCGAACCATCCTTCGCTCGCGGAGGGCTGCGCCGAAGCCGGCAGCTCGGGCTCCGCGTCGAACCAACCGGAGGACGCATCGGGTGACTCCACGGCTCGGGCGTCCGAATCCGCTTCTGGCACGGTGGGGTCAGAGGACTCGACCGTGTCTGCCCAGCCCGCGGCGACGTCCGCCATCGAGGTGTCGGCGCTGGCTCCCGCGGCACCCCAACCCGCCGGTACTCCGGATGCCGGGGCATCCGCCCTGGCACTGGTCCAATCCTCGTCATCGCCCAGCACGGAGGACGGATTCGTGGACTCGCCTGACTCCGGTGCATCACCGGGGGACTCCGAGTGCTCATCGCTCCCAGCGACTTCCGGGGTGCTCGCTCCGGCGTCGGGCGCGGAGGCCACGAGGTCGCTGTTGCTCGCTGCCGTGGCATCTGGAGGCGACTGCTTCTCGTCGTTCTCGGCGTCAAACCAGTCCTCGCCCACCTGACGGCTGGAGGACTCGGGGGCCGTGCTCGTGGAGTCTTCGTCCTCTGCTCGAGTCTTGGCCTGGAGGTCCGCCTCCAACACATCCCAGGGAGAGGCGGGCAAGCGCTCTTCTTCGCCCAGCTCGTCGGGGGAGGACTCGGTTGAAGGCGCTTCCACGCTAGCGTCGACGTGCGCGGGCAGGGTCGGTTCATCCGACGTCGTGAAGCCCTTCGCGGCGTTCTCGACCTCGGGGTCGGGAGGCAATTCGGTCCAGGCCGACGCGTCGACTGGCTCGGGGACACGTTGCTCGGCGTCGCGCATCGCGGCCAGCTCCGCCTCGGCCGCCGAGAGCGCATCGCCTTGCGGCGCGGGAGCATCGACGTCGAAGAAGCCCTCTTCACCGAGCTGCGGCGATTGGGCCGCGAGCGGAGTGGCGGTAGTGGCGAGAGGCTCCTCCGTCCAGGCGAGCTTGCCCACCGGCAACGGGGATTCGTCACCACCCGAGGACTCAGCGGACCACTCCGTGGATACGGCTCCCGTGTCTGGAACGCTCACGCCATACAGCACGGTTGCGGGACCACCTGCGGCGTCGCTCGTGTTCCCGGCGTCCGGTGCGGGGTCCGCGAATCCTCCCGAGAACGTGTCGCCCGCCGCTCCTGGCAACGTCGCGTCGGAGCCCGGAGACACGCCGTATGCCGTGTCAGCCTCCTCCGAGGACGTCGCATCCGTGCCATAGGCGTGTTGCCCGTCATCCACTTGCGCGTCAGCGGAGGGCGTCGTGGCTTCCGTGAAGGTGGTATCCGCGGACTGGTGCGACGTGGCATCGAACGCACCTTGGTCGGTGGGTTCGCTCGTCCACTCGTCACCGATGGACGCGTCGTCAGTGTCTTCGCCCAGGAGGTCACCACGCTCGTCGGTGGTAGCTCCCGTCCAGGGTGCGGCGCCGTACACGCTGGTATCCCTGCCAACACGAGCCACGTGCGCGGTCGGGTCGGCCGGTGGTGTCCCCCATGCATCGGTGCCGTAGGCGTCCGACGCCGCGCCGTGCTCGGGGGCGACGCCTGTCCAATCATTGCCGTCGTTCGTGCTCGCGGATTCCTGGCCCGGTGCGGTCCCGTGTTCCGGGGCACCACCCATCAACGCATCGCCACCGTAGGCGTCCGCTTCCGAAGGCGCGCCCTGTTCCGCCGCGTCGTCGAACCAGGACTGCTGCGGACCGTGGGCGGACTCCAGATTCGCTGCCGGGACCGATTCCTGCTCGGACCATGCGGCGTTGCCGGGCTCACTTCCCGGCACCTGCTCGTTGCTGCCGTCCGACCATGCGGCGTTGCTGTGCTCACCCGCTGCGTCGACACCCGCCTCGTTGCCACCGTCCGACCATGCGGCGTGGCCCTGCTCGCCCGTCGCTTCGGTACCCGGCTCGTTACCGCTGTCCGACCATGTGGCGGCGTGCTGCTCACCCGACGCGCCGATGCCCGGCGCATTGCTGCCGTCCGACCAGGTGGAGTCGTGCTGCTCGTCCGTCGCACCGACGCCTGGCGCGTTGCTGCCATCCGACCAGGTGGCGTCGTGCTGCTCGCCCGTCGCACCAGAGCCTGGCTCAGTGCTGCCTTCTGACCATGCAGCTTCGGTGTGTTCACCGGCCGCGCCAATGCCAGGGGCATTGCTGCCTTCCGACCATGCAGCTTCGGGGTGTTCACCTGCCCCGTCGGCGCCCGGCTCGTTGCCACCGTCCGACCATGCGGCGTTGCTGTGCTCGCCTGCCGCGTCGACACCCAACTCGTTGCCACCGTCCGACCATGCGGCGTTGCTGTGCTCGCCCGCCGCGCCGACACCCGACTCGTTGCCACCGTCCGACCACGCGGCGTCGCTGTGTTCACCCGTCGCGCCGCCGCCTTGCTCAGCCCAAGGGTCGTCCGTCGCTTCGCGCCCCTCGTCCGCCCCCGCGGCATGACCCGCCCCCGGCTCGCCGCCACCATCCGACCACGCAGCGCCGCCGTGCCCGCCCTCCGTTCCCTGCTCCGCCCATGCGGCGTTGCCGTCCCCGTCCGTCGTCTCCGGAGCCTCGCCCTCCCACGCGCGTGCATCCGCATCGAGCCCTCCCGGGCCCGCGGACTCACCCTCTCCTCGGAACACCTCATCCGCGGGCAGCGCGCTCTCGTCGAACGCTCCGTCCCCCGCGACCGCCGCGCCCCAGTCCTCGCCGCCTCCCGCCAACGCGATCTGCGCCGAGGCCAGCACCGCGGCCTCCTCCTCCTGCTGCACCTTCTCCAACGTCGACTGCACGTCGAGCGGCGCGCGCCGAGCCTGCTCCTCGTGCTCGCTTCGCTCCTCGCGCGTCATCGCCGCCAGCTCCCAGTCCGTCTGGTGCAGCGGCGCCAAATCCCCGAACAGCGCGTTCGCCAGCGTCGGATCCCCCCCCACCGAGGACCCAGGCGCCGTGGCGTGCCACGTCTCCGCGTCCTCCGCCCCCGTCGCCTCGGGCATGCCCGGCAGGCTCCGGTTCTCCAGGACATGCCACGCGTCCGCCGACGACGGCGCGCGGATGAGCGAGTCCACCAGCTCCACGAAGCTCGTCCCATCCAACGGCAGCGGCGCCACCGGCGCGCTGAACCCCGCGATGGGCTCGCCCAACAGCAGCACCCGGGCCACCTTGCCGTCCGGATGCTGGAGCAACTCCTCCAGCACCAGCCGCCCCCGGCCGCTCTCCACGCCCGGAGCCAGCACGATGAGCGCCGGCAGGTGATGCCCGTAGGCGATGAGCGCATCCGCGGCGGAGGTCGCGAGGATGACCTCGTGCCCCTCACGGGTGAGCAGACGCCGCACTGCGGCGATGGTGGCGATGTCGTCGTGGACGAGGAGGACCGGTGCGCCCATGGGGGGGCAACGAGTCTACAGCATGGCCCCCGGATCCACGTCGAGGACGACCTTCACCGCCGAAGGAACGTCGGCCAGGGCCGTCTCCACCCTGGCGAGCAGCGGGGCGAGCGCCACATGTGTCGGCCCCTTCAGGAGCAGCTGCCAGCGCGTCTTCCCCCGGATTTTGGCGATGGGCGCCACCGCCGGCCCCAACAACCGCACCCCCGCCGACGCCGGGGGCATGTTCCGGGATACGAGGTTCCCCAGGTGCCGGGCCACGCTGGCCACCTGCTCCGGGTGCTCCCCCTCCAGTCGAATCGAGGCCATGCGCGCGAAGGGCGGGTACGCCAACGCCTTGCGCCACTCCAACTCCTGCTGGGCGAACCCGTCGAAGTCGTGCGCCAGCACCCGCTTCACCGGCTCCGCGTCCGGGTTGTAGGTCTGCACCAGCACCCGCCCCGGGTCCTTGCCCCGCCCCGCCCGCCCCGCCACCTGGGTCAACAGGTGGAAGGTCCGCTCGGCGGCTCGGAAATCGGGAATCGCCAGGGAGGTGTCCGCCATGACGACACACACCAGCGTCACGCCCGGGAAGTCGTGCCCCTTGGCCACCATCTGCGTGCCCACCAGCACGTCCAGCTCCCGGCGGGCGAACGAGGCCAAAAGCTCCGTCAGCCGCTCCGCGCTGGTCGCCGAGTCCCGGTCCAACCGCGCCACCCGCGCGTTCGGGATGCGCTCGGCGACCTCCGCCTCCACCCGCTCCGTGCCGATGCCCAGCTTCAGGATGGGGCCCGTGCACTCCAGGCACCGCTCGGGCACGGGCATCGTCAGCCCGCAGTAGTGGCACACCACCCGGTTCTGCGAGCGATGGTGCGTCAGGCACACGTCGCACGAGGTGCACTTGAGCGACAGGCCGCACACCTCGCACAAGAGCACCGTGCTGTGGCCCCGGCGGTTCAGGAACAGGATGACCTGCTGGCCCTTCGCGAGCGTCTCCTCCATGGCCTGCAGCAGCGGCGGGCTCAGGATGGGCGCCTCCTCCGTCACGATGCCCTCGCGGGGGCGCTCCTGACGCAGGTCCACCAGCTCGATGGTGGGCATGGGCCGGTCATCGACCCGCCGCTTCAACTCGAGCAGCCGATAGCGCCCGCGCTTGACGTTCTCCAACGTCTCCAGCGCCGGCGTGGCCGAGCCCAGCACCACCACCGCGCTGGCCTGCTTGCCTCGCACGACGGCCAAATCGCGCGCCTGGTAGCGCAGGCTGTCGTCCTGCTTGAAGGACGGGTCGTGCTCCTCGTCCACGACGATGAGCCCCAGGTTCTCCACCGGGGCGAACACCGCCGAGCGCACACCCACGGCGATCTTCACCTCGCCCCGGCGCAGGGCCTGCCAGTGGAACAGCCGCTCGCGGTCCTTCAGCGCCGAGTGCAGCACCGCCACCTCCGCGCCGAACCGGCTGCGGAAGCGGCCCACCAGCTGCGGCGTCAGCGCGATTTCCGGCACGAGGATGAGGCTGCTCTTGCCCAGGGACAGCGCGTGCTCGGCCGCGCGCAGGTACACCTCCGTCTTGCCGCTGCCCGTCACGCCGTGCAGGAGGAAGGGCTGGAACGCGCCCGCGTCCAGGGCCAGGCGCAGCTGCTCACCGGCGACGGCCTGCTCGGGCGTGAGGCGGTCCGGGCGGCCTTGAATCAGCCCCTCCTTCACGCCCGCCTCCAGCTTCTTCTCCTCGATGCGCACCAGGCCCTTGGTGGCCAGGCTCTTGAGGTGCGCGCGCGCGCCAGGAATGGCGTGGCTCACCTCCTCCAGCGGGGCGCTGCCGCCCACGGCCAGGAGGTACGCGAGCGCGGCGGACTGGGCATGTGCGCGCGCGAGCGCCGCGGGCACCTCGTTGACGAGCGCCACCGCGAACTGCTGCACATCCGGCTGGGCCTCCTTGCCGTCCACGGGCTTGGACAACCCGGGAGGCAGCGCGCCGCGGATGACCTCGCCCAGCGGGTAGCGGTAGTGCTCGGCCGCGAAGCGCAAGAGCGCGATGAGGTCCTTGGGCAAGGACGGCGAGTCCTCCAGCACGCGCTGGATGGGCTTGAGCCGGACCTTCTCGCCCAGCGTCACGGTGGAGGGGCCCAGGTAGAAGCCGAGCGCGGTGCCTCGACCGAAGGGCACGAGCACGCGCTGCCCCGGGGCCAGGTTCCCCAGGAGGGCCTCCGGCACGGAGTAGGTGAATTCACCCCGGACGGGGCGGGCCACGGCGACGGAGGCCAGGACGGGAGGGTGCTCGCTCACTGCGAACGCCACTGTAGCGGCCTGTTCCGGTTGGGACAGTTCCCGGCGACGTCTCGCACCCAAGGTGCGCAGCGGGATGGAACCCCTGGTGGAGGATTCCTCCGCATCGTCCGCCGTCGGCTCGTCCCACAACGGTCGCTGTTCCATGGCGCTCCCTTCGACCCAACGCCCCTGCCCCGTCCGTCCTGCTACCGGGGTCCACAGTGCCAGGGCTGTCTGACATGGGCGTCCCGAGGGACGTGGGCCGTCCGGCGTCAGCGCGTGCCCGCCCACCACCCGTCCGGGCGTGCGAGCCGTCCGACTCCAGCCAGGAGACTTCAGCGCCGACCGAGCCGAGGCACCAGTCGCCGCAGTCCCTCCAGCGGCCGACGCAGATAGGCGCGCTGGGCCTGCACCACGACATGGACCTCGGTCCCGCGTCCCTCGCCGCTGATGATGTCGAGCCGCCCACCGACCTTCTCGGCGCGCTCGCGCATGCCGCGCAAGCCCCAGTGCCCGGCGCGGCCACCCCGCTCCAGCGTGGCCACGTCGATGCCTCGCCCATCGTCACGCACGCACAGCCGCAGCTCGGGGTGCTCGAACAGCAGGCTGACCTCGACCTCGCGCGCACGAGAGTGCACGAACGCGTTGCCGATGGCCTCGCGGCCGATGCGATAGAGCTCATCCGCGACGAGGGGCTCCAGCGTGCGCGCCTCGCCTCGCACCACCATGCGCAGCCGAGGTCCCTCCCGCTCGTCGAGCTCTCGCGCCAGGGACGTGAAGGCCTCGGCCAGGTCGTCCTTGCTCGCGGAGGTGTCGCGCAGGGAGCTCACCCGGTCTCTGCCCTCCGTCAGCACGGAGTCCGCGCGGTCCAACGCGGACTCGAGCCCGAGCCGCGCATCCCCGACCGGCAGGCTCGACGTCACCACGTGCACGTTGAGCACGAGCCCTTGGATGCCCTGCAACAGCGTGTCGTGCAGCTCCCGGGCGATTCGCTCGCGCTCTGCGTGGCGCTCCTCCAGACGCAATCGCAAGCGCTGCGTCACCCGCCACATCCGCAGCGCGTACAGGAGCCACAAGAGCCCCACCGCTCCGACGACACACAGCACGGCGAACGCGCGCGTCTGGAAGAAGGTCGGCGCGATGTCGAGCTCGAGCGACGCGCCCCGCTCGTTCCAGACGCCGTCCTCGTTGGCCGCCATCACCTGGAAGCGATAGTGGCCCGGCCCCAGGTTGGTGTACGTCGCCTCGCGGCGGGCGCCCGCGTCCTTCCATCCTTCGTCCACGCCTTCGAGCCGGTAGCGGAAGGTGACCCGCTCCGGCATCCCCAGGCTCAGCGCGGTGTAGGCGATGCGCAGCTCACGCGTGCGCGGTGGGAGCTCCAGTCGCGTGGTGCCCACGTAAGACGTCTCGCCGGAGGACACGGAGCGAATCATGACCGGCGGAGGCAAGGCGTTGCGCTCGATGCGGCTCGGGTCCATCCAGCCCAGGCCATTGACGGCGGCGAACCAGAGTCGTCCGTCTCCACCCTGCACCAGCGTGGGCAGCGGACGAATCTGCTGCGCGCCTCCGGGCATGCCGTCGTTCATGTCGAAGCGCTCGATGGGCATCATGAAGCCCGGCTCCGTCAGCCCGCGGCGAAGGTCCTCCGCGGCGATGCGCGCCCCACCCGCCTGGCCGTTGAGCCACAGCGCCCCGTCCTCCGTCTTCAACAAGCCGGTGATGCCCGTCAGCACTTCGGCGTGCGTCGCCTTCAGCATCTGGAAGCGCGCGCCGTCGAACGCGGCCAGCCCCAGCGCGCCGCCCACCAGCGTGGGCGCTCCGGGGAGGATGGCTGTCACGGTGCCGGTGCGCAGGCCCTGCTGCTCGGTGAAGGAGCGCACGTGCGCTCCCTCAAGGAATACCACCTGGTTGTTGTTGTATCCGAACCACAGGTGCCCCTCACCATCCAGCACCGCGCGCGCGGGCGGCAGGTCCGGCAGCGCGGCGAGGCCTCCCTTCGGCGTCCAGGTGTCCCCATCCAGGCGGTACACCGTCGAGGCGCGGAAGGACACCCACAGCCGGCCCTCCGCGTCGCGCACGATGGCCTGGATGCGCTGCCCCTGCTCCTGCTCGGGACGCGAGAGCGTCTCCACTCGGCTGTCCTCCGGGTCGAAGCGCCAGAAGCCCGACGAGCCGCCCAGCAGGAGTCGTCCATCCGAGTCCAGGAAGGTGGCGGTCATCTCGCCCTGGATGCCCGGAACGAGGAGGGGGGACGCGTCCAACCGCCACCAGACGTCGGAGGTGCCCACGCGCATCGCGGACCCCGACCACAGCCGGCCCCGACGGTCCGCCACGAGCGCGAAGTAGCTCGTCGTCTTGGGGAAGCGCAGGGTGGCGACGTCATTGCGCCGGAAGCGGTCCAACCCGAGCTGGGTGCCGACCCAGATGTTGCCCTCGCGGTCCAGGAACAGCGTCATGGCCGCGTCCGACGACAGCCCCTCGCGAGCGCCGAAGACGTCGGTCGCCTCGGTGCGCCGCAGGAAGCGCCCCTCCTCGAAGGGCTTCGTGCGCCGACAGATACCGCCTTGTGGGCACCCGACGAGCCAGCCGGAGCCATCCCTGTCGAAGACGGAGATCAACGCGTGGCTGCTCCACGCATCGGCGGGGACGTGGGCCAAGGGCTCCGGAAACCCAGGTCCTCGCAGGGGACTGGTGCCTTGCTCGTCGTACCGCAGGAGGGTCCCATCGTGGCCCAGGAACAAGGCCAGCACGGGAGGGCCGTCGGTCTCCACGCGCTCGAAGCGCTGGGCGTTCGGGCGCAGCACATACACACCGCTCGAGCCCACCAGCCACAACGCGCCACTGACGTCCTGGAGGCTGTCGGCCCATTCGTCCTCGGGCAGTCCCCAGCCAACGTCCACGTGCGACCAGACGCCTCCCTCGAAGACATGGAGCCCCAGGGGCGTGAGGGCCCAGGGACGCCCGTCACCATCCTCGTCGAAGGACTCCACCGGCTTGCCCTCGGGCAGCCCGCCCGGGTCGAAGTGGCGCACCTCACCGCTGGCCCTGAGGACACTCGCGCCGCCGAAGGAGTAGGCGACCCAGAGGTCTCCGTTGCGCATGGCCTGGAGCACGCCCACCGAGCGCGACGCGATGCTCTCGGGGGGCAGCAGGTCGCGGCGCTCGAAGTGGACGCCGTCGAAGCGATACAGCCCCGACGCCGTCCCCAACCACAACCAGCCATCGCGAGTCTGCGCCATGGCCCAGACTCCGGCGGGCGCGCCGTCCTTCTGGGTCCACGCCGTGTGATGGAAGTCCCGGAGCGTGGCGTTGCGAGGCGACTGGGCCCACGCTGATGACGACGTCAGGACGAGCGCGAGCACGAGCCCACGGAGTCGTCCGCTTCGCTCACCGCATCGCACCGGCCCGGGGGTGGCCTGGCCCCCGTCACACCGTGGTCGAACACCCATCAGGGTCCACCATAGAACGACTCTTCGCCCCGGCCAGGGCACACGTAAGGCGAGGTCTCCGGCGTGAAGCCGGTCGGCCTGCCCGCGACCTGGCTGGCACGAGGGCGAGCGTGTCAGCCGGAGCACGGCCGGGCCCCTGGGTGGCGAGGGTCGCGCCCAGGACGACGTGCCCCCGAGACACGTCGGTCGAGAGCAGGCGCCCGCGCGGCGTGAGCGGGATGATGGACTCGAGCAGGGTGGGCCCGGGATACAGTCCCTCGCGCATGAGCGTGAGCATCGAGAGCCTGAGGCCGGAGCTGTTGGGACAGGTGGGCCCGATGTGCGCGCGCGCCTTCGATGACTACCCGTTCCTCGCGGAGCTCTTCCCCGGACCCTCGGAGCGCCGGGCCCGCGTGTCCGCCGAGTTCTATCGGGCCACCGTGGAGGACTGTCTCGCGCACGGCGTGGTGCATGCCACGGTCGAGGACGGACAGCTCACGGGCGTGGCGGCGTGGTTGCGGCCGGGCAGCTTCCCGCAGTCACTCGGGCGGCAGGCCGTCTTCCTGCCCACGGTCTGGGCCGGGCTGCGGTACTTCCCGCGACGGGCGCGGATGGCGCTCCAGGCGCTGGCGAGGCTGGAGCGCTACCACCCGCACACGCCGCCCCACTGGTACCTGGCCACCATCGCCGTGGACCCGGCGCACCAGGGCAAGGGCGTGGGCGCGCGGTTGATGCGCGCGGGGTTGGCGCTGGCGGAGGAGACTCGCGCTCCGTGCTTCCTCGAGACGGCCAAGGCCTCCAACCGCGACTGGTACCAGGGCTTCGGCTTCGACCTTCAGCGCACCGAGCCCTGCTTCGACGGTGGCCCGCCACAGTGGTTCATGTGGCGCCCCGCGCCCGCGGACGAGGCGCCCCGAAATGACACCGAGGTCGCCCGGCGCACCTCGGGCGCGTAGCAGGCCGAGCCCGCGCGCCGTCCGCCGACAGGTGCCGCACCTCCCGGGGCTCGAAGCAGTTCGAGGGAGGACCTCGCCCGTGCGAGGTGGCGGCCCGCGGACCACCACCAGGGGCTTCGCCGCGCGAGGCACATGGGGCCATGCTCACGTGCGAGCACGCGCCCCGACGCCGCTCGCTACGCTCCGGTCACCTTGCGCCACGCGGGACGACCGCTGATGCGCTCCCACCACGCGGCCACGTGCTTGTGCTCGACCAGCAGGGCCTTCTCCTCGTCGAAGGTGAGGAAGAACGTCAGGTTGGGCAACCACGCGATTTCCGCGAGCGAGAAGCTGTCACCCGCGAGGAACGGCTGCTTCGCCAGCACCGGGTCGAGGATGGAGAACACCTTCGCCACGCCCTGACGCCCCTCTACCACGCGGGCCTCGTCCACCGGGCCGCCGCCCATGTGCGGCTTGAAGAGCCGCTCCCATGACACCTTGAAGGCCGAGGGCGAGAAGTAGGACTGCTCCACGCTGAGGTACTGCTCCATCAACGCGAAGGCCTTCGGCGCCGTCGGCGTGAGCGACGGGCCCGGCAGCACGCGGTCCAGGTAGCGGATGATGGCGCGCGACTCGTAGAGCATGAGGCCGTCATCGTCCTCGAGCGTCGGGATGACGCCGAACGGATGCCGCGCGAAATGCGCCGGCGACTTGTGCTCGCCCTTCGTCAGGTCGACGAGCACGAGCTCCGCCTCGCGCCCCTTCTCCGCCAGCGTGGCGAGGACCTTGCGAGTGCAGGTGCTCAGCGGATGGCCATAGACCTTCATGTGCGTTCCTCCGTCGGTGGGCCGGCGGACAGCGACCGGACGGCCGCGACTCTTCAACGCGCCACCGGAACGTCGCAAGCGAGTCGGGAGGAACACCCGGCACGACGACACCGCCCTCGCGCCTCGCCGTGACGCGTCAACGTCTCCGGCGAGGGGAGCGGTGTTCCACTACGGCGTGAAGAGCTTGTCGGGCACGGTGGCCCGGGTGTCGCCCTTCAGCGCGGTGAAGCGCACGGCGCGCTGGTCTCCACGCCACACCTCGATGGTGCGCGGCATGGCCTCCCCCACCGCGGGCGAGTTGTAGTCGAGGAAGCGCACGTCCCACGCCACCTTCGCCGCGTCCGTGTAGCGCAGCCGCGCGGGGCGGAACGAGTCCTTGTACACCCAGAACTGGGGACGACCCTCGCCCTGCTCGCCGAGCACGTACGTCACTTCTCCGCTGAAGCGCGCCAGGCCCGTGCGCGTCGTGTCGACGCCCAGCCCCTGCAGGTACTGCTGCACCGACTCCTTGAGCTGCTGCACCGGGCCGCCACCCGCGGCGAACAGCGGGCACACCTGCGCGACGAGCACCGACAGGGACGCAATCTCGTTGCCCTCCAGCCGGCGACGCCCCGCCACCTGCACCACCGCGGAGCGCGAGCTGCCATCCGGCACGGACGCCTCGAAGCGGCAGCGCCCCGGAAGGCGCAGGTACAGCACGCCGTCTCCCTGCACGTCGGGACGGTCCGTCGCCGCGCCCAGCGCAGAGCCGGCCTCCTTCACCGCGGGACCATGGAAGCTCAGCGAGCCCTCCACGCGCAGCCCGGACAGCTTGAGTTCGTCGCGCTCGGACACCATGCGCCGGAGGATGGAGCCCCCCGGCAACACGTAGGCGAAAGCGGTGAAGGACAGCAGGACTGCGACGAGTGCGACGATGCGCTTCACGGCTTCTCCGTCTTCACGACCTCACGCATGTACTCGAGCAGCCCGCCCCGGAGCTCGGGGCGCTTGAGCGCGTAGGCGATGTTCGCCTTGAGGTACCCCACCTTGTCGCCCGCGTCATAGCGCTGACCCTTGAATTTGTAGCCCAAGAGACCGTGCGACTGCTGCAGCGTGGCCAGACCGTCGGTGAGCTGGATTTCCCCGCCGACCCCGGGAGTCTGCTTCTCCAGGATGGGGAAGATTTCAGGCGGCAGCACGTAGCGGCCGATGACGGCGAGGTTGGAGGGCGCGGTGCCCTTCTTGGGCTTCTCCACCACGCGGTCGATGCGGATGACGCCGTCGCCCAGGTCCGTGCCCGCGGCGATGCCGTACATGTGCGTCTCGTCGTCGGGCACTTCCATCAGCGCGATGACGGCCTGGTTGTGCTTGCGGAACACGCGAGCGAGCTGGCGGATGCCCGGCTCCTCGGCGTCAATCATGTCGTCGCCCAGGAGGACACCGAAGGGCTCGTTGCCGATGGCGCTCTTGGCGCAGAGCACCGCGTGGCCCAGGCCCTTGGGCTCCTTCTGGCGGATGCTGACCACGCGCACCAGCTCCGCGATGGCGCGCAGCTTGTCCGCGTCCGCCGTCTTGCCGCGGGCGCGCAGGGTGGTCTCCAGCTCGAAGCCGATGTCGAAGTGGTCCTCGATGGCGCCCTTGCCGCGGCCATTGATGAGGACGACATCCTCGATGCCGGCGGACACGGCCTCCTCCACGATGTACTGGAGGGTGGGCGTGTCGACGATGGGGAGCATCTCCTTGGGCACCGACTTGGTGGCTGGCAGGAAACGCGTGCCCAGCCCGGCTGCCGGGATGACACACTTGCGGATGAGGGACTCTGCCTTCGGTGTGTTGGCGGACATGAGGGCAGCGAATCTATTGGCGCCCTTCCCCCCCATCAAGCTGGTTAGGATGGACCTCCCATGTCGCTCCGTCCCGTCGTCCTGTTGTTGGCCGTGTGTGTCTCCACCGCCGCTTCCGCCCAGCCCTCCGAAGACCTGAGGGACATCATGAGCGCGCGCGCCTATGGCATGGGGGGCGCGTACCGGGCCCTGGGGTTGGGCACGGAGGCGGTGCTGGGCAACCCGGCCGCCATGGCGCTGTGGCCGGCCTACCGCTTCGAGGGCACGGGCGCGTGGGACACGGCGCTCAAGGAGGGCATGCTGGGCATCTCCGTCATCGACGGAGCCACCAGCAAGCTGGCCATGGGGGTGGACTACCACTGGGTCAGCCTGGGCCGGGGAGGCGCTCGCACCACCGCGCATCTGAGCTCGCTGGGCGTGGGGTTCCCGCTGACCCCGGGCATCCTGATTGGTGGGGTGGCGCGGTACCTGCGCATGAGCGGCATGGGGCGATATGCCAACTCGGTGACAGTGGACACGGGCCTGCTGATGCGGCTGTCGCAGTCGTTCGTGGCCGGCGTGTCCGGGCACAACCTCATCAACACCGAGAACGTGGAGCTGTCGCGCTACTACACGGGCCACATCGGCATCATGTCGGGGATGTTGACGCTGGCCGGTGACGTGCGCGCGGACTTCGAGACGGACGACAAGACGACGCTCACGTACGCGGGCGGCGCGGAGTACCTCTTGGGGATGCAGGTGCCGATTCGGGCCGGCTATTCGTATGACGGCTTCACGCGCACGTCGCGGGTGAGCACGGGCCTGGGCTTCATGACCGAGCAGGGCGGCGGCCTGGACATCGCGTACCGGCACGAGCTGGGTGGTGAGAAGAGCCGGATGCTGGCGCTCACCATCCGCCTGCAGGTGAACTGAGGCTTCAGCGCGAGGGGCCGCGCAGCGCGAGGTAGCGCTCGGACGCGGCGAAGCGAAGGAGTTCCACCAGCTCCGAGTCCTGGGAGCGGCGGGAGCGAATCACCGTCACGGCGGGGCCCACGCCACCGCAGGCCACCAGGCCCGCGCGGTTGGCGGAGTCGCGCGCGGCGTCCGCGAGCGCGGAGGCGTTGAAGTCGCGGGTGCCGGGCTCGAGCAGCTCGAGGGTGCGCTCCAGCGCGCGCGGGGACAGCGAGTCGCGCACGAGCCGCGCGTCGGCGCTGGGGTCCTTGGGGTCCTTGAGGACGGTGGACAACAGGGCGAGGGCGCGCAGGAGCTGGGCGCCCTTGAGCGCGCGCAGGGCGAGCAGGTCCGGGGAGAGGGACAGGAGCGCGCGGCCCGCGTGGAAGCGCAGCTCCGCGGCGGGCAGGGGTTGGCGGATGGCGGCGCGGCCCACGAGCAGGCGCGGCTTGTCGGTGTGGACGGCGGTGAAGGGCGGGCCGTCGTCGTCGGCGAGGACGAGCTCCGGCAGGTTCATCGCGAGGATGCGCGCGGAGGTGTGGAGCGCGTCGAGGACGGCGGGTGCGCCGGGTCCGGCGACGGCGCGCAGGGGCTCGGAGGCGTCCGCGGCGCGGCCCTGGGCGGGGAAGAGGCGGCACAGGGCGATGCCGGAGCAGGCGAGCAGCTCGCCCGAAGCGGTGCGCAGACCTGGGTGACGCAGGCCCGCGCGCTCGTCGCCGGTGAGGGGCGGACGTTGGAGGCGGGGCGCGGGCGTGTCGCGGCCGGCGAGGGCCTCGACGATTTCGCGCATGAGGACGGCGCGCGGGGCGTCGCCTCGGGTGTCGAAGAAGTCGGCGAGCTGCTCGTAGGTGGCGGTGTCGAGCGGACGCTCGCGGAGCTGGCGGAAGACCTCGGGCTCGGTGTCCGAGGCGGGGGCCGGCTCGGGGACGATGGGGTTCTCGCGGGTCTCGGCGGCGCCGACGAGCGGGGCGGCGGGCGGCGGGGGCTTCGCGATGAACGTGCGGCCCGGAGCGGGGCCGGCGGCGGTGCCCTCGGGGCGGTTGGCGCGGTGGACGCGGCGCACGGGGTCCATGCGGCCCGGCGGGGCCTCCCAGGAGATGATGCGTGTCTCCGGCACGGGCGGAGCTTCGAGGTCCACGGCGCCGCCGCTCATGAGGTCGATGGCCTTGCCACCTCGGGGCTGTGGCTCCGGGGGGCGCGCGGGGCTCGGAGCTCGGGGCTTCTCGCCTCGGGGCGCGCGGGGCTGAGGGTCCGCGCGAGGCGTGGGGGCGTTCTCGCCGAAGACGACCGTGGAGCCCGAAGGGGCGGGACGTTCGAGTTCGGGACCGAGCGCGGCGAGACTGTCCTCGCGGTGCACGGGCTTCTCCACGCGAGCGAGGACTGGCGGCGCGGGCTTCTCCGGGCGGGCACCGGGGGGCGCGGGCTTCGCGGCGCGGGGCGCGAGGTTCTCTCCGCGAGATGCGTTGGCGGGCGCGGCACCGGCGGCGAGCGCGGGCTTCTCCGTGCGCGATGCGTTGCCAGGGGCACCGCCCCCAGCCGGAGCGGGCTTCTCCGTGCGCGATGCGTTGCCAGGTGCGGCGCCGACGGAGGGCGCGGGCTTCTCCGTGCGAGAGGCGTTGCCAGGGGTACCGTCCCCAGCCGGAACGAGCTTCTCCGTGCGAGATGCGTTGGCGGGCGCGGCACCGGCGACGGGCGCGGGCTTCTCCGTGCGAGAGGCGTTGCCAGGGGCGGCGCCGACGGAGGGCGCGGGCTTCTCCGTGCGAGGCGCATTGCCTGATGCTGCACCGGCAACTGGAACGGACCTCTCATTACGAGACGCATTGCTGGGCGCGGCGCCTGCATCTGTAACAAGCCGCTCATCGCGCGGCACATTGCCGGACACAGCGCCGGCACCTGGAGCGGGCTTCTCCGTGCGAGCTGCGTTGCCAGGGGCTGCACCCGCAGATGGGGCAGGCTTCTCCGTGCGAGCTGCGTTGCCAGGGGCTGCACCCGCAGATGGGGCAGGCTTCTCCGTGCGAGCTGCGTTGCCAGGAGCTGCCCCCACAGAGTGCGGAACGGGCTTCTCCGTACGAGCCGCACCGGTGGGCGGAGGAGCTCTCTCCGCGCGCGGAGCCGAGGCATTGCCGGGCGCGAAATCCGCGGACCCAACGGGCTTCTCCGCACGAGGCGCGTTGCCGGGCGCTGCACCCGTGGGAAGAGCTTTCTCCGTGCGAGGAGCCGAAGCATGCCCTGCGGGAACAGGCTTCTCCGTACGAGCCGCACTGGTGGGCGCGACACTGGAGGGCGGATGCGCCCGCTCCGTGCGCGGAGATGAAGCGTTGGCGGGTAGCGCGTCGGCGAGCGGCGCGGCCTTCCCAGCTCGCGGGCCCGGGCTGTTCGCACCCGACGCTGTCGCAGCGTTGAGCGGCGCGCCCTTCTCGCCCCTGGCACTCGGGCTATTCGCTCCAGGGGGCAGCGCGGACCTCTCGCCCCGTACGCCCTGTGCTCCAGCGGGAACTCCAGCGGCGCCCGCATGCGGCTCGGCGCGCGCGGCGGATGTCCCTGACGCACCACGAGCACCACTCGCCGAAGGCCCTGTCGTCCGGTCGCCTCGAGGAGGCGCGATGCTCGTCGCCTCGACGCTCCCCTGGCCCGGAGGGACATTGGGGTCGGAGCTCGAGGTGATCTCCTCGGACAGGTCTCCGCCCGCCGCCACGAGCGACGTCGACTTCGCGGGCGAAGGGGCCAGCGGAGACCTGGACCCACTGGGCTCTCGACGAGGCGTCGCGCTGCGAGGTGGCTCGGGCGGCGGCAGCGCCGCTTCCCGCTCCTCACGAGCCAGCCGCAATCCCTCCGCGCGCCGCGCATAGACCTGGGCCCGCTCCGGGTTGCCGAGCGAGTCGCGCCACAACCGCGCCAGTCGCTCCCACGTCTGCTCCCGCTCGAGCTCGTCCTCGGTCGCGGTGGCCGCATGCTCGAGCGCCCACGCGGCCTCTCCCTGATTGCCACGCGCCCACAGACGCTCCACGAGCAGGAGCCACGCCTCCTTGTGCCCCGGCTCGAAGCGCACCGCCTGGCGAAGCTCCCCCAGCGCGGCCTCCGCGTCCCCGGCGGCCTCCAGCGTGGCCATCAACTCGAGTCGCGCCTGTCGCGCCGCGGGCCCTCTCGACTCCCGAGCCAGCTGCGCGCGCAAGAGCTGCTCCAGGGACTTCGTGTCCCCCAACTCGCGCGCGAGCCACAGGAGCCGCTCCCGGGCCTGCTCGCTCTCGGGGTTCTCGGCGAGCACCTCACTCCAGGCCCACTGCGCCAGCTGAGAGTCCCGCAACTGCTCCTCGGCGGTGCGCGCGAGCACCCGCAGCGCCTCGGCCCGATCGGGCGTCCGACGCTGCAATCCCGCGAGCACCGTCCGAAGACGAGACGCCAGCGAGAATCGCTCTTCGCTCTCGACACAGAGGAGCAGCCCCGAAAGCGCGGGCACCATCCCCGGCACCAGCGCCTCCGCAGCCTCGAAGTCCGCGCGGGCCTTCTGAATCTCGCCCATGTGCAGCCAGCGCTCGCCCCGCGTCAGCAGCGCCGTCGCACGCGCCCGTCCGGTTCGCGCACGTTGGATGGCCTCGTCGAGCGCGCGGCGGACCAGCGAGGCATCGCCCCGAGAGGCCAACAGCCGGACCTGCTCACGAAGCGCGACACGGTCTCCCGTCAGCTCGACAATCTCGCCGTACATGCGCGCGGCGCCCGCGGGGTCCTGGAGCTCGGTCTCCATCACCTCCGCGAGTCGCGTCAGCGCCTCCGCGCGCATCGCGGGGTCCTTCGCCCGGTCCGCTCGCTTGAGATAGAGCTGGGCCAGCTCCTTCCACGCACGCCGCGCGATGAACTGAGCCTCCAGCTTCTGGGAGTGCGCCCACTCCTCCGTGTCCTCGCCGTGGACGTGCTCACCCGAGCCAGGACGTCCCGAGCGTGGCGGCGCCGTGGGGCTGGCTCCTGCCGGAGCAGGCACCGCTCGACCCGCGTTCTCGCCGCCCGCGGATGCGCGCCCGAGTGCGGCGAGGAGGTCCGCGAGAGGAACCTCCGTCGTCTCCGAGCGCGGAGCGTCCTCGATTCGAGTGGGGCCAGCAGCTCTCGCGGAGGGCTCCGTCGATACGGGCTGGAGGACGGGAGGCGCCGAAACCGCCGGGCTTCCCTTCGACGGAGCGGGCCTGGTCGGAGCCGGGGACCGGGGAGGCTGTGCCCGCTCGCCGGGAGCGTCGTTCCACGGAACCGAGAGGTCGCCCAGGCGGACCGCTGGCATCTCGACCAGGGTCTTCGCGGGCAGGTCGGTCTCGGAGGGAGGTGCCTCCAGCAGAGGACGCGCGGCTCCTTCGGCGGCATCCGTCGAGGACTCATCCTCCGACCAGCTTCCGTCGATGACGGCAGGACCGTTCGAGTCGAGAGACCTCGAACCAGACGCCCCAGGAGATGTCCGTGGCTCGGTGTGCCGTTCCTCCGTCGAATGCGTGCCCGCTGCGGACTCGGCCACCGCGGAGCTCTCGCCGACGTGCGCTCCACTTCCGGCGGCAGCGGACGCGCTCGACGAATCGCTGGCAGGCACATCCGCTCCACCAGCGACGACCTCACGTTCCACGGAGGAAGACGCCCTCGGTACAGCTCCCGAGGTGTTACTCGCGCGGTCGCTGCTCGACTCGGTCCCAGCAGTCGAAACCGCGGACGACGAGTCATCGACGGGCGTCACGGCTCGGCCAAAGCCCTGCCCACCCGTGCCGGTCGCACCCGACACAGCACCGAGGGGCGCGTCCGTTCGAGCGCTGCCAGCCACGTTTGAAACGGCAGCGTCAGCCCTCAACACATCGTCGGCAGTCTCGTTCGCACGACCACCGTTCGCTTCGGCCACGGCAGTCGCACCTGGCGAAGCACTGGGGGCCGCGTCCACTCGGTCAGCGACCCTCGCACTCCCGGCAGACAAGTCGGCGCTCGATGAGTCATCGGGAGGCGTATCCGCTCCGCCCGCGGCCGTCGCGCTTGCGCTCGTCGACAAGTCACCGAGGGGAGCATCCGCTCGGCCCGCGGCCGTCGCGCGCTCAGCACTAGCGGTTGGACTCGACGAATCACCGAGGGCCACCTCCGCTCGGCGATCACGCGCCGCAATCCCCGACTCCGAGGTTGCACTCGGTGAATCACCGGGAGCCGCGTCCGCTCGGCTATCACGCGGCGCGAGCCCCGACTCCGAGGTCGCACTCGACAATCCACGGAGGGCCACCTCCTCACGGCTATCACGCGGTGCACTCCCTGACTCCGCGGGTGCACTCGACGAATCACCGGGAACCGCATCCACACGGAGAGCCACCGTCGCGCTCCCGGACTCCGAGGTCGCGTTCATCTCCACGGTCGTGCGCAACGAGCCCGACTCATCACCAAGAGGCAGGGCCAGCGCATCCGTACGGCTCACGCTCGGTTCCGTGCTGACAAGCGGCGCGGCGGCCACGTCTGTCAGCTCACGAGTGGCCGCGCCCTCTCCCACCAAAGCCCGTGCACCCTCCGTCCCCCTACGCGGCACACCCTCAACCACCGACGACTCACTCGTCGGCGTCGAAGCCCGCGCGCCCGTCATCCCCTCACGCGACACACCCTCGACCACCGACGACTCACTCGTCGTCACCGCAGCCCGCGCGTCCTCCGCCCTCTCGCGCGACACACCCTCGACCGCCGACGCCTCACTCACCTCCGCCGAAGCCCGCGCGTGCGCCACCGATGCATCCGCATGCGACACGCCCTCGACCGACGTCTCACTCGTCGTCACCGAAGCCCGTGTATGCGCCACTGACGCATCCGCACGCGACACGCCCTCGACCGACGCGCCACTCGTCGTCACCGAAGCCCGTGTATGCGCCACTGGCGCATCCGCACGCGACACGCCCTCGACCGACGCGCCACTCGTCGTCACCGAAGCCCGTGCATGCGCCACCGACGCATCCGCACGCGGCAAACCCTCGACCGACGCGCCACTCGTCGTCACCGAAGCCCGAGCGTGCGCCACCGACGCATCCGCACGCGACACACCCTCGACCGCCGACGCGTCACCCACCTCGGCCGCAGCCCGCGCATGCGCCACCGATGCATCCGCGCTCGGCAAACCCTCGACCGACGCGCCAATCGTAGCCACCGAGGCCCGCGCGCCCTCCGTCCCCTCACGCGGCGCAACCGCGACCGCCGACGCCTCACCCACCTCCGCCGAAATCCGCGCGGACGCCACCGACTCCGTCGGCGTCACATCCCACGGCACGGCTCCACCACTCCCTGACGAAGCCGTGCGCTCCCGAGGATCGACCTCCAGCCCCCGAGCAGCCCCAAGCTCCACCGTGGTCGGCGCCTCCGGTTCACTCCCGAGCCCCCGCCCCCCGGACGTCTCCAGTCCCAGGGGCGGCCCCTCCACCTCGAACTCCACCCGCGACAACTCCATCGTCAGCGAGCGCGGCGGCACAGCCACCGGCGTCACCCTCGGAGCCACGCCCGAGGTGTCGACCACCGTCGCCGCGTGGTAGTCGACCTCGTCCTCCTCCCAGATGGACACGCCCTGCGCGCCCGACTTCTTCGTCGGCAGCTTCTCCAGCACGCTCCCCACGGGCGCGGCGGCCGCCTTCGTGCTCTTCGCGCGAAGCGCCTCCAGGATCCGCCGCGCACGGCGCTCGTCCGGGAACTCCCACGTCAGCGCATCGAGCACCGCCACCGCGCGGGTCCCCTGCCCCGTCTTGCGCAACAACCGCGCGAGCTGTCGGCGCACGGCGAGCCGGACCTCCGCGGACTCGGTGGGCGGCACGGATTCCAGCAACCCGATGGCAACAGTTTCAGACCCCGCCAATCGCCCGAAGCGCACCAGCGCGGCGGCCAGGCGCGGTGTCATCGGCAGGGTGCGGCGGGCGGTCGTCAGCTCCTCGAACGCGCGGGAGGCGGAGCCCTCGCGCAGCCAGCGCGCGGCGGCCCGGAAGTGGCGAGCCACCCCTTCCGCCGCATCATCCGTCGACCCGACGTCGAGCATGCCGGCTCGCGGCACCTCCTGTCGGACGGCCGCGGGCTCCGGCGTTCCGGCGCCCTTGCCGTTTCTCACGCCACCCATGGGTGCGGCAGTCTACACAACGACGGCCATCCCGGCTGTTACCGTCCTATTTCCCGCTCGAAATGCCGAGGCCACCGTGGCCCGCGCCGCCCAGAGCCTGCTCGACGGCACCCTTCAGGACCTCCAGCTGTTGGCCATCGACGTCGGCTCCACCGACGCCACCCGCTCCGTCCTGGAGGACCTGGCCGCCCGGGACTCGCCTCCGGCAAGCCACCTCCCCCTACGTCGCCCGGATGGACGCCGACGACGAAGCCCTCCCCCACCGCCTCGAGACCCGCGTCCGCGCCCTGGAAGCTGAGCCCGGGCGCGTCGGCGTGGGCACCGCCGTGGAGCGCTTCCGGGACGACCAGCCGGTGAGCCCCTCCAGTCCTATGCGCGGTGGATCAACAGCCTGAACTCCCTCGAACAGCTCTTCCACGCCCGCTTCATCGAGAGCCCCCGCCTCCTGAGCCACCCGTCCGTCTACTTCTCTGGCACCGCGCCGCTCGGCACCGCCACACCCGCGAGGGTGAAGAAGCGCAGCAGGTCCTCGGGCACCGGCGCCTCCACCGCGAGCGTCCGCCCCGTGTCCGGATGGGCCAACTCCAGCGCGTGCGCATGCAACAGGCAGCGCCCCGCCTCCGTCCCCGCCGCCCTCGCCGCGCCGCCATAGCGCGAGTCCCCCAGAATCGGCGCCCCCAACGCCGTCAGGTGCGCGCGCAGCTGATGCGTGCGACCCGTGTGCGGCAAGAGCTCCACCACGCAGAACTCCGGCCCGGCATACAGCGTGCGGAAGTACGTCAGCGCGGGCACCCCATTGGCGGCCCGGCTCGCCCGCCACCGCCCCGGACGCGACGGGTCCTTGGACAACGGCAGGTCCACCACGCCCGACCCGGGCAGCCCCGGCCCCGTGGCCGCCACGTAGCGCTTGCGCGCACGACCCTCGCGAAACTCCGCCGCCAGCGCGGACGTCGCCCGCGCCGACTTGCCGAACACCGTCACCCCGGACGTCTCGCGGTCCAACCGGTGCACCAGCCCCGCCTCGCGCCCCAGGTACCGGCTCACCTGGTCCACCAGGTTGCCGCCCACGCGCGCCTCCGTGGGCTGCGCGGGGAGCCCCGCCGGCTTGTCCACCGCGAGCACCTCGGAGTCCTCATGGAGGACCCGGAACGTGGGGGCCTGGGGCGCCTGGGCCAGCGAGCTCGTCCCGCCCTCCTCCAGCACCACCGCCACCACCTGCCCGGACGTCAGCCGCAACTTCGCGTCGCGGCAGCGCTTGCCGCCCACGTACACGGCGCCCACCTGCACCAGCTCCCGCGCCTGCTCCTCGGGCAGCCCCAGCTCCCCGGCCACCGCCTCCGCCACGGCGCGCCCTGTGCCCTCCACCCGGAATGTCCGACGCTTCACTCGCGGCACCTCACTTCCAGCCCGCTCGCTACAGAAAGGCGCGGCCCACCACAAGGCCCTCCCGCCAGGTCCACGAGCCACCAGGGCCCCTCACCTGTTCCCCCTGGCGAGCACGTCCCCTGTTAGCTTGCGCGACCCCATGGACCGCCCCCTTCACTCGGTGCGTACGCGGCTGGACGACTTCCTCGCCGAGCTGGCCACGCTTCAGTATCGCCACGGCGCCGGGCTCTCATCAGAGCCCCCCAGCCTCCACGCCTCCTTCCCCGAGCTGTCCTCGCCGGACACCTTCGTCGCCGCCAACGAGGCGCTCGCCAAGGCCCGCGCCAAGGACGACACCCTCGCCGTGCGCCGCATCCAGCTCTTGCGCGAGCTGGTGGCCACCCACGTCGAGGAGGCGCTCGCCGCCCGCGCCGCCAGGGCCGTGGCCGACATCGAGGGCAAGGCGGTGCTCACCGTCGACGATCAGACCTACGCCTTCACGGAGGCCCTCAGCCGGCTCCCCCGCGAGCCCCGCCGCGCGCGCCGCGCCGGACTGGAGCGCGCCGTGGGCAACTTCCTCTGGGAGCAACGCGGCCCCCATGGAGACCGCCGCGACGCCGCCCTCCACGCCGCCGAGCGCCTGGACGCCGCCGACTACCCCGCGCTGCGCCAGGACGTCACCGGCATCGCCTACGCCGACCTCGCCAAGGCCGCGGACGAGACGCTCCGTCGCACCGAGGACGCATACCGCGATGTCCTCGCGTACGTGCTCAAGAAGGTGGACCCGCTGCTGCGTCCCCTGCCCGGCGGCGACGCGCGCCGACACGACGTGCAGGCCGCGCTCCTGGCCCCCTGGATGGACGAGCACCTGCGCCGTGAGGACGCCTGGCCCGCGATGGTGCGCTGGCTGGGCGAGTGGGGCCTCACGCCGCACGCGGACGGCCGCATCCGGCTGGACGAGGAGGACCGCCCCGGCAAGTCCTCGCGCCCCTTCGTCGTCACCGTGCGCGTGCCGGACGACATCCGACTGGTGCTCCAGCCGCGCGGCGGACTGGACGCGCTGGGCAGCCTGCTCCACGAGATGGGCCACGCGCAGCACCGCGCGCACGTGTCCGCGACGCTGCCCATGGAGCTGCGCCGGCTGGGCGACGCGGGCATCACCGAGGCCCACGCCGCCGTGTTCGAGCGCCTGCTGTTGTCCCCCGAGTGGCTCAAGCGCTACCTGGGCCTGGGCCCGGTGCTCGCGCGCGACACGGCCAGGCTGGCCGCGTTCCAGGCCCTGGCCGTGCTGCGGCGCCACTGCGCGAAGCTGTCCTACGAGTTGTCCCTGAGCCGCAAGGGCGCGTCCACCGAGCGCGCGGACGAATACTCCGACGGTCAGCGCCGCGCCCTCTTCGCCGAGCCCCATCCCGGCTTCTTCCTGTCGGACGTGGACCCGCAACTCTACGTGGCGCACTACCTGCGAGCGTGGGCGCTGGAGGCCCGGCTCACCGCGCGCCTCACCGAGCGCTTCAACGAGGACTTCTGGCGGAACCCGCCCGCCGCCACCTGGCTCAAGGGGCTGTACGCGCGGGGTGGAACCGATGATGCGGAGGGACTGGCCACGGAAATCTCGGGCACGCCGCTGGCGCTGCCCGAGGCGGGGGAGCGCCTCGTGGCCATCCTCAACCGGTAGTGGTGACCGCGCGAGCGACTACTTCTTCTTGCGCAGCGCCCGGACAATCTTGTCCTTCGTCGGGTTGGCGGCCGTCTCGCGAGCACGCGGCGCGGCGGGCGCCGCCGCCTTCGTGGCGGGCGTCTTGGCCGCGGCGCGAGCGCGCATGGCCTTCATCAGCTGCATCTCGATGAAGAGCAGCTCGTCGCCCAGCTCCTCGTTGTCCCCGGCGGCCCGCGGAAGCGGGGCCTGCGTACTGGAAGCGTCGGCGCCGTGCCGCATGCGCAGCACCTTCTCCTCCTCGGCCGACAGCGTGCGCGTCTTCTCCAGCGCCGCCTTGACCTCCTTGGCCGTCACCGTACTACTCCCGACCTTGCGCTCCATCTCCGCTCCCTTGCTGTACAGCCCACTGAACTTCCGAGCATGTCGGACGCGTCTGGGCCGCAACCGACGAGGATTGTAGAGGACGCAAGAGTTGGCGCAAATTTTCTTCCAACAGGTTGGGCCTGCCCTGTAGCGCGAGGGTGCTACAGGTGCATTCCCAGCCCCAGGAACCCGGACGAGAGCGCCTGTCGCGCCCCGGTGAAGGGGGACCCGGTGGCGGAGAAGTTCTGGTAGCGGGCCTCGGCGGAGAGGAAGAGCCCGCGGCCCAGCTCCACGTCGAAGCCCCCGCACAGCTCCGCTCCCAGTTGGAGGGTCCGCGTCGCCCCCTCCTCCCTCGGCGCGTGGGCCACCATCAGGCTCAGCCCCAGGCCCAGGTAGGGGCGCACCCGTCGGGGCCCCGGGGGCGTGATTCGCAGGGACATGGGCGTCGCCTCGGTGAGCTGGCGGCTGGAGGCCACGTGGCCGCCCACTTCGAGGAGGGACGCCTCCCGGCGATAGCTCCAGGCCAGTCCCGCGCTGTAGCCCGTCTCGCGGCCGCCCTCCGTGTCCGACAGGACATACGCCCCCACCGGGAACACGGTGACGCCCAGGCTCCGGGCGGGTGGCTGCGCCCAGACGCGGGACGCGAGCAGCCCGCAGAGGCAGGCCAGGAGGGGGCGGAGACGACGCATGGCCGGGCGGAAAAGCAAGCCACACGCCACGGAACAACCCGAGTGAAAACAAGGAGTTGAATCGCCTCGGCGCTGTCCTGACGCATGCGTCCGGGCGGAGCCGTCAGGGCAGGCGAGCGGACGTCGGAGCGGCGCGCGGCAGGGGCCACATGACGCGAGGGTCCGGGCGCGCGCTCCACTCGAACCGGGCCCAGGCGGAGGCGTCACCCACCTCCACGCCTGGGCTTCCGGAGGACTGCGTGGGGCGCCACGAGGGCGCCCCGCACGGGGCTTACTCGCCGCCGCCCTCGTCCTCGGGCTCCGGAGGAGCCTCCCCCGTCGTCGAGCTCTTGGCGCCCTCGGGCTTGGCGCGCTCGATGCCGAAGCGGTCCAACGCGTCGGCGATGCCCTGCGGCTTGTCGGCGTCGGGCAGGAAGCTCTCGGGAGGCGCCAGCTTCTGGTCCTTGCCCACCTCGGACAGGGCCGCCTCCAGCGTCATGCGCAGCTCCGCCGCCTCGGGCGTCTTCTCCGACGGCACGCCGATGCGCCCGTCCAGCCGCGCCTTGAGGACCACCGACGTGACCGCATCCACCAGCACCTCGCCGTCCAGCGAGCGCGGCAGCCGGTGGGCGAAGAAGTTCCCCCGGCGACGGGTCGTCTCGTCCGCCCCGTTCCTGGGCTGCAACAGCGTGGGCAGCGGCCGGGAGGCATCCCCCTCCGAGGCCGGGGCCAGCGTCACCTGGTAGCGCCACGCCGTGCGCCCCTCATAGGTGACGGTGCCCTGGGGCGACAGCTTGAGCCGCCCCTGGAACAGGCTGTCGAAGTCGCGGATGGCGCCGGTCAGCTCCGCGCGGGTGCGCTCGGCCATGCCGCGGTCGCGCAGACGCTGACGGAACGGGCCGTACCGGTTGCGGGCGAACACCTGCCCCGCGACGCGCATCACCTCCAGGCCCTGGTCCCTCGAGTTCTCCAGCACGCCGTGGAAGTCCCCGCTGACCCCGCCCGCGCCGGCGCGGAAGGTGCGCGTCTCGGTGAGCTTCACCGGGTTGGACTCGGCGGAGGTCCACTCGTAGCCGAGGGTGGCCTGGTAGCGGTGGGGTCCCAGACGCTCGGTCACCTCGGCGGCGTCCATGCCGAGGATGCGGCGCGCCACCTGGGGGTTGTCCGCGACATCCTCCGGCGGCAGCTTCTGCTGGGCCGAGGCCACCACCTTGGGCGGGTCCTCGGGGGAGAAGATGCGGGCCTTGGCCGCCTTGTCGACCGGGTCCGAGCAGCCCGAGGCCGCCAATGCCACGGCGAAGATGAAGGCGGACTTCCTGGAACGGCTCACGACTCCTCCGGAGGGGGTACCACGGGGGCGGCAAGTTACGTGGCGCGTACAGGAGCGGCAAGCTGCGGCTTGCGTGCGGCCGTGCAAGGGATAGAACGCCCATCTCATGCAGAACCTGCGCGACAAGTTGTTGAAGGCGGGCCTCGTCACCGAGGAACAGTCCAAGAAGGCTGATACGGCGGCCAGCCAGGCGGAAGCCCGGAGGCCCTCGTCCCAGGACGGCGGACGTCCAGGCGGCAACCGTCCCCCACCCCGGCGTGATGACAACCGGACATCCGGTGGTCCTCCGGCGCGGAGTGAGGAGCGGCCTCCCCGCGAGGGTGGCGGTCGTCCCGGTGGCGGCGGTGGCAGGCCCGGTGGCGGTCGTCCCGGCGGCGGCTCGTTCCGTCCGAGCGGCGGTGGTGGCGGTGGCGCGTTCCGTCCGAGCGGCGGCGGCGCGCCCCAGCACGGCCGTCCGCCCTCCTCCGCTCCGCCCGAGCGGCCCATCCCGAAGCTGCCCCCCATGCCGGGCTCCAAGGCCTACCAGCGCGCGGAGTCCAAGCGTCAGGTGGAGCTGGACAAGGCGCTGCGCGAGCTGGTGATGGGCTCGCAGGTGGCCCAGGAGCCGGGCGAGACGGCGTTCTACTTCATGACCCGCAAGGGCAAGCTGCGCCGGATGGAGCTGACGCCGGAGCAGGCCAAGCGGCTGGAGGACGGCGAGCTCGGCGTGGTGGAGCGTCCGGACCCCGCCCAAATCGAGCACGCGCTGGTGCCGGCCGCGGCGGCCGAGCAGATGTTCGCGCTCTCGAAGAAGGCGGTGCGCTTCCTCAACCGGAAGGACAGCCCCATCGGCTTCATGAACGACGAGGAGCTCAAGGCGCAGCAGGCGGCGGAGGCCGCTGGCACCGCGCCCGAGGTCTCCGACGAGCCCGAGGCCGAGGGCGGCGAGGCCGCCGAGGCGGAGGCCGCGACCGAGGCCACGGCGCCCGTCGAGGCCGAGGCTTCCACCGAGACGCCCAAGCCCGAGGGCGGCGAGAACCCGGGCTGACGTCAGGCCCCTTCAGAGCGCACGAGGCCCTCCCCTCTTCCCATCGGGTCGAGGGGAGGCGCCCGGCGCGGCGGCCTTTCAGTCGAACGCGTCGAGGCCGGTGATGGCCTTGCCCAGCACCAGCGTGTGCACCTCGTGGGTGCCCTCGTAGGTGAACACGGACTCCAGATTCAGCATGTGGCGCACGGGCGGGTACGCGTCGGTGATGCCATTGGCGCCGTAGATGCTCCGCGCGACGCGGGCAATCTCCAGCGCGCTCTTCACGTTGTTGCGCTTGGCCAGGCTCACCATGACGGGCGTCACCTTGCCCTCGTCCTTGAGGCGCGCCACGCGCAGGCCCACCAGCTGCGCCTTGACGATGTCCTGGAGCATGTCCGCCAGCTTCTCCTGCGTGAGCTGGTAGCCGGCCACCGGCTTGCCGTGGAACGACGCGCGTGACAGCGCGTACTCGCGAGCGCCCTCGAAGCAGGCGATGGCGGCGCCGGTGACGGCGAAGGCGATGCCCAGCCGCGCGTTGTTGAGGCACGACAGCGGACCGCGCAGGCCCACCACGCCGGGCAGCACGTTGCGCGCGGGGACGCGCACGTCCTGGAAGGACAGCTCGCTGGTGATGGACGCGCGCAGGGAGAACTTGCCGGGGATGTCCCGCGCGCTGAAGCCGGGCATGCCCTTCTCCACGAGGAAGCCGCGGACGGACTCGGGGCCGCCGTCGTCCGTCTTCGCCCAGACGATGGCGACGTCCGCGATGGCGCCGTTGGTAATCCACGTCTTCGTGCCGTTGAGGACGTAGTCGTCGCCGTCCTTGCGCGCGCGGGTGCGCATGCCGCCCGGGTTGGAGCCGAAGTCCGGCTCGGTGAGGCCGAAGCAGCCGATGGCCTGGCCTCGCGCCATGGCCGGCAGGAAGCGCGCCTTCTGCTCATCGCTGCCGTACGCGTGGATGGGGAACATGCACAGCGAGCCCTGCACGGACGCGAAGGAGCGCAGCCCGGAGTCCCCTCGCTCCAGCTCCTGGAGGATGAGGCCGTAGCTGACGGTGTTCATCCCCGCGCAGCCGTGGCCTTGCAGGTTCGCGCCCAGCACGCCCATCTCCGCGAGCTGGGGGATGAGGTGGACGGGGAAGGTGCCGTCGCGGAAGTGGCCGCCGATGATGGGGAGCACCTCGCGGTCCACGAAGGCAGCCACGGTGTCGCGCGCGGCCTTCTCCTCGGGGGACAGCAGGTCGTCGAGCCGGAACAAGTCCGTGATGTCCGCACGTGCCATGGCGCCGTCCTAGTGCCCGCCTCGGGGAGCGTCAAACGGGGCGAGGGGCTTGTTGGCAATGACGGGCTTGCGCAAGCGGGTGCGAAGACGTGCCCCTGTCGAGGCCGGGGGCGCTAGGCTCGCGCGCCATGACGACGACCCAGAAGACCGTGGTGGTGACGGGTGCGAGCCGGGGCATCGGCCGCGCCGTGGCGCTGTCCTTCGCGCGTGAGGGCTATCGCGTCTGGGCCCTGGCCCGCGCGGCGGATGCCCTCGAGGCGCTCGCGAAGGAGGGCGGCGAGGGAGTCCGGCCGCTCGTCGTGGACGTGGCGAGCGAGGAGGCGCTGATGGCCGCGACGAAGACCATCCTCGCGGAGGGTACGCCCCGGGTGCTGGTGAACAACGCGGGCATCACCGTGTCCGCGCCGCTCACCAAGACGCGCACGGAAGACCTGGCGAAGGTGATGGCCATCAACGTGACGGCGCCCTTCATCCTCTGTCGGGAGCTGATGCCCGCCATGGCCAAGGAGGGCGGCGGCCGCGTCATCAACATCGGCTCCATGGCCGCGGTGCGGGGCATGAAGTACACGTCCGCGTACTGCGCGTCCAAGCACGCGCTGCTGGGCCTGACGCGCGCGCTCGCGGTGGAGTACGCCAAGAAGAACATCACCGTGAACGCGGTGAATCCGGGCTGGGTGGAGACGGACATGTTCTCCAACGCCACGGCGGCGATTACGCAGACGACGGGCCGCAGCGGTGAGCAGGCGCGCGAGGCGCTCGCGTCGATGAACGCGATGGGCCGCATCGTCCAGCCGGAGGAGGTGGCCGCGCTGTGCCTGTTCCTCGCCTCGGACGCCGCGGGCGCCATCACCGGCGCGGCGCACGCCATCGACGGCGGCGAGCTGGGCTGAGCGCCCGCGCAGAGGCCCCCCGCTCACCCAGGGGGGCCTCGAGTCCGTCGAGCATCAGGCGGCCCATGGCTCGCCGAAGTTCTCACCTGTCGGCGGCCTCACGCCTCGACGCCTGGGGTGGGCAACAAGCGACGAGCCTCTCATCCCGGCCTCGCCCCACGGCCTCATCCGACGGACCTTCGCGTCGAGCAGCCCGAGGCTCACCCACGCGCCCCATGTCGGCGGCCTCACGCCTCGACGCACCGAGCGGGCGACAGGGACGAGCCCCTCGCCCCATCCAACAGGCCGCTCAAATCTGGTAGCGGCCGACGATGGCGGAGAGCTCGCCCGAGGCGGCGGAGAGTTGGATGGCGGCCTGCTCGCTCTCCGCCATGCGGTCGACAATCTGATCCGCCACGTCCGCCATGGAGCTCAGCGCGGCGAACAGCTCCGCGATGCCCGCGTCCTGCTGCCGCACGGCGTCCGAGATGCTCTTCACCGTCTGGCCATTGCTCTGGATGATGCCCGCCAGCGAGCGCAGGCTCTCTCCCGCCGCGCGCACCTGCTCCAGGCCCCCCTCCACCTCGCGCGCGCCACCCTCGCTGATGCGCACCGCGTCCGAGATGGCCCGGCCGATGTCGCCCAGGATGCCCTGCACGCGCGTCGTCGCGCCCGCGGACTGGTCCGCCAGCGAGCGCATGTTGCGCGCCACCACGGAGAACGCCCGGCCCTGGTCCCCGCTGCGCGCCGCCTCGATGGACGCGTTGAGCGCCAGCACGTTGGACTGGTCCGCCAGGTCCTTCACCGTGCGGGTGATGTCGCCCACCAGCCGCGTGCGCTGATGCAGCTCGGAGATGGTGCGGCCGATCTGCTCCACGTGCGAGCGGATGTGCGTGAGCCCACCCACGCTGCCGGACACCGCCGCCTCGCCCGCCTGTCCGAAGCCGCTCGCCTTCTCCGCCTCGCGCTGAATCGTCTCCACCCGCTTGGCCGCCGCGCGCGAGCTCTCCTGGAGCTGCTGCGCCGCCAGCTGCGTCTCGTGCAGCGCCACCGCCTGCTGGGACACCGCCTCGTTCTGCACCGTCGCGGACTCGGTGAGCTGCGACGCCGCGGCCTCCAGCTGCTCCGCCGAGCCCTTCAGCGCCATCAGCAGCGAGCGCAGCTGCACCATCATCTCCGCGAAGGACGACGCCAGCTGACCAATCTCATCCCGCGAGTGCACCTCCAACGTGCCCCGGAAGTCCCCCTCCGCCACCACCCGCGCCGCCGCCGCCGTCAGCTCCCGCAAGGGGCCCGTCATCCGCCGCACCAACAGGAAGATGACGCCGCCGGCCGCCAGCGCCGTGAACAACCCCAACCCGACGATGAGCACCACCGCCGTGGTGAAGCGTGACGCCTCCGTGCTCTCGTCCCGCGCGAGCAACAACTCCAGCCCCGCACCCACCGGCTGACGCGCCACGCGGAAGCTCAAGTCCTCCACCTCCACCCGCCCCTCCCCCTCCGCCTCGTCCGCCGCCGCCAGCAACGCCTCCGGCGACACCGTGTCCACCGAGCGCGCCACCAACCGCGAGCCCGCATGCAGCACCAGCTCCACCCCCCGCTGGTTGCGCAAATCCTTCAGCGGCGCGTCGTCGAACCGGCTCCCGAGCACCAGGTGCCCCACGCCGCGCCCCTCCACCTCCACCGGCCGCGACACCGCCCAGTACGGCGTCTCGCCCACGAAGAGCACGCCCGGCGCGCCGGACTTCACCAGCCCCGCCAGCGCGGGCAGCGCGCCCGCATACGAGCCCGCGAGGAGCTCCCCCTCGGGCCGGGTGATGAGCAAGAGCTCCACCGACACCAGCGCCTGCTGCTCCTTGGCGAAGGCCTGGAGCGCGGCGGCATCCACCGTGGCGCCGGACAACAGCTCCCGCAGCCGGGCGTTCGCCGCGGCGCTGCGCAAGAGGACCCGCAACGTGCGGCCCTCCTGGGCCACCAGTCGGCTCCAGGCCGACTCGTCCTGGAGGAGGGAATGCGCCAGCTCCGCGTCCATCCGGGAGCGCAGCACGACGCCCGTGAACGTCACGCACAGCGCGGTGAGAACCAGGATGACCAGCGTGATGGCGGCGGTCAGACGAGCGGCGAGGCTGTGCGTCATGCGCTGCGATGTCGGACGAGAGGGGGAAAGGCCCCGATGGGAGCGCCACCGGGAGGGCCCACCCTACCGCAACATCCGGGGATTTCGCAGTAAGGCGAGGATGACCCGGGATCCCCAGGTTGACCCTCCCACCTTCACTGACGTGTTCTCACGCGTCGGCCACGCGCAGGACGACGGCGGTGATGTTGTCCTTGCCCCCCGCCTCGAAGGCATCCGCCACCAGCGCGTCGCAGACCTCACGCGCCGAGGCCAGACACAGCCTGCGAGTCAGGCCCTCCATCCCCAACGGCTCGTAGAGCCCATCCGAGCACAGCAGGAACACGTCGCCGGGCTGGGCGTGGAGCCGCTGGAGCGTGGGCTCCGCGTTGTCGGTGCCCAGCGCCCGGGTGATGAGGTGCCGCCAGTTGGAGGCGCCGCCCGGAGGCTCCATGCCCACGTCGCGCAGCTCCTCGATGAACGAGTGGTCCCGGGTGAGCGGCTCCAGCTGGCCACCCCGCAAGCGGTACAGGCGGCTGTCGCCGACGTGCACCACCGCCGCGCCGTCTGGCCCCACCGCGAGCGCCACCACCGTGGAGGCCATCTCCGCCAGGCGGCCCACCCGCTGGGCCCGCAGGTTGGCCTGGGCGAGCTGTGAGCACGCCGCCAACAGGTTCTCCTCGCGGGTGCGCCGGGGGTCGGCCACCTCGGGCCACGCCGCCTCGTGCTCCCGCTCCCATCGCTGGCCCAGGCCCGCGAAGGTGTCCACCACACAGCGACTGGCGACCTCGCCACCTTCCTGCCCACCCAGCCCGTCCGCCACCACGTACAACCCCAGCTCCGGCAGGACACAGTAGGAGTCCTCGTTGTGGGGCCGGCGACCGATATGGGTCTGTCCCGCGCTCTCGAAACGCAGCATGACACCGCCTCCTCGGGCCCTCCCCCAGCAAGCGGGAGGCCAGCGCCCATCCCCAGGTGGGCACCCACTACGGATACCTCCATTTGTGTGACGGCTGGGACCTGAGTGCCAGGGGACCTCGGCGCGCGCCCCGCACTCGTTCGATGGCGGACGTTGCAAGCGCCCGAGGCTCGCGATTGTTGACCAGCCCGAGGGGGGTCCACCCCACAGGTGATGGGTCCACTCCCCCCGCCCCCTGGCAACTTCTCCGTGGGAGCCCCGACAATACGGATGCAGCCGTCGTGCGTCCCGGGAGGTGAAAGATGACATCCATCCGCCGACTGTCCTCGAGCATCCTGTCGTCCCTGCGGCGCACGTCGCTGGACGCGGACGTGGGCTCCGTGGCGCCCACGAAGCCCAGCGAGTCGCTCGAGGCCGTGGAGAAGGTGCGCCGGGGGTTCTCCGACGAGAGCGACTTCCAGGTGGACGGCGCCGACGGCGCCGACGCGCTCTTCGCCACGCTGGGCTCCGACGACGTGGAGCCCGGCGAGTCGCGCGAGCTGGAGCACGCCGCCCTGCGCGTCTTCTCCGGGGAGAGCTCCTTCGAGTCCGCCGCGCCCCGCTACGCGCAGCGCCTGGGCTCGCAGCTGCCCTCCTCGCTGGGCGCGCCCCGTGATTCGGGCAACGCGGCGGGGCCGTCGTCCCGTCGTGGCGGCGCCAACGTGCCGGACGCCTCGGACATCCTGTCGCCAGACGAGGCCGCGTGGGAGCTGCAGAACCTGGACACGTCCTCGCCCAGCGTGGATGCGCCGGAGGATCTGCTCTCCATGCTGGACCCGCCGGGCAACGCGTGGGGGCCGGTGCACCCGGCGCTCGACCTGCACATGGATGCGTTCGAGGACTCGGTGGGCGGCGCGGATGGCTTGGATGCGGGGCGCGCGCTGGAGGGCCCCTCCATGGCCCAGTCCGCGGCCGCCGAGTGGATGGACGAGTCGGTGCGTCCGGCGGGGCCGAACGAGTTCCTCGCGGACCTGAACGACTTGGGCGACATGGTGCCGGAGGACATCGGCCCGGCGGACGCGGCGCTCGCGGGGGTCATGGGCTCGCTCGCGGCGAACCCGGCGGCGGCCAGCGTGCCGGTCAGCGCGGCGATGAGCGCGCAGGGCGTGGACGTGGTGGCGGAGGCGGTGGAGCTGCAACCGGACGCGCAGCCCGTCGACACGGCGACGTCGCTCGATTCGTTCTCCTCACCGGGCGTCGTCACCGAGGCCTCGGCCGAGGCGCTCTCCCAGCAGGTGGCGTCGCTCACCGAGCAGACCGTCTTCGTCGAGCCCGACGTGGCCCAGGCAGACCTCCCGGGCGAGCCCTCCGACGCCGAGCGCCCCCCTCAGCCGACCGCGACCTGACGCGCGGCCGGGTGACGCACCTCAAGGCCGCTTGTCGTCCGGCCCCGCGAAGGTGGAGTCGTACTGCTGCTGGGCCTCGTCCACCTGACGCTGGTACTCGTCGATGTAGCGCAGGCGCTGCTCGCCCTGCCACTCCGCGGGGGAGAACACCGAGGACGGATACACCTTGGTGGTGTGGAGGTAGCCGCGCTGGGTGGCCATCAGCTCGCGGTCCGGGTCTCCGGACTCCTTGAGCAGGAAGCCCTCCACGTCGCGCAGCTGCAGCGGGAACGTGGGCGCGTCGTCGAGCACCAGCTTGCCGAAGACACTCAGCTTCACCTCCCGCGCGCCCTCCTTCAGCTCCTCGTTGAAGGACACGTGCGCGAAGGGCTGGCCGCTCTCGTCATCCAGACGACCGGCGACGACGTACCGCCCCGCCTTGCGCACCTCGATGCCCAGGTACAAGGACAGCGAGCCATCCTCCACCACGTCGCGCACCTTGCCCGTGAGGACCGCGGGCGGCGTCGGCGTGTAGAGGATGTCCAGGAACGCCGTTCCCTCCGCGCGCCCCGAGCGCACCTGCACGTCCACGCGCAGCGTGCCCGAGTACAGCGGGAAGCCCTGCTTCGACGGCTGGAAGCGCCCCGTGAAGACGCCATCCCCCGCGAGCGCGTCACCCGCCGCGCCGTCGTCCGTGAAGGCCACCGGCACCGCGGGCATGCCCCCCGCGCCCGGCATGTGGTCGGCCTCGCGCGCGGTGGCGGCCAACACCTCGCAGGGCCTGGGCGCGCGTTGCGCGTCCTCACACGCGACGGAGAAGAGCACCACCTCGTCGCCCACCGCGAACACCCGGTCCTGCTTGAGCCGCAGCTGCACGTCGGTGTTCTCACGGCTCAGCGGACGCGTGCGCTCCGGCTCGGCGAGCACCACCTGGTCCGGGTGCTCACGGATGGAGCGGGACTGCGGCGGATAACGCGTGGAGGCCACGTACGACGCCAGCGTCTCCTTCGCCCGCTCCAGCCGCTCCGCCCACAGGTCCCGCCGGGCCAGGCGCTCGCGCTGCTCCAGGTTCACCACCGACACGGGCGTGCCCTGCGCATCCGGAGACGGCCCCTGCGCCAGGTCCACGCCATCACCGATGCGCTCCGTCCTGGACGAGGGCCCGGCCTGCGAGCCCCTCCAGGCGGCGCCCGAGGAGGCGGGCGCCACAGCCCGCGCCTCTGCCGACTTCGCGCTCCATCGCCACCACACCACCCCTCCCAGCATCAGGGGAATCACCACGAAGGCCCACCCGAGACGGCGCGGATGGGAGACACGAGCGGACTCAGGGCGGGTGGGCATCATGCGCGCTTCGCGGCGACGGCCCTACTTCGCTTCCGCCACGACGGCCTCGCGAACCTTGGCGACGATGCCGCCCCAGGTCCCGTTGGCGTAGTGATTGAACGCCTCGCCGTCGTCCCGCAGCTTCACGTCGTGGTTGCTCCACTTGGCCAGGCCGTTGCTCGTCTTGCCCTCGCCCGTGGACAGCGTGCCGCCGCAGAACCAGTCACCGGGGTTGCACAGCGAGCTGCCGGCGCTGCCCGACACGCCGCCCGTCGAGTGGTACGCCACCGCCTCGTCGTCCTGCCCCGGCAGGAACCCCGAGTACAGCGTGCCCTTGGCCGCCGCGTACATGTAGAACTTCACGCCCGCCGTGACGTTGTGGTTGTACATGGCGCGCGCCGTGGTGGTGACCAGGTCACTCACCAGCGGCTCACTCACCGCCCACTCGCCCAGGTCCGCCAGCTCGCTGCCACCGCCAGCGCCGGACGCCACGCGCACCGAGCGGATGTTCCAACCCGTCTGCGTGGTGCCATCCGTGTTGCCACACACGCCGCTCGCGTTGGGCGACGCGTTCTTCTTGGCGCGCTGGCTCGTCCCATACAGCGCGAGCGCATAGCCGATCTGCAAGTCACCGGCGCTGTGCGCGGCGATGTAGCACCAGTTGTTGCCCGTGCAGAAACAGTCGAGCGCGTCGCGGATGCGCGCGTTCTGCCCGCCGATGCGCTCCTTGCCGTTCCAGTTCACCGCCTTCTTGTTCACGCCCGCCGCGGTGCCAGCCGGCCCCCAGTAGCTGAAGTCGGCGTAGTTGCCCGCCTGCGTGGTTCCACCGTTACGTCCGTGAATCCACAGCGTGTAGTCGGTCGCGAAAGCCTGCGTACCGAACAACAGCGTTGCTGCGGCAACCGCCGTACCCATCAGCTTCTTCATCGTGGAACGCCTCCGGCTCGGAGTGGGGGAGCTGCCCGTCGGGTGGGGAACCGGACAGGGGAGCGTCCACTCTAGAGTCTCGGGGTGTAAAAGGTCGAGAACACGGAAACCGTGAACCGGGCGCAAAACCTGACGCGCCGCGTCGACCCCTGTCACATGGGTGAGTTGTCTCACCGGGTGTCGGAGACGAAGCGCTCCAGCCGTGACAGGGCCTCCGGCAGGCTGGCGCGGCCCAGGCCCAGGCGGAAGTGATTGCCGGGGAAGTCATAGACGTCTCCGGGGAGCAGCAGCACGCCCTCGCGCTGGACGAGCGCGTCGGTGAACCGGGCCACGGGCTCGTCGCGGAGCAGCTTCGGGAAGGCCACGCTGCCGGCGCGTGGACGCACCCAGTGGAACGTGTCCGCGTGGCGCGCGAAGAACGCGTCCAGCAGGGCCAGGTTCGAGGCGAGCAGCGCGCGGCTTCGCGCCAGCACGCGCTCCTTCGCGCGCAGGGCGATGAGCGACAGCACCTCGCTGGGGGCGCTGTTGCAGATGGTCGTGTAGTCCTTGTACGCCATGCACCGGCGCAGCACGTCCACGTCGCGGCAGGCGAGCCACCCCACGCGCAGCCCCGCGAGGCCGAAGGCCTTGGACATGACGCCCAGGCTGAAGGCGCGCGGCGACAACGACACGGCGGCGGGGAGCCGCGCCGACGCGTCGTGCTCCAGCAGCCGATACACCTCGTCGGAGAGCAGGTGGATGCCGCGCTCGTCGCACAGCGCGCACAGCGCCTGGAACGTGGCCCGGTCCGGCAGCGCGCCGGTGGGGTTGTGGGGGAAGTTCACCACCACCAGCTTCGTGCGCGGCGTGAGCGCGCGGCCAAGCGCCTCCACGTCCAACGCCCAGCCGTCCTCCTCGCGCAGGGGCAGCAGCGTCACGTCCGCGCCGGTGGCGCGCGCCACCTCGTACAGCGACTGGTAGCCCGGCCAGGTGACGACGGCGTGGTCGCCTGGGCCCAGCAGCACGTTCATCAGGATGAACACCGCCTCCTCGGCGCCCGCGAAGGTGAGCACCTCGTCGGCAGACAGGCCCGGGTAGAGCGCGGCGATTTCGTCGCGCAGCACGGGCAGCCCCGGGGCCTCCGTGTAGCCGAGCGTGAGCGCCTCCCATCGCCCCAGCGCGTCCGAATCGGCGAGCGCCAGCAGCTCCTTCATCTTCCAGCCCTCGATGTCGGAGGAGCACAGCGTGTAGGGCGCGGCGAACTCCCAGCGCGCGAAGTACCGCTCCAGCTTGAAATCGGGGATGCGCATGAGAGCGACTGTCTGCCCTCTCGGGGGGCCCGCCGTCCAGCGACAGCCGCTCGGGACGTTCTCCTCCAGGCAGGCGGACGACGCGCCGGTCCGGGTGGGCGCCGGCGGATGCATAGCTTGAAGAGCGTCCCTTCAGTCCCAGCCCCTTTCGCGGGAGCCTGTATGCCCACGCATGACATTCCCCTCACCCTGCTGGACCCGGATGGCGGGTGGATCAACGCGCCCGTCCACGTCTCGGAGCTGGACGAGCTGCCGGTGCTCCTCCACTTCTTCTCCCTGGCCGAGGACGCGGACGCCAACGACTTCTCGTCCCTGCGGCGCTTCCTCGCGGAGTTCGGTCCGCGCGGGCTCAAGGTCATCGGCGTGGACATCACCCACTCGGCCCGCGAGCTGCGCGACACCAACGCGGTGGAGGCCTTCGCGCGCGAGCACGGGCTCATCTACCCCATCGCCGTGGATGACGGCTCCATGGCCCAGGCGTACGGCGTGAAGCAGACGCCCGCGTGGCTCGTCTTCGACGCGGACGGACGGCTGCGCCACCACCTGTGCGGCAAGGACGCGGCCCGCCGCGTGCGCCCGCTGCTCGAGCGCTTCACCCAGTACGACACCTCGGCCGCGGCTCCCGCGCCCTGAAGACTTCCCGGAGGTCACATGGCTGGCTCGCGCAAGAGCAGAAGGGCGTCACGCTTCACCCCTGGCACGCTGGCGGCGGCCGGCATCGGCGCGGCGCTGGGGCTGCGCGGGCTGCTCAAGCGTCCGCGCTATTCGTTCGAGGGGCGCACGGTGCTCGTCACCGGAGGCTCGCGCGGCCTGGGGCTGGTGCTCTGTCGGCAGCTGGTGCGCGAGGGCGCGCGCGTGGCCCTGTGCGGCCGGGACACGCAGTCGCTGGAGCGGGCCCTGGAGGAGCTGGAGCGCGAGGGCGGCGAGGTGCTCGCGCTGCCGTGCGACGTGCGGGACTCGGTGCAGGTGGAGGCGATGGTGAGCGCGGTGCTGGAGCACTGGGGCGCGGTGGACGTGCTCATCAACAACGCGGGCACCATTCAAGTGGGGCCGATGGAGTCCATGACGGTGGAGGACTTCCAGGACGCGGTGGACACGCACCTGTGGGGCCCCCTGTACACGACGCTCGCCGTGCTGCCCGCGATGAAGCAGCGGCGCGAGGGGCGCATCGTCAACATCGCCTCCGTGGGCGGCAAGCTCAGCGTGCCGCACCTGCTGCCCTACTCCGCCAGCAAGTTCGCGCTGGTGGGCCTGTCGGATGGACTGCGCGCGGAGCTGCGCCAGGACGGCATCCTCGTCACCACCGTGTGCCCGGGCCTCATGCGCACCGGCAGCCCGCTCAACGCGCGCTTCAAGGGCCAGCACGAGGCGGAGTACGCGTGGTTCTCCATCAGCGACTCACTGCCCGGCGTCTCCGTGAGCGCCGAGCGCTCCGCGCGCCTGATTCTGGACGGCTGCCGTCGGGACGACGCGGAGGTGCTGGTGGGCGCGGCCGCGAAGCTGGGCGCGGTGGGCCGCGCGCTCGCGCCCGGACTCACCGCCGCCCTGCTCGCGTGGGCCAACCGGCTGCTGCCGCAGAGCAGCAGCCAGGATGCCCACCGGGGCGTCGACAGCGAGACGCCCCTCACCCGCTCCTGGCTCACCGAGCTGTCTCGCCGCGCGGCGGAGCGCAACAACGAGCGCGACGTGCCCCTGCACTGACAGGGGCGGCGGGCGTCAGTCCTGCGCCATCTCCATGGCCCAGTGGCCCCGGTGCTCGTACGCCAGGGCGAGCTGCTCCTCGAGCGCCGCGAGCATCTTCGTGTTGCCCTCCTGCGCGTAGCCCTGGAGCGCCTGCTGGCAGCGCGGCACGCGCGACAGGAACTCCTTGAGCGCGTCCACCGTCAGCGTCTTCACGTACATCCCGTACCCCAGCTTCTCCAGATACAGGGCGTTGATGACCTGCTCGAACTGGCCCTCCAGCGGGATGCTCAGCACGGGCTTGCGCAGGTAGACGGCCTCGCTCATCAGCGTGAAGCCGCCGCTGGCGACGACTCCGCGCGCGGTGCGCAAATCGTCGATGAAGCCCTTCTCGCTGAAGGGCCGGTACGTGAGGTTGCCGTCCACCAGGTCCTCGGTGAGGTCCCTTCGCAGCCCGTACACGCGGCAGGGGATGCCCGCGGCCTTGAGGATGTCCGGCAGCGCGGTGTTGGTGGTGGACGTCTGGTACACGAGCAGGTGCTCGCCGGGCTCCGACTTCGCCTCGATGATTTCAGGCCGGAGAATCGACGGGGCCAGCGTGGTGCGGCGCTTGCGCGTCGGCGGGTAGAAGAACGTCGTCACCAGGTAGTGGAAGGCGCCCGGCAGCTTCGCCTTCACGATGGCGCGCGAGGTCTCGAAGCTGTCCTCGTACCCGGCCAGGAGCGACGGCTCGTGCTGACAGCGGTTGATGACCTGCATGTTGTCCACGCTGATGACGGGCAGCCGGTGGGTGCGCGCGAACAGGTAGCTGAAGGTCTCGAAGTCGCTGACGACGACGTCGGGCTTGAAGTCGTCCACCAGCTCGAAGTACTGGCGCACGTTCTGCGGCCAGCCCTTCACCGCGCCGGTGAGGTTCTGCAGCACTGTCTGCCACTTCTTCACCGAGTTGCCTTCGTACGCCAGCGTCAGCCCCCAGATGCCGTGCACGTTCTGGAAGCGCTTGGCCAGGTAGTCCTGGGCCCGTCCGGAGACGACGATGTGGACCTCGTGCTTCTTCGTGAGCTCCTCGAGCAGCACGCGCGAGCGCGTCGCATGGCCCATGCCTTCGCCGACGACCCCGTAGAGGATTCGCATGGTGCGCGAGCATACGCGGCCTGCCCCTCGCCCGTTGAGCCCGCCCGCCGCTCGCGGCTATAGCTACCCACCCACCATGCCCTCCGCTCCGCCGCCGCCCCCCAAGCCCTCGCTGCCGCGCGCCGCCGCCCTGGGCCTGGCCGGGGGTCTGCTCCTCGGCGGCCTGGGCCTCTTCGCCGCGGGCCTGCGGGGCTTGTTCGGCACGCTGGAGTGCGCGGGGCTGTCCGGACCCGAGTGCGAGCTGCTCCAGCAGGCCACGCACGAGCTGGGCCGCTTCCAGAGCCTCGCGGGCGGCGCCCTCGTCGCCCTGGGCAGCGCGCTCTTCGTCCTGGTGCGTCGTCGCCCGCCCGTCCCACCCGCCGCGCCCTGAGCAACGGCCCTCCAGGGCCCTCGTCCTTCTTTCGCCCGACAGCCGGCCGACTTGGAGGGTTAGTTCATTTGGCGGTGTGACGTAGGCTGACTAATTAATAGTGGCCAGGCCATTAGGTTCGGGAGTAGGGAGCGGCCATGCAGCTCGAGTCCCTGAAAATGTTCTGTGATGTGGTGGAGACCGGCTCTTTCTCGCGAGCGGCGCAGCTCAACCACGTCACGCAGTCGGCGGTGAGCCAGCAGATTCGCGCGTTGGAGAACCGGTACGAGCAGAAGCTCCTGTCGCGCAGCGCCCGGCAGGTGACGCCGACGCCGGCGGGTGAGCGGCTGTTCCGGGGCTGCAAGGAGATTCTCGCCCGCTTCGCGGAGGTGGAGCAGGAGATTCGCGAGCAGGCGACGGAGGTGGCCGGCACGAGCACCGTGTCCACCATCTACTCGGTGGGTCTGCACGAGCTCAACGCGGTGCAGAAGCAGCTGCTCAAGGCGCACCCCAAGGTCAACATGCGGCTGAACTACCGCCGCAACGACCAGGTGTACGACGACGTCATCCTGGGCGCGGCGGAGATTGGGATCGTCGCGTATCCGCAGCCGCGCGCGGGCGTGGACATCCTGCCCTTCCGCGACGACAAGCTGGCCGTCGTCTGCGCGCCGGGCCACGCGTTCGCCTCCAAGGCGAAGGTGAGCCTCACCGCGCTGTCGGGCGTGCCCTTCATCGCGTTCGACCGCGAGGCGCCCACGCGCAAGGCGTTGGACCGGCTCTTCCGCGAGAAGAACATCGACATCAACCCGGTGATGGAGATGGACAACGTGGAGACCATCAAGCGGGCGGTGGAGATGGGCCTGGGCGTGGCCATCCTGCCGGTGTCCACGGCGCAGGGCGAGGTGAAGGGCGGCTCGCTGGTGGCCAAGCCCTTCGCGGAGGGGCCCGTGTCGCGGCCCATCGGCCTGCTCATCCGCAAGGGCAAGTACCTGGACCGCGCCTCGGCGGCGGTATTGGAGGCGTTCAAGGCCGCCGCCAACCTGCCCGTCACCGAGGACGCGTAGCGCGGCTCAGTAGAGCTTCCGGAGGCGCGCGGCGAAGAACCCGTCGAAGCCCTCCGGTCCCGGCAGGGTCCTCAAGTAGGCCTGGGTGAGCGGCAGCTTGAGGCCCGGCAACACGGGCGGCTCCGCCGTCCACTCCGGGTGGCTGCGCAGGAACATCTCCACCTGGTCCTGCCCCTCCTGCGGCTCCATGGTGCACACCGCGTAGACGAGCAGTCCGCCCGCGGGCACCGACTCCTGGCAGTTCTCGAGGATGCGCCGCTGCAGCGTGGCCAGCCGCGAGAGGTCCTCCTCCTTGCGGCGGTAGCGCAGCTCCGGGTGACGCCGCAGCGTGCCCAGCCCCGAGCACGGCGCGTCCACCAGCATCGCGTGGAACTCGCCCCAGGCCTCCGGGAACGGCTCCGCGGCGTCGTGCGCGTAGGCCTTCAAGCGCGACGTGAGCCCCAGGCGCTTCGCCTCGCCGTCAATCTTGCGCAGCTTGTGGGCGTGCAGGTCCACCGCGACGACGTCGTGCTCCTGCGCCAGGTGACAGGACTTGCCGCCGGGCGCGGCGCACGCGTCCAGCACGCGCGCGGACGCGGGGATGGCGCCGTACACGCCGACGAGCTGGGCGGCCTCGTCCTGCACCTGCCACAGGCCCTCCGAATAGCCGTACACGTCCTCCACCCGGCCCACCGGCGGCAGGATGATGCCCACGGGCGACAGGGTGGCGGCCTTCGCCTCCACGCCCACCTCCTGCAGCTGGGTGAGCAGCGCGTCGCGCGTCACCTTCGCGGTGTTGGCGCGGATGACGACGGGCGGGGACTGGTTGTCGGCCACCAGCATGGCCTCGGCGCGCTCGCGGCCGAACTGGCGCAGCCAGCGCTCCACCAGCCACTGCGGATGGCTCTCGCGCACGGACAGGTGGTGGGCCACGTCGGACGGCGAGGGCAAGGGCGGGGCGGGCAGCTCCGCGAGCTTGCGCAGGATGGCGTTGGTGAAGCCCGCCGCGCGGGTGAGGCCGACCTCCTTGAGCGCCTGCACCGTCTCCGCCACCGCCGCGCGCGCGGGCACGCGGGTGTGGAAGATTTGATACGCGCCGATGCGCAGGGCCGCGAGCACGCGGTCCTCCATGGCGTCCAGCTTGCGGTCGGCGAAGCGGGTGATGGCGTAGTCGAGCGCGAGCTGTCGGCGGGTGGTGCCGTAGGTGAGCTCCGTGGCGAGGCCCGCGTCGCGCGGGTCCTTGGGCGGTGACTCGGACAGCATCGTGTCCAGCACCACGTTGAGGTAGGCGTCCGTTGCGCGGACGCGCGCCAGCACGAGGATGGCGAGTGCGCGGGGATTCATCCTTCGTCGAGCCGGGTCATCAGGTCCACGAGCTGCTCATCGGAGAGCCGCGTCGCGGGAAGGTGGGACAGCGTGAGGCGCTGGAGTTGCTCCTCGAGCAGGGCCCGCTGGCCTTGCTCCGCGGGCAGTCCGCGCTGGAGGGCCTCATAGCGGGAGCGCGACCAGGAGGCCAGCTCCGCGGCGGTGAGCCGGCCCGCGAGCCGCTCGGAGACCTTCTGGTGCACCAGCGCCCGGGTGAGCAGGTCCGTCGTCACCGAGGCGGACTTCGCTCCCCGCCCCAGCGACAGCGACTTGCCGCCCTTCGGCTCGGGCGCGGCGTCCTTCGACGTGGACGGCTTGCGGCCCAGCATCTTGCCGCCCTTGGGCTCCGGAGCGGCGGCCGCGTCCGAGGAGGACTTGCGCCCCAGCGTCTTGCCCGGGGCGAGCGCCAGCGCCTTCGCGGGAGCGGCCTTCGACTTCCTCGGGGACCGGATGATGTCGTCGTCCTCGTCGTCGGCGGACGTGCTCGTCCCGGCGCTCCCGGGCGTGAAGACGCCGCTGGCGAAGGTCTCCAGCGCCTCCAGGTAAGGCTCGAAGCCGCCAGCCCCGTGCACCTGGAGGACACACGCCTCGGCCACCACGGACTCGCGCGCGGGCGGCCGCAGCATGACCTCGATGGCGGGCAGCCCCACCAGCTCCAGGCCCTCCTTGAGCGCGTACGAGCCGAACAGGCCCGCCGGATTGACGAGGATGCCGTCCACCTTCTCGCGATGGGCGGCGAGCGCGTCCAACAGCACGCCCTCGTGGTTGGACTGGAGGAGCGTCAGCTCCATCCCCAGCGACTTCGCGCGCGCCTTCAGCGCGGCATCCAGGTCCGAGAGCCCGCGCCCGCCCTCGCGTACGCCCAGCAGGTTCAGGTTCGGCCCGTGCAACACCAGCAGTCTCATACCCATGCGCCTGTACTCGAAAGAGTCCGTCTCGTCGTGGCCATCGACTAGGTGCCGAACGGCTGGCTGCCCACGGCCAGCTTGTGGCCCGTGAGGAACTCCGCCGCCTTCATCACCCGCTTGCCTTCCAACTGGATGTCCAGCAGCACGAGCGAGCCCTCGCCACACGCCACCTCGATGCCCTCCGCGCCCGCGGACAACACCGTGCCCGGCGCGCCCTTCCCGTCCGCCACCTTCACGCGGTGCACCTTCACCAGCTTGCCGCCCATCGAGGTGAACGCCCCGGGCCACGGGGTGAAGGCGCGCAGCCGCCGCTCCAGCGCGATGGCGGGACGGGTGAAGTCCAGCTTCCCCTCCTCCTTCTCGATGATGGGCGCCAGCACCATGCCCTCCGAGGGCTGGGGCACCGGCTTCAGCGCCCCGCTCAGGTACGCCGGCAGGAACTCGCGCAGCACCTCGCCGCCCAGCGCGGCCAGCTTCGGGTACAGGGTGGCGCTCGTGTCCTCGGGGCCGATGGGCAAACGCTTCATCGCGAGCACGGGGCCGGTGTCCAGCCCCTCGTCCATCACCATCAGCGACACGCCCGTCTCCGTGTCCCCATGCGCGATGGACCACTGGATGGGCGCGGCGCCCCGGAAGCGCGGCAACAGCGAGCCGTGCACGTTGACGCAGCCCTTGGGCGGCAGGTCCAGGATGTCCTTGGGGAGGATGCGGCCATAGGCCGTCACCACGCAGATGTCCGGAGAGAAGCGGCGCAGCTCCTCGACGAACGGAGGCGTGCGCAGCTTGGCGGGCTGGAACACGGGCACGCCGCGCGCGACGGCCAGCTCCTTCACCGGCGGCGCCGTCACCGTGTTGCCGCGCCCCTTGGGCTTGTCCGGCTGGGTGACGACGGCGACGACGTCGCCCAAATCGAAACAGGCTTCGAGCGAGGACACGGCGAAATCCGGCGTGCCCATGAAGACGATGCGGGGTCTGCTCATGTGGTTCGGGCTCTCCTCGGGGCAGGCTTCAAGCCACGGACTTGAAGGTGCTCGCGGTGGGATTGTCCACTGCTTGACGCTTGCGCGTGCACAGCGCGGACAGGGTTTCCAGCGCCTCGCGCGCCTCGGGGGTGGTGGCCACCGGCTTCAACGCGGCCAGGGCGCCCTCCAGGGCGTGCGCCTCGTCCGCCTCGCGCTGGCGGATGCGGTCCACCGCCTCGCTGAAACGGTCGAAGAAGCGCTTCAGTTCGTCCTTCTTGCGCAGGGGCCGCAGCCGGGGATAGCGCCCGGCGGCCAGCGCGGCGACATACAGGCTCATCACGTGGACGGGGCCCGCCACCCGATGGGTGAAGAGCAGGCCGAACAGGCCCAGCAGCGCCCCCAACCCGACCGAGCCCAACACGGTGAGCCACAGGATGGAGTCACCCGCGCCCACACCTGTGTCCACCGAGGTGGCATGGAGCCGATGCGTCAGGGCTCCGAACACCGCCACGCTGCCCGCACCGATGCCAGCCAGCAGAAGGATGTACTTGAGCTGGAATTCGCGGTCGAGCAGGTAGGTCCGTCGGGTGTAGCTCGGGCGCGTCGCCTTGTGAGTGTCGTCGGACATGTCGTTGACCAGCGTACCCCAGGTGACCTGGGTGGTTTGCTTCCTTCGTGACAGGAGGTTTACGACTCCCGACAGGACAACCCCGCAGACGACGCCCAGGAGCCTCGATGAGCCGCCCCCTCGCAGCGTGGTGTGTTGCCGCCGTTCTCTGTTTTGTCGCCTGTAAGTCGGATCCGAACACGCCCGACTACTGGGCGGGGACGCTCCAACAGACGCGGCGAGCCGAGGACCGCGTGCGCCTCATCGAGGCGATGCGGACGAAGACCAAGGTCAACGAGAGCTTCCTGCCCATGCTGCACGAGGCGCTCTCGCAGGAGCGCAAGCCCGAGGTGAAGGCGGCGCTGGCTCGCGCGATTGGCGACGTGCACCACGCCTCGTCGGTGGAGGCGCTGTCGGCGGCCATCGACCCGGCGGCGGGTGACATGTCCTCGCAGCTGGCGAACAAGGCGATGGTGACGGCGCTGGGCGCCATCGGCGACGTGCGCGCCGTGCCCGCGCTGGTGCCGCTGCTGAGGGCCAAGGACACGTACGCGCGCATCGAGGCCATCCAGGTCCTGGGGAGCATGAAGGCGAAGGAGGCGGTGGAGCCTCTCATCGTCCTGGCCACGGACGAGGGCGTGGAGCCATTCCTCAACAAGAAGGCCATCGAGGCGCTGGGCCACATCGGTGACGGGCGCGCGGCGCCGGCGCTCATCCGGATGCTGACCAAGGAGCGCAAGGGCAAGTCCTTCTACGTGGAGAGCAGCTTCGCGCTGTTCCAGCTGGGCCAGCCCGCGGCGGACGCGCTGCTGCCCGCGCTGGAGGGGCGTGACGCGGAGCTGCTCGCGTGGGCGAAGACGAACGGCGTCAACCCGGCCAGCTACCCGATGAAGGCGGCGACGGTGCTCGGTGACCTGCGCGAGAAGCGCGCGGTGGAGCCGCTGCTCAAGCTGCTGTCGTTCTCGCACTCGGACGTGCAGATTCAGTCGTTGGTGCGGATGCAGGCGGCGGACGCGCTGGGCCGCCTGCGGGCGACGGAGGCGGTGAAGCCGCTGACGACGCTGGTGCTGGAGACGGACCCGACGGTGCGCGACGCGTACGTGAAGGCGCTGGTGCGGCTGGGCGGTCGCGACGCGCTGCCCTCGCTGGAGAAGGCCGCGAGCACCGGCGACTGGTACGCGCGCGAGGTGGCGGTGAAGGGGCTGGCGATGTTGGGTGACGCGCGTGAGCAGCCCCTCCTCCAGAAGCTGGCCACCGGCGAGCCCGCGCGCACCGCGGCCGACTGCAAGGCCACGCAGGAGGAAGGCTGCGAGGACGCGGCGGGGCTGGGCAAGAAGCGCGCGGACGCAATCACCGCGCACGCGGCGTTGTTGGAGGCGGGACAGGCGTGCACGGGCAACGCGGGCTGCTGGGTGCAGCGCATGGACAAGGCGACCAAGCCGATGCTGGAGCGCGCCGCGCTGGAGGTGGGGCGCGCGGGCTCGGCGGAGCACGCGCCGGCGCTCGCCGCGAAGCTGACCGAGCGCGACACCGAGGTGCGCCTGGCGCTCATCCTCGCCATGGGGTGGCTGGTGGATGGCTCGCAGGACGCGGCGAAGAAGGTCCGCGAGACGTCGCTGCCGGACCTGCGCAAGCAGCTCCAGGCCGAGCAGGGCGTCACGCATTACGCCAGCGTCAACGAGGACCTGCGTCGACTGCTGGCGCGCATCGAGCGGACCTGAGTCGAAGGCTCACCCCGTGAGCTGGGGCGCCGCGCGCACCGTGGCCTTGTGGAGCACGGTGAGCTGACGCACCAGCCGGTCCATCTGGGTGCGGGAGAGCACGTCCAGGCTCTCCTGCGCCGCGGACCGGGGCAGCGGAGACGGCGCGCGGCGGTGCTCCACGGCGAGCGCCAGGTCCTCGAGCACATTGCCCGCGTAGCCGATGACGGGCGCCAGGTCCTTGCGCCCCTGCCGACTGGCGGCCAGCGCCGTCACGGCCGAGCCGAAGCGCCGGGCATACGCGAGCAGCGCCATCGCGGGTTCGAGCTGTCGCGAGGAGCCGCGCCACTCGGAGAGCAGCCGCTGGAAGGAGGCCTCCGCGGACAGCAACTGGAGGCCCAGCTTTCGCCGCGCCTCGCGCACCTGGGGCTCCTCGTCCGAGCGCGCGGAGGCCACGCTCAAGAGATAGTCGCGGTCGGCGCGCAGTGCGTTGGCGACCTCCTCCGGGAAGCGTGAGTGCTCGGGGCTGGGCCACAAGAGCCACGCGCCCACCAATGCCAGCACGCCGCCGAGCAGCGTGTTGATGACGCGCACTCCGGCGAGCTCCCAGTCCCCGGTCTGAATCTCCGCGAGCAGCACCAGCGCGGGCGCGAGCAGCACCTGGAAGGCCGCGAGGCTCATGGGCTTCACGGCGATGGCCACGGCGAAGAACGCCATGATGGCGCCGAGCAGCACCACGGGGTCTCTCACGAGCGCCACCAATCCCGCCGCCAGCGCGCCGCCGAGCAGCGTGCCCGCCGCGCGCTGCACACCGCGCTCGAAGGTCATCCCCGAGTAGGGCTGGAGCACGACGATGACGGTGATGATGACCCAGTAACCGTGATTCAAGCCGAGGCCCCGCACGAGCGCGGTGGCGAGCGCGGCGGTGATGCCCAGGCGAATGGCGTGGCGGAAGATGACGGAGTCGGTGCTCCAGTTGTCGCGCAGGGGCTCGAGCAAGGGACGGCTTCGCGCCGACGCGGGAGGTGGTCCCATGGGCAGGTCGGACTCGACGGGGCCACCGTCCTCCAGGTGGTTGGCGACCTCCAGCAGGGCCTCCGAGTATTCGCGCAGACGGACCAGCAGGGTCTCCGCATGCGAGTACGCGGCGCGCGCGGAGTCGGGCAGGTCTGCCTCGGTGACGAGGGATGCGAGCGCGCGCCGGACGCGGTCCGTGCTCCAGACCGAGGGCTCCACGTCGCGCTTCTCCTGTTCCAGCGCGCGGGCGATGTGCAGGAGGTCTCGCGAGTGGTCCGCGAGCGCTCGCTGAATCTCCGCGCGCAGGGCATGGAAGCGAGGCTCTCGGGGCGCGAGTTCCAGCGTCTCCGGCAGCGCGACCAACATCGCGAGCAGCGCGTCCGCGCCTTCGAGCAACACGAGCAGGTGCTCGCCCCGGTTGCTCTCGCCCGCGCGGGTGCGGCGGGTGGAGGCCAGCACGCTTCGCGCGTCCTCGAGGGACATGCGCACGCGGGACTCCCAGTCGACCACCTCCACGAGGTTGGCGGGTGGAGGCGGGCCATCGAGTGGCCAGCGTCCGACCTCCTCGGCGCGAGAGGCCAACGCGCGGTAGCAGCGGGAGATGGCGAGGCGCGCGGGTCGATAGGGGCGCAGCGGCCAGAGCACCAGCGCGAGCATCATCGCCCACAGACCCCCGAGGATGAACAACCCGGAGCGGGACAGCGCGTCGGAGAGGCCCTGCGCGGGCAGCGCCAGTGAGACGACCGTGTAGTTGGCGAGCACCACGCCCATCAGTCCGGGGGTGTCACCATAGGAGCGCGCGAAGCCGCACGCCGTCACCCAGACGAGGGTGAGCAGGACATCCGCCCAGTCGGGGAGCTGCAGCGCGGAGACGAGCCCCATCACCGCCCCCAGGAGCGTCATCGCGCCCATGGTGACGGCCCTGGCGCGGTAGGGACCGCCGCGGTCCACGAGCGTGACGAAGAGGCCGGCCATGCCCACCCACGTCACGGCGGGCAGATGCTGGGTGGCGGCGACCACCATGGGCAGGCCCACGGCGAGCGCCGCGCGCAACCCCGCTCCGAGCGCGGGACGCACGGGCTCCACCCGGACGAACGACTCCAAGTGGCGCCGGAACACATTCATGGAACTCGCGACTCCCTCATCACGCCCTTCTCCCTCCACGCCACATCACCGGAGTAACGCCTGCTCACAGTGCTCGCCATGCGAGGCGCCGAGCACCATCGCCCCTCAACGGAGGCATCGATAAGCCACGGCGATGCGAGCGCACCGTGCGGGTGGGCTCCGCACGGTTCGTCGCACTCTCCGTTCACGTCACACCGCCCCCGCGTTCCACTCGACGACCCCGGGCCCCGCGACCGCGCGGAAACAATCCGAGAACCACGCCGCCGCCATCCGCGCCGCGCGCGCCCGTGGCTCCGACTCCTCGAACCTCCGGCTCGCGCCCTCCACCAGCTGGAGCCCCTTGCGCATCCCCGGCGCCAAGCCATCGAACACCCGCCGCGCGAGCATCGCCCGGTCCGCGTCCTCCCCCGCCCCGAGCACCAGCGTGGGCACGCTCACCTCCGCCACCACCGAGCCCGCCTTGTCCGGCCGTCCCCCCAACGTGACGACCGCCTGCACACCTCGAGGCTGATGCGCCGCCGCCACCAACACCGCGGCCGCGCCCAATCCCATCCCCAGGAACCCCACGGGCAACAGCGACAACACGTCGTCACGCTGCAACCAATCGCGCGCCACCTCCAGCCGATGCGCGATGAGCTCCACATGCGCGCCCTCGCGCACCGTCCAGTCCTCCGCCTGCTCCTCGTCCGCGGTGCGCCAGTCGAGCCCCAACGTCGCGAGCCCCGCCGCGTGCAGCACCTCGCGCACGGGGGAGTCCTTCGCCAGCTCCTCATCCCCCACGAGCATCACCAGGCCGCTCGCCCGCTCGGGCACGCAGAGGAACCCCGCGAGCAGGCGTCCGGCGACGCCGACCTCCACATCACGCTGATGGACGCGCATCGGCTTTCCTCCCGCGGGGAATGGGCGCCCTGCGGGCCCGGTCCGCCCACTGAAGCTGGGGACCGTCCGCGCCGATGGCAGCGCCTTCACGCCAGGAGCCAGGGCAGGCCGACATCCAAGCGGCCGACCTCCCGCCTCACCCCGCCTCGCGCTCCGGGACGAAGTCCTCGGCGTCGTCGGGGAGCACGTCGGGCACGCCGTCATCCTGGAACGCGCTGGGCAACAGACTGAACGGCAGCAACTTGGCCAGCGCCGCCAACAGCAGCAACCCACCGGGCGCCGCGAAGATGGCCAGCGCGGGAATCGCCTTCGCCACGTCGATGAGCTGCGCGCGCATGCGCTGCCGCTCGTCCTCCGTCAGCTTCTGACGCCGCGCCACCTTCGCCACCAGCACCGCCAGGTCCCCCGTCTCGCGGACCTCCTGCATCAGCCGGTAGAAGTTCTTCTCCAGCGTCTCCTGCATGCCGGCCACCATGTCGTCCCCCATGGCGCTGGCCGCGTCCCGCACCGTGAAGACATCCACGATGGAGCGATGACGCGCGTAGAACTCCGCCATCTCCAGCTCCAGCCGGTGCAGCTCCGCCTTCGGCACCTGCAGCGCGTCCGCCAGCGTGTCGATGAAGGCCCGCTCCCGCCGCGTGCGCCGCCCATCCACCAGCGCCGCCAGCAGCGTCTGCTCCAACAGGAAGTGGCGCATGTCCACGCTGCGCACCTGGCGCACCACGTCCCGCACCGAGCGCCGCCGCTCGAAGCACTGCTTCACCGCCGCCCGCAGCTCGGACGCCATCGCCGCCGGCAGCTTCAGGTCCTCCACCTGCTTGAGGATGGCCCGCCGCGCGGGAGTCCCCGGCAACCGGTCCACGCACGCCAGCCCCGTCAACACCTCCACCAGCAGCGCCTTCTGCTTCGACGCGAAGTCCAACCGCCGCCGCGTCTGCTCCCGCGACAAGCGCCCGCTCGCGAAGTAGTCGATGGCCTGCCGACAGAACAGCTGCGCGTCCGCGTACTGCGCGCCGTTGTGCAGCACCAACCCGTACACCGGGTCGCCCGCCAACGTGGGCTCGCGCTTGCGCAGCGCCACCTCCACCTTGGCCACCTGCCGCTTCGTCACCGGCTTGCCCTGGGCGAGCTGCTCCGCCAGCACCTCCGCCAACACCAGCTCCCCACCCAGCACGCAGAAGAGCACCAGCAGCTGCTCCACCCGGCGCCCCTCGGGCGCGCCCACCTGCCGCGCCAGCTCCAGCGCCAGCTCCGCCAGCGTCCGCAGCACGGCGTGGAAGAGCTGATGCTCCAGCGCCTGCGCCTGGAACTCGGTGTCCGGCATCGCGTCCAGCGCCGTGGGCGCGTCCGCCGGAGTGCCGTACAACAACCCGCTGGCGCGCAGCGTGCGCCGCAGATACGCCCGAGCCCGAGCGCGCCCCGGCCCCAACCGCAAGGCGCTCTCCTCCGGAGCGGGCGAGCCCAGATGGGCCGCGACCGCTTCGTTGAGGAGCGGGGTCAACCACCCCGCCTTGCTGAAATCCAACACCGGAACACCCCCGGACCCGCCGACAGACACCTGGAGACGGTCCGCCGGATGTAACCCAGGGGCCCTTCCAGACGCCACCCGGCCTTCGGGCGATTTGACCGCCCGGAGTCAGCCCCTCCAGAACCCAGACTTCTACGGCTTCGGAAGAGTCCCACCCCGGACGGAAACCCAGGCCTACAGCGCCGTGGACTTGCCCGGCTCCAGCTCCAACACCTTCGTGCCCGGGCGCGTCTTCTTCAGCTCGCCACGCAGCGCGTCGGGCGTGCCCTGCAGGAGCGGGAAGGTGCCGAAGTGCATCGGGACGATGCTCTGCACCTTCAGCAGCCGCGCCGCCTGCGCCGCCTCCGCGGGCCCCATCGTGAAGTGCCCGCCGATGGGCAGCATCGCCACCGTGGGCTTGAACTGGGTGGCGATGAGCGACATGGACTCGAACGCCCCCGTGTCACCCGCGTGGTACAGCGTGGGCCCCTTGTCGACCTTCAGCACGTAGCCCAGCGGCGCGCCCGCGTACTGCGCGGTGCCCTTGGGGTCCGCCTGGTAGCTGCTGGAGTGCACCGCCTCCACCAGGTGGAACGTGACGTCCTTCACCTGGAACGTCCCGCCCGCGTTGGCGCCCACCGCCTGCGTCTCCGGCAGGCCCAGCTGGTTCACCAGCTCGAACGAGCCGAACACCTTGGCGCCCGTCTTCTGCGCCAGCGCCTTGGCCTCGCCCACGTGGTCGAAGTGGCCGTGGGTGAGCAGGATGGCGTCCAGCGCCTCCGGCTGCGGGGCGTCCTTGGGCGCCTTGGGGTTGGTGAGCCACGGGTCGATGGCAATCACCGCCCCGCCCGGGGTGCGCACCACGAAGGCCGCGTGGCCCCACCACGTCACCTCCACCTTGCCCTTGCCCGCCGGAGTCGCGGGCTTCGCGCCTTCCGCCTTCTTCGGGGCCGGGGCCGCCGGGGGCGTGGCGGCGTCCTGCGCCACGGCCGCGCCACCAAAGGTCAACAGCGCACCCACCGCGACTGCCCTGAGCTCGTTCCGCATGGTTGTCCTCTCTCGGGTCGAAAGTCTCGACGTGTCGCCGGGTTGCCACGAGGGCACGCCCCGGCCGGGCCGCCGCTTGGCACTGTCCAGGCGGCCAATCAAGGGCCAGCGCACATCGCCTGCCCCAGGGCGGACAGATGCCCCGGCGGCTCGAAGGCCGCAATCTCGAAAGAACGGTCGACATGACGGGCTCCGGGAAGGATGGTGGACCCAGCGTGGACCACCGATTCCAAGTCAGCCTCCGTGGGGTCATCGACCTCCTGTCCCACCATCTGTACAGCTCCCCGGGCGTCTACCTCCGCGAGCTGCTCCAGAACGCCACCGACGCCATCCGGGCCCGCCAGCACCTGGAGCCCTCCCACACCGGCACCGTGCGTCTGGAACTGGTGGAGAAGCAGGACGGAGGCCCCCCCACCCTGGTCTTCAGCGATGACGGGGTGGGCCTGACGGAAGAGGAAATCCACCGATTCCTGGCCACCATCGGAGAGTCCTCCAAGCGCGAGGCCCTAGAGGCCCGCCGCAAGGACTTCATCGGCCAGTTCGGCATCGGCCTCCTGTCGTGCTTCATGGTGTGCGACGAGCTGCTCCTCGTGACGCGTTCGGCACGCGGGGACGGGCGGACGTTGGAGTGGCGCGGCCGGCACGACGGCACCTACGCGGTCCAGGAGTCGGCGCATCCCCTGGACAAGCCGGGCACGCAGGTCTTCCTGGTGGCCCGCGCGGACATGGTGGAGTGGTTCGCGTCGGAGCGCGTGCGCCAGCTGGCGCGGCACTACGGGGGCCTGCTCCCCTTCCCCATCCAGCTGTCGGTGGACGGCCAGGTGGAGCGGCTGGACGCGGACGGTCCCCCGTGGCGCCGCGAGTACGCGAGCGCGGCCGAGCGTCGCAAGGCGCTGCTCGACTACGGGCGCGAGGTCTTCGAGACGGAGTTCATCGACTGCATCCCGCTGCGCTCCCAGGCCGGAGACGTGGACGGGGTGGCCTTCGTGCTGCCCGCGTCGCCACACTTCAACGCGAAGCAGAAGCACCGCGTGTACCTGAAGCACATGCTGCTGTCGGAGAGCGCGGAGAACCTGCTGCCGGAGTGGGCCTTCTTCGTGAAGTGCGTGGTGAACGCCAACGCGCTGAGGCCCACCGCCAGCCGGGAGTCGTTCTACGAGGACGACTCGCTCGCCCAGGCCCGCGTGGCGCTGGGCCAGGGGCTGCGCAAGTACCTGATGGACCTGGCGCACGAGGACCCGCGCGCGCTCCAGCGGCTCATCGGCCTGCACGGGTTGAGCGTCAAGGCGCTCGCGCTGGACGACGACGACTTCTACCGGCTGGTCATCGGCTGGCTGCCGTTCGAGACCTCGCTGGGCGTGACGACGCTCTCGGAGTACCGCCGCGCGTATCCGGTGGTGCGCTACACGTCCACGCTGGATGGCTTCCGGCAGGTGGCGCGGGTGGCGGGAGCGCAGGGGCTGTGCATCATCAACGCGGCCTACACGCACGACGCGGCGCTGCTGGAGAAGCTGCCGCACGTGATTCAGGACGCGCAGGTGGAGCCGTTCTCGTCGTCGGATTTGCCGCAGAGCTTCGAGGAGCTGACGATGGACGAGCGCGACGCGGTGTTCCCGCTGTTGCGCACGGCCGAGCAGGTGCTGGCGCCGTTCCACTGCGGCGTGGCGGTGAAGAAGTTCTTCCCGGCCGAGGTGCCCACGCTCTACAGCTCGGACGAGGAGGGCTCGTTCCGGCGCGACGCGGAGCGGGCCCGCGACGAGTCCGATGACTTGTACGCCAGCGTGCTGGAGGGCGTCATGGCGGCCGCGGGCGGCGAGCCGGTGCAGTTGTGCTTCAACCTGCACAATCCGGTGGTGCGGCGGCTGGCGGCGGTGTCGGACCGGAACATGATGAAGCTGTCGGTGGAGATGCTCTACGTGCAGGCGTTGCTGCTCGGGCAGCACCCGCTGAACGCGCAGGAGATGACGCTGCTGAACCAGGGATTGTTGGGGCTCATCTCCGCGCAGCTGGGCACGGGGGGTGGCGGCGAGGGTGACGGAGGCGGGAGCGCGGGAGGGCTGCACTGATGTCGACGGACTGGCGCGAGGAGGCCCAGGCGCTCTGGGACAGGGCGAGCCGGCAGCGCTCCAGCGAGAGCAAGGTGCGGCTGTTGGAGGAAGCGGTGCGGATGGCCGACTCCCACGGCGACGTGCAGCTGGGCTACGAGCTGCGCGACGACCTCATCGACGCGGCGACCTTCGGCGGCTATCCGGACAAGGCGCTCGTCGCCTTCGCGTGGTGCCGGGGACAGCAGAAGAAGGACCCGGAGCGCTTCGACCCGGAGGCGATGCTCTGGAAGCAGAAGTGGGTGGTGGGGCGCATCAAGGAGTTCCCGCACATCTCCCGGAAGCAGATTGTCGACGCGCTGGACGACATCGAGCAGTGCTTCATCAAGGTGGACGCGGGCAAGCGCTCGGTGTTGAAGCTGCGCTACCAGGCCGCTCGGGACATGGGCGACGACGTGGCGGAGGTGGACCGGCTGTGGGACGCGTGGCTCGCGGCGCCGAGAGATCACCTGACGGACTGCCGCGCGTGTGAGCTCGACGACGAGCTGGACCACCACGTGGAGAAGGGCGAGTGGGAGCAGGCGCTGCGCAAGGCCAAGCCCATCCTGGACGGGCGGGTGAAGTGCGCGGAGATTCCGCACCTGACGCTGGGCACGCTGCTCTATCCCCTGTTCAAGCTGGGAGAGCTGGAGCGCGCGGCGGAGCTGCACAAGCGCGGCTACGCGCTGACGGCGAAGAACCGCGACTTCCTGGCCACGGTGGGAGACCACCTGGAGTTCCTGACGCTCACGGGCAACCTGGCGCGGGGGCTGACGGTGCTGGAGAAGCACCTGGAGTGGACGCTGGACCACGGCAGCTACAATGACCGGTTCATCTTCCTGGTCGCGGCCACGTTCCTGCTGGAGCGCGTGCTGGCGGCGGGAGACCGGGACGTGGTGAGCCTGCGACTGACGAAGTCCTTCCCCGAGCACCGCGCGGACGGCGGCTACGAGGTGAAGGCGCTGCACGCGTGGATGCGTCAGCAGGCCCAGGCCATCGCCACGCGGTTCGACACGCGCAACGGCACGGACCGCTACGCGCGCAGGCTCGCGCGCATCCAGCGGCTCACCGAGGAAGCGCGGGAGTTCCCGCTCGATTGACGGGGTGGGACGCCCACGGGGTCTCCGCGGCCCCGTGGGAATCCACCAGGGATTGATTGGAATCCCGCGTTTATCTCGCGGTGTCTGTGAAGCAGGCGGCAATCCAGACACAGCTCATACCCTGGCCGGATGGACTTCCCATACAAGGGTTGCGCGCCCATCCCTGGCGTTCCCCGCGAATGTCTGCCATTCGCCGGGACACTCGAAGACAGACAGGACCCATCATGCATCTCGCGAAGCTCACCCTTCTGACGATGTTCGCAGTGGTCGCAACGGCTTGCGGTGGCGGTATGGATGAGGGTGGCACGACGGAGCCCATCACGCCGCCCGCCGAGGAGCAGGTCGCGCCCGACACGTCCTCCGAGGACGGCCGGGTCAGCGCGTTCGCCTCGTGTAGCGGGTATGATGGCAACAACTACTGTCTGGCCGAGTGCAACGACACCATCAATTACTGGTACGTCGTCGGCCACGTCTCCGTGGTGGGCTATGGCAACTGCGCCTCGGCGGCCTTCGCGTTCTGCCGGTCCATGGGCTACAGCGGTCACAACGGCGCCTGCTGGGGCTACTAGCCGTCAGTCCTTGAATCACGGCGCATCGACAGACGTCGCGCCCCGCCACGAGTCGGTGGCGGGGGGTGGCGCTCAGCACGTCACCTCCCACAGGTGGCCATTGCCGTCCTGGAAGTACACGCGGCCCGCGCCACCGAGCGGGTCCTGGGTCTGCCCGTTCGCCGTGTCGAAGGGCTCGTTGCCGAAGGGCACGCGCGCTTCCTGGAGCCGCGCCACGACCTGGGTGAACCGCGCTGGGTCGACGCGGAAGGCCACGTGCGAGAAGCGCGGCTCGGACGCGTGTGAGAACAGGACGAAGCACCCGTGGTCCAGGTCGATGCGCCGCATGTCGTCATCGGCGCCCTCGGGGACAGGGGCCTTCGCGCCCAGAATCCGCGCGAGGAACCAGGACGACGCGTCGACGTCGCGCGCGTCCACGGCCAGGTGGTCCAGCTGCATCATGACGGTTCTCCTTGGAGTTCTTCCAGGGCGGCCTCGAGCGCGGACACCAGTCGCCGCCGCGTCGGCGCTGAGAGGCGCGCGGTGCCCAGGGTGAGCTCCTCGGCGCGCACCTTCCGGAACGCGGTGAGGAAACGGAAGGCCTTCGGAGTCACCGCGAGCGACTTGCGTCGGCGGTCCTCCGGGTCCTCCCGCCGCGTCACGTAGCCGAGCTTCACCAGACGCTCGGCCATCTGACTCACCGAGGGCAGGGACAGGCCCAGCCGCTCCGCGAGGCTCGACAAGGGCATGCCCGGCTGCGCCTGGACGCAGCGCAGCAGGATGCCCTGGTCGGCCGTGACGCCCTGCTCCGACAGGAGCGAGAGCACCCGGCCGCGAGGGTGGGAGACGTCACTCAAGAACGCTTCGAGCAGGCTGCCGAGCTGATGGTTCATCTCGCGACATAGTTAACGCGCATGAACCAAACTTCGCAACCCGATGACGCCCTGCCACCGGGGATGGCAGGGCGCGGGCCCGTGTGGGAGATGTCGTCCGCTCTCGAGGGCCGGAACCGGGACGGCGCGTCGACGTGACGCGCGTCCACGGTCGGAGCGGTGGTGTGAGGGCTACTCGGCCTGCAGGCCCGCCGGGCAGGAGAAGTTCGCGGCCACCGACCAGAGCTGGTGGAGGCCGGTCTCATCCAGCGCGCTGAAGTAGACGCGGTTGCCGGAGCGGACAAAGTCGCCCACCTTGGGCAGGACGCTCGCGGGCAGGCTGGTCAGCCGGCCCGCCGCCCCCGTGGCGAGGTCCGCGAACCAGGGGTCGAGCGTGTTGCCATTGATGAAGAGCAGCTTGCCCTCCCCCGTGGAGAACAGCGGCGAGGTGAACAGGTCGCTGCGCAGCAGGGGCTGGAAGAGCTGACGGGTCCCCTCGGCGGTGCCGTTGGTCACCCACAGGGCCACCTGCTCGGGGATGGGCGTCAGGCCTCCGTGCGCCACGGAGAAGAGGACCTGGCTGCCGACGGTGACGGTCCGCTGAATCGTCGGCGCCACGGTGCCGACGGGGTTGGAGATGGTGGCGATGGTGGACCGGGCGCCCGTCACGAGGGACATGCGCACCACGCGGAGCTGGTTCGTCAGGGGGTCCAGCGTGGCCAGGTGGACGTTGGAGCCCACGATGCCGAGCAGTTGCACGGCGGACCCGAGCGAATCCAGGCGGACCGTCCCGCCCGGCGTGCCATCCGTCTTCCAGATTTCGTGGAGCAGGCCGTCCTTGAGGAGGAACACCGCCTGCGAGCCGGACTGGACCACCTGCTCGAGGTGCGCCGCGCTGTTGTCCAGCTTGAGCAGCTGCACCGTCCCGCCGGGAGTCCCATCGGAGCCCCACAGGCCGGTGCCCGAGGCCAGGGACTGGACGAAGAGCAGCTTGCTGTTCACCTTCATGACCAGGCTGGACACCAGCCCCGACAGGCCGTCGAACTCGCCCAGCTTGATGGTGCCCAGGCCCGTGCCATCCGTGCGCCACAGCTCCGTCTTGAGCGCCGACGTGAGCCGATAGAAGAGGAGCTGGCCGTTGACCTCCGCGGCGTTGAGCAGCGTGGAGCCATCCAGGCCGGGGGTCAGGTCCTTGACGAGCTTGGTGCCCGCGGCCGTGCCGTCGCTGACCCAGAGCTCCAGGCCCGACGCCACATCGAAGGCCTTGAAGAACACCTTGCTCCCCGCCGCCGTCAGGCCCGACACCGCGGCCGTGAGCCCCTGGAACGTCTTCACCGGCACGGTGCCCACGTCCGTCCCGTTGCTGCGCCACAGGGTGATGCCAGCCGTCGCCTGGGTGGTGAAATAGAGCGTCCCCTGCACGTCGACCATGTCCGACAGGGGCGTGAACGTGCCGAGGTTCGCTCCCTGCACCGCCGCGCTCTGGACGATCTTCACCCGCGCCGCGACGCCCACGGAGCACGCCTGCGCGCTCACATCCGCCGCGGGCTGCTCCTGCTCGGGGGCGGGCACCTGGGCTTCATCCGCAGGAACCCCACCACCACACGCCGCCAAACCCAACCACGCCAGCACACCACCGGTCTTCCACTGCATGCATCCACTCCTTCGGTCAACTGCCGCCCGAAGGTGGTCTCATCCCCCCACACTCTCCAACCAATGCCGCGAGGCGAGGAAGTGTCCCGGTGAATCGAGTGAAACGGTCCAGGGGGTGACGTGGTTTGCCGCGATAGCTCCTCGTGGCAACCCCGCATCACCCCCCGCAACACCCCTAGCGCTTGAGCTTCGCGAACGGGTTGTTGAACGGCTCGGGGCCCTTCTTGTCGCCACCACCCGGCCGCTGCCCGCCTGACGACGAACCCGAGCCCTGTGGACCTCCAGGCCGGGCGCCTGAAGCACCCTTGCCTCCCGCGCTCGCGCCACCACCGGGCCGAGGCGCAGCCCCCGCCCCACCCCGGTCCGTCATCCGTCCCGCGCCCGAAGCCCCACCCACCGCGGGCCTGCCCGAAGGCTGCGCCGCTCCGCCCTCCTGCGCCGCGCGCACCGACAGCGCCAGGCGCTTGCGCTGCAAGTCCACGCTGAGCACGCGCACCGTCAGACGGTCCCCGACCTTCACCACCTCGGACGGGTCCTTCACGAACTTCGTGGAGATCTGCGACACATGCACCAAACCATCCTGGTGCACGCCCACGTCCACGAACGCGCCGAAGGCCGTGACGTTCGTCACCACCCCCTGCAACACCATCCCCTCCTTCACGTCTTCGAGCGTGCGCAAATCCTCACGCATCGTCGGCGCCGAGAAGTCTCCACGCGGATCCCTGCTCGGCTTCTCCAGCTCCGCCAGGATGTCCTTCAACGTCATCTCGCCCAGGTCCGGGCCCAGGTACTTCTTCGCGTCGATCTTCCGCACCAGCGACGCGTTGCCCACCAGCGCCCCCACCTCCACGCCCAAATCCTTCGCCATGCGCTCGACCACCGCGTACCGCTCCGGGTGCACCGCGCTCGCGTCCAGCGGCTCGGGCCCTCGCACACGCAGGAAGCCCGCCGCCTGCTCGAACGTCTTGGGCCCCAGCCCGCTCACCTTCAACAGCTCCCGCCGCGTGGTGAAGCGCCCCTTCGACGCCCGGTGCGCCACCAGCTTCTTCGCCAGTGACGGCCCCACGCCGGACACGTGCTCGAGCAGCTGCGGCGACGCGGTGTTCACATCCACGCCCACCGCGTTCACGCACGAGTCCACCACCTCGCCCAGCTTCTTCTTCAACAGTCCCTGGTCCACGTCGTGCTGGTACTGCCCCACGCCGATGCTCTTCGGGTCGATCTTCACCAGCTCCGCCAGCGGGTCCTGCAAGCGCCGGCCAATCGACACCGCGCCGCGCAGGCTGACGTCCATCTCCGGGAACTCGTCCCGCGCCACCTCCGACGCCGAGTAGATGGACGCGCCCTGCTCGCTCACCGACACCACCGGCACCTGCGCGCCCAGCGCCTTCAGCGTGTCGCGAACGAAGGTCTCCGCCTCGCGACTGCCCGTCCCGTTGCCCACCGCGATGAGCTCCGGCTTGTGCTTCTGCACCACCGCGGACAACAGCTTCGCCGCCCGCACGCGCTCGTCCGCGCTGCGCTCCGAGTAGAGCGTCAGCGTCTCCGCCACGCTCCCCGTGTTGTCCAGCATCGCCAGCTTGATGCCCGTGCGCAGCCCCGGGTCCAACGCCAGCACCGCCCGAGCCCCCGCCGGCGCCGTCAACAGCAGGTGCCGCAGGTTCTCCCCGAAGACACCGATGGCCCCCTTGTCCGCGCGCTCCTTCAGCTCCGCGCGCAGCTCCGACTCCAGCGACGGCCCCATCAGCCGCTCCCACCCATCCTCCACCGCCGCGCGCAGCTCCGAGGCGAACAGCGCCTGCGGCTTCGTCACCACCCGGCCCGCGAGCAGCCCCTTCACCTCGTCGTCCGGCATGTTCAGCCGCACCTTCAACACGCCCTCCTCCTCACCGCGGAGCAGCGCCAGCACGCGGTGGGACGGGGCCTGCGACAGCGGCTCCTCGTGGCCGTAGTAGTTCTCGAACTTGGTCGGCTCGCCCTTCTTCGCCGGCACCACGTCCGAGCGCAGCGTGCCCCGCTTCGCGCACACCTCGCGCGACTGGCGGCGCAGCCCCGCGTCCTCGCTCATCCGCTCCGCGCAGATGTCCCGAGCCCCCGCCAGCGCCGCCGCCAGGTCCGGCACCTCCTTCTCCGCGTTGACGAACGGCCGCACCTTCGCGTCCGCGTCCTCGCCCTTGCGCCCGTCCTGCTTCCACAAGAGGTCCGCCAGCGGCTCCAGCCCGCGCTCCCGCGCAATCGCCGCGCGCGTGCGGCGCTTGGGCCGGTACGGCAGGTAGAGGTCCTCCAGCTCGGTGCGCGTCTTCGCCGCCTTCAGCGCCTTCGCCAGCTCCGGTGTCAGCTTCCCCTGCTCCTCCACGGACCGCAGAATCGTCTCGCGGCGCGAGTCCAATTCGGCGCGCTCGCCGGCCCGGTCGAGGATGGTCTGGATCTGCACCTCATCCAGTCCTCCGGTGACCTCCTTGCGATAGCGCGCGATGAAGGGGACGGTGGCTCCTTCGGCGTTCAGCGCCAGGGTGCGGTCCACCTGCTCGGGCTTCAGCCCCAGTTCCTGTGACAGCTCAGCGGCGTAGGCGTGCATGACGCCGCTTCTATAACCCGCCCCCCACACGGCTCCCAGCGCGCGTCACCCGCGCTGGCGCGCCTCCCAGTCACTGCGCGACATTCCCCAGAATTGCTGGTCCTTGCGCTCCCCCCGCAGCACACACTGCCCCCGCATCGTCCCCTCCAGCGAGAAGCCCAGCTTGCGCGCCACGCCCTGGGAGCCCAGGTTCTCCGACAGCGTCGTCAGCCACACCCGGTGCAGGAACGGCAGCGTGAACAGGCGCTCCAACATCATCCCCACCGCGCGCGAGCCCAGCCCGCGCCCGTGGTACGCCTCCGCCATCATGTAGCCAATCTGCAGGCGCCCGTGCTCCCGGGACACATCCCGCGCGGACACCGTGCCCACCCACGCGTCCCCCAGTCGCACGAACCAGCGAAACCCCTTCGCGCGGGGCTCCCCCAGCGTGCCTGCCTCCAGGATGCGCTTGACCAGCACCTCCCGCGAGTCGTCCTCCGTGTCCACGTAGCGCCGGGCCCCGGCCTCGGCGCGCAGCGCCAACCAGAAGTCCACGTGCTCGGGATGCGCCGGAACGAGCAACAGGTCCGAGGCCACGACACCAGTCACCATGCCCGGACTTCTAACCCGTTCCAGCGAGCGGGACTCGTCCCCGCGCGAGGCCTACCGGACGATGCGGTTGACCGTCAGATGCGTGGTGCGACCCAGCGCGGGAGGCGCGCCGTCCACCGCGCTCTGCACGTCATCCTGGGTGCGCCGCTCAACCCGGGGCGCGAACAACGAACGTCCGGCCAGACCCCGGCGACGACAGGTTCCACCACGCATGACACCTTCCGGAAGGGACGGCGCGCCACCCACGTGCGGCCGTCCTCCTGGCCCGCCAGGGAGCAGCGCTCCCAGCGAGCCCCTTCGGACATCAGCGCGTCTTCAGCGTGAGGCGGTTGGAGTCATGCGTGGCCGTCAGCGTGACGGCGTTCTCCAGCCCGAGGCCGGCACCACCGACGACCCCCTCCAACAGCGACGGCTCCACCGTCTCGAGCGTGCGGAGCGTCTCCTTCTTCAGGGTCAGCTTCTTCTTCGGGGACTGAGCGCTCATCGTGCTGCCTTCCTTTCCAGGTGAACCCGCCAGGTGTCTCTCCGTGCCGGACGACGACACGGAGACCTCGAGGCTAATTCACGGAAAACACCAGTCCCTAGGAAATTTTCCAATCCCACCAAAGCGGCGAGGGCCGCCATCGGGAGCCGTCCCATGGCTCCCGGCGCGGCCCCCGTCCTCCCACGCGTGAGCGAGGGAGCGCTTCGCAGCCCGCGGGCTCAGAGCTTGGTCACGGTCCCGTGCTGCACGCGGAAGTCCACGCGGGTGAACTGCGCCTGCAGCTCCGTGGCGCCGCGGACCGAGTAGTCCTTGGTCACCTCGGTGCTGGGGATGAGGTGGAAGGCGGCCAGGGCCTCGTCGCCCTTCACCTCCAGCACCACGAAGCCGTGCGCGTCACCATTCACGTAGCGCATGCCGGGGTTGCCCGCGAGCAGCGACTCGTTGAGCTCCGTGACGACGTACTTGTAGACGGCGCTGCCCGGGCCGTAGCCCGCGCCGATGACAGCCAGTCCCGCCAGCTCCTTGATGGAGCCGGACGTAATCGCGGGCGCCGTCAGCGCGGGCACCCCGCCCTCCACCGACGCGAACGACGCGTGGATGTCGCCGGAGATGAACATCGCGTTCTTCACCTGGTTCTGCGCGATGAACCCCAGCAGCTCCTGCTTCTTCGCGGGGAAGCCGTCCCACTGGTCCGCGTTGAAGTAGAAGACCTGGCGCAGCGTCGGGTCCGGGATGTCCGCCTTCGCCGACAGGTCGAACACCATGGACGTCATCGACACGGAGCTGACGACAATCTTCCAGGTGTTCGCCGCCTTCAGCTGGTTCTGCAGCCACGCCTGCTGCGTCGCGCCCAGCGCGTCCTCGCTCAACCCGGCCGAGGTGGCGTAGCGCAGGGCGGAGAACAAGTCGTAGATGGGCTTCACCACGATGTAGCGCGAGCCCTGGATGTTGAAGAGCGAGCCCTTGCCCAGGTGCACGTACGCGAGCCCCCGGAGCGTGCCCGCCACGGCGAGCAGCGGAATCGCAGGCTGCCCCGCCGCCTCGCGCGCCGCGTTCACCGCCGCCAGCACCTGGTTGGCGTAGAAGAGCGACACCTGCCCGGACACCCACACCTGGGCCTTCGCATCGGCCTGCGCCGGGTTGAGGCCCGCCGCCACCGCCTGCTGCACGTACGCGCCCTGGAGCACCGCCTTCTGCATCGCGTTCTCCGGCGCGTCGAGGTTCGTGTACGCGAACGTCTCCGACTGGAGCAGCGCCTGCACCGGCGCCGGCAGCGTCGGCAGCGCCAACGCCAGCACCGACGCCTCCACCGCCACCTTGCCCGGGTACGCGTCCTCGGGGATGAGGTGGTCCGGGCGGTAGGTGCGGTAGTCGGACACCGCCAGCTTCAGGTGCTTGCCGAAGTCGAAGTCCCGGTAGACGCGCGTGTTCGGATACACCGGCGCGCTCGCCACGTCGATGGCGCCCTCCGCCGAGGCCGTGTTGTCCAGCGGGATGTACTCGAAGAAGGCGCGCTCCGAGTTGCGCTTGCGCTCGATTTGATTCTCCGCCGCGCGCCCGTCCAGGTACGTCGCGTTGGAGCCCCAGCTGTCGTCGGAGAACTCGTGGTCGTCCCAGATGATGATGAACGGGTAGCGCTCGTGCACCTGCTGGATGACCTTGTCGGTGCGCAGCGTCTTGTAGAGGTCGCGGTAGTTCGACAGCGCGTTGGCCGCGTAATACGTCGACTCACCCGAGCCCAGCTGCAGCGCCTTGTCCTGCTCGCTGAACACCACGCGCCGCTCGGTGTTGCCCGACTGGAAGGACTTGTCCCCCGTCGTCTCGTAGATGTAGTCGCCGAGGAACACGACGAAGTCCAGGTCTTCGTCCAGCTGCAGCAGCCGCTGCCACGCGTTGTAGTAACGGCCGATGTAGTCCTGGCAGCTGGCGAAGGCGAACTTCACCGGCACGTCCGCCCCGGCCGCCGGCGCCGTGCGGGTGCGCCCCGTCGCCGTCGTGTACTCCGTCCCGTTCTTCGTCAGCACGAAGCGGTAGTAGTACGTGGTGCGCGCCGACAGCCGCGTCACCTTGACCTTGAGCGCGTGGTCGTTCGCCGCCAGCGCCGTGAAGTCACCCCGGAACACGAAGTCGCTGAACTCCGCGCCGGTGGACACCTCCAGCCGCACCGGGGCGTCCGCGCCCGCGCTGTCCGGGTCCAACGCGCGCACCCACAGGATGACGCTGTCCGGCCTCGGGTCTCCCGAGCAGACCGACTGCGGGAAGTACTTCGCATCGGCGGTGGGCTTCTTCGTGTCGTCATCATCCGAGCACCCGAATGAGGTACTCGCCGCGACGGCGACCACGGCCTGAAGGAAGCTGCGACGATTCAGACGGTCGAACAAGGTGGCACTCCCAGGGGAAAGCACGGGTGAAACGAAACGCCCGGGAGTCTACGGCCCTCGTCCATCACTCCGGCAACATCCCCGCCACGCGCCGGACACAACGCGTCGTGTCAGCACTCGGCGCGAGGGGCCACCCGTTCGCCCCGCATGCATGGGCCCGACACGACGACGGGGCCGCCCCCACGAAGGAGGACGACCCCGTCTGTCGAAGCCCACCGTGGGAAGGCGTTACTTCACGGCCTTCACGCGCTGACGCTTCTCGCTGGTCCCCTCGGCGGGAGCCTCTTCCGCGGGAGCCGCGGAGAGGGGCGCGCCCTTCGCGATGCCGTACTTCTCCAGCACGCGGGTCTCGATGTCGCGCGCCACCTCCGGGTGCTCCCGCAGGTAGTCCTTCGCGTTCTCGCGGCCCTGACCGATGCGCTCGCCGTTGAACGAGAACCAGCTGCCGCTCTTCTCCACGATGTTGTCGTTGGAGGCCAGGTCGATGAGGTCGCCCTCACGGGAGATGCCCGTGCCGTACATGATGTCGAACTCGACCTCCTTGAACGGAGGCGCCACCTTGTTCTTCACCACCTTCACGCGGGTGCGGCTGCCCACCACGTTCTCGCCATTCTTGATGGCGCCGATGCGGCGGATGTCCAGGCGCTGCGACGCGTAGAACTTCAGCGCGTTGCCGCCCGTGGTCGTCTCGGGGTTGCCGAACATGACGCCAATCTTCATGCGGATCTGGTTGATGAAGATGACGCACGTCTGGCTCTTGGAGATGGTGCCCGTGAGCTTGCGCAGGGCCTGGCTCATCAGACGGGCCTGCACACCCATGTGCGCGTCACCCATCTCGCCCTCGAGCTCCGCCTTCGGGACGAGCGCGGCCACCGAGTCCACCACCAGCACGTCGATGGCGCCCGAGCGCACCAGCATCTCCGCGATTTCCAGCGCCTGCTCACCGGTGTCCGGCTGGCTCAGGAGCAGGTCGTCGGTGCGCACGCCCAGCTTGCGCGCGTAGCCCACGTCCAGCGCGTGCTCGGCGTCCACGTAGCCGCAGATGCCGCCGCGCTTCTGCGCCTCGGCGACGATGTGGAGACACAGCGTCGTCTTACCGGAGGACTCCGGTCCGAAGATCTCGATGATGCGGCCCTTGGGCACGCCGCCCACGCCCAGGGCGATATCCAGCGAAATCGAGCCCGTCGAAATGGCCTGCACGTCCCGCATCAGCGGCTCGTCGTTGCCGAGCCGCATGATGGACCCCTTACCGAACTGGCGCTCCACCGCGGACATCGCCAGCTCGATCGCCTTTTCCTTCTCCTGATTCACGGCCATTTCTCTTGGCTCCTTGTATTGGCGAGCCACCCCGGCTCACCTGAACGCGCTTTTAGTACGCGATGGGTAGACCCTAGTCCACCCCTCTGACATCCGTGTTGAATCCTGCCGGTCAGCTCTCGCGGAGGGCAGCCAGGAGGACGGCCACGGCGCCTGCCACACCTGCCCACAGCCCCCCGGCATGGCCCGCCGACCCGAGGGCCAGAAGCAGCCCGTAGCCCGACACGAGGGCCAACAAACCCAGGCCCAGGCGGTACACGGGAGTCCGGGGCGGGGCAAGCCACAAGGCCAGCATGGCCAGCACGCTCAGGCCCACCTGCAAGGTCACCGTGCCCTCGACCACGCCGGGACGCAGGAACTCCTCCACCATCTGGGCGAAGAGGCCGCCGCCGAGCACCAGGGCGGGGACCTCCGGGCCGAAGTCGAGCGCGCCGGGGCGGCCCTTGGGGCGGGAGGCGTTGTTGGAGCGCAGGTGCTTGAGGTCCTCGGGCTGGACCTCCAGGGCGTAGGGGAAGCCCAGGGCCAGGAGCGACTCCACGGCCACGGCGCGGCACGAGCGCCCCCGGGTGTCGACCAGGCCCTCCAGCCGGCCGCTGTCGAGCAGCCGGTGCAGGGTGTCCGCCACCTGACGCTCCCCGCCGCCCTGGGCGAGCTGGGCGAGGACTTCGTTGAGCCGGGAAGCGGCCTCGGGGCGCTCGGCCTCGGGCGCGGCCACGGCCTGCTCCACCCGGACGAGGACCGGCAGGGGCAGCTCCACCGGAGGCGTGGGCCGGCCCAGGAGCGCGGGCGCGGGCGCGGCCCAGGAGGAGAGGTCCGCCAGGCCCTGGGTCCCGAACACGGGCGTCGCCTCGAGCTCGGAGTCGGCCACGCGAACGGGCTGCGTCGCGGGCCACACGCGGGCGTCACGGCTCGTCACCCGGACCGATTCGGGGGCGAGCGCCGCATCGGGGCCAGGGGACGCCACGAGAACAGGCTCTGCGACCCGCTCCGCATCGGCGCTGGCGGGCGCCACGAGGCGGGGCTCGACGCTCAGCGCCACATTGGCGCCGGCGGGCGCCACGAGGCCGGGCTCGACGCTCAGCGCCGCATCGGGGCCAAGGGCCGCCACGCGAACGGACTCGGACGCGGACGCCGCATCGAGGCGCGGCGCCTCCACATGATGCGCGGGTCCGACACCGGGCCCCCGCTCGAGGCCGAGGTCCGAGACCCGAAACGCCTCGACCCCGGACAGCGTCCGGGCGGACAGCCGCGCCTCCACGGGCACGGAGGGAGCGCCCTGCCCCACCCCCTGCGCCTCCTCGGGCTCGGGCTGGGAAGCCAGGTCCGCCAGCTCCTCATCGAGCGTGGGCACCTCCTCGAAGCCGAGCCCCTCCTCCGCCGGAGGAGGCGTCCAGGGCGCCAGGTCCGCCAGACGCTCGTCTCCGGGCTCCTGCTCGGAGTGGTGCAGGGGAGGCTGGGTGCGCGTGGCGTCCGACACCGGGTGACTGTATCCACGCGAGCGGGTGGGCATCAAAGCGCGACGTACCCACGACCTCTTCCGGGCGACAGCCTGTCGGCCCACCGAGGAGGACCGCCCCTCGGAACGACAGAAGCCCGGGCCCCCATCAGGGGAACCCGGGCTTCGCGTGCATCAGGAACCGCGAGGGACGGCTACTCCACCGTCACGCTCTTGGCCAGGTTGCGCGGCTGGTCCACGTCGTTCCCGCGCATCTCCGCCACGTGGTACGCGAGGAGCTGCAGCGGAATCGTGGCCACCACCGGCGCCAGCAGCGCGCACGCCGCCGGAATCCGGATGACGTGGTCCGCCAGGCCGTCCACCATCTTGTCGTCCTCGTCGATGACGGCGATGACCTTGCCGCCGCGCGCGCGGACCTCCTCCACGTTGCCGATGATCTTCTCGTAGGCCACGTGCGGCTGCTTCGGCGCGATGACCACCACCGGCATCTTCTCGTCGATGAGCGCAATCGGGCCGTGCTTCATCTCACCACCCGCGTAGCCCTCCGCGTGGATGTACGAAATCTCCTTCAGCTTCAGCGCGCCCTCGAGCGCCACCGGGTGCATGGGACCACGGCCGAGGAAGAGGAAGTCCTGCGCGTTCATGAACTCACGCGCCACCCGCTTCACGGCGGGCTCGCACTTGAGCACTTCCTCGATCATCTTCGGAATCTCGGTCAGGTGCGTCAGGTGCTCCTGCGCCGCCTTCACCGACAACGTGCCGCGCATGCGGCCCAGCTTCACCGCCAGCAGGTACAGCGCCACCAGCTGCGTGGTGAACGCCTTCGTGGACGCGACGCCAATCTCCGGGCCCGCGTTCGTGAGGACGGAGAACTCCGCCTCGCGCGTCATCGCGCTGCCAATGACGTTGCAGATGGCCATCGCCGTGGCCCCGCGCGCCTTGGCCTCCTTGAACGCCGCCAGCGTGTCCGCCGTCTCACCCGACTGGCTGATGGCGATGGCCAGGTGCGTGCCCTCGACGATGGGGTCGCGGTAGCGGAACTCGCTCGCCAGCTCCACCTCGACGGGCAGCCGCGCCAGCGTTTCAATCATGTGCTTGCCGGCCACGCCCGAGTGCCACGACGTGCCGCAGGCCAGAATCGTGATCTTCGTGAGCGAGCGCACCTTCTCGGGCGTCAGGTTCCAGCCCTCGAAGTGGACGTCGCCCTCGGACAGGAGCATCCGGCCGCGCAGCGTGTCCGCGACGGCGCGGGGCTGCTCCCAGATCTCCTTGTGCATGAAGTGCTTGTGGCCGCCCTTCTCCGCCATCATCGGCGTCCAGTCGATGCGGCGCGTGGGCCGGTTCACGACCTGACCCTGGCGGTTGAAGATGTCCACCTTGGCGGCGGTGACGATGGCCAGGTCACCCTCCTCCATGTAGACGATGTCGCGCGTGTGCTCGAGCACCGCGGGCACGTCGCTGGCGATGAAGTTCTGCCCCTCGCTCAGGCCCAGCACCATGGGCGACGCGTTCTTCGTCGCGACGATGCGGTTGGGGTCCGACGCGCTCACCACCGCCAGCGCGTACGTGCCCTTCACCTGCTCAATCGCGCCGCGCACCGCGTCCGGCAAATCCTTGCCCTGCTCCAGCTCATCCGAGATGAGGTGGGCGAAGACCTCCGTGTCCGTCTCCGAGGAGAAGACATGGCCCTTGGCGCGCAGCTGCTCCTTGAGCGCCAGGTGGTTCTCGATGATGCCGTTGTGCACCACCGCGACGTTCTTGTACGTGTGCGGGTGCGCGTTCTCGTCCGAGGGACGCCCGTGCGTGGCCCAGCGCGTGTGACCGATGCCGATGTTCCCCTTCGGCTGGTCCGCCACCACGCGGTTCTCCAGGTTGCGCAGCTTGCCCGTGGCGCGCACCACGTTGAGCTCGTTGCGGTTCACCACCGCGACGCCCGCAGAGTCATAGCCCCGGTACTCGAGCTTCTTCAGCCCGGACACCAGGATGGGAGCCGATTCCTTGTCACCGACGTAACCAACAATCCCGCACATGTTCTGACCTCTCTCTCACGCCCACGCCCGCCGGAGCAAACCGAGGGATACCCGTACATCTCCGGGAGCGGCTGTCAGGCCGCCCCCCAAGCAAGAGCCACGCCCTGTCTCAACCACCCTTGGCCGTGCGGCGCGCCTTCTTCGCCGCCACCCAGCCCTCCTTCGTCACCTGTGGCGCCCGTGACACAGCGAGGCTCCCAGGAGGCACGTTTTTCGTCACCGTGGTGCCCGCACCAACATAGGCGCCATCGCCCACCTGCACCGGAGCCACGAGCTGTGTGTCGGAGCCGATGAAGACCCCGTCCCCCAGCTCCGTCAGGCTCTTGTTCACCCCGTCATAATTACAGGTGATGGTGCCCGCGCCGATGTTGCAGCCCGCGCCAATCCGGGCGTCCCCCAGATAAGTCAGGTGGTTGGCCTTGCTGCCCTTGCCGATCTGCGCCTTCTTCGTTTCCACGAAGTTGCCCAGATGCACGTCCTCTGCCAGCTCCGTTCCCGGGCGCAGGCGGGCGAACGGGCCGATGACGTTCCGCACCCCCACCTTCGCCTCCTCCAGCACGGAGTAGGGCTTGAGCACCGAGCCGTCCGCCACGGTGGAGGCGCTCACCACGCAGCCGGGGCCAATCACCACGCCCTCGCCGATGACGCTGCCCGAGGTCAGCGACACACCCGGGCCCACCTCGGTGTCCGAGCCCACCACCACGTCCTCCTCGATGAAGGCGGTGTCCGGGTCATGCAGCGTGACGCCCGCGCGCATGTGCGCGTCGTTGATGCGCCGCTGGAGCACCTTGGCCCGCGCCGCCAGCTCCACCTTGTCATTCACCCCCGCCGTCTCGGTGGCGTCCGCCACGACGGTGCCCACCGGCCCCTGCTTCGCGGCCAGCTCCACCAGGTCCGTGAGGTAGTACTCGCCCTGCGCGTTGTTCGGCTTGATTTCGGCCAGCGCCTTCCAGAGGAAGGCCGCGTCGACGGAGTAGATGCCCGCGTTGCACTCCTTCACCGCGCGCTGCTCGGGGCTGGCGTCCTTCTGCTCCACCACCCGCGTCACCCGGCCCCCCTCGCGCAGCACGCGCCCGTAACCGGTGGGGTCCTCCAGTACCGTCGTCACCATCGCCAGCACGCCGCCCGCCGCGTCGTGCGCGGACAAGAGCGACGCCAAGGTCTCCTTGCGCAGCAACGGCACGTCTCCGTAGAGGATGAGCACGCGCCCGGAGAACCCCTTCAGGGCCTCTTCCGCGGAGCGCACCGCGTCCGCCGTCCCCCGCTGCTCACGCTGGAGCGCGAAGGTGAGGGGCGCCTGCGGGAACAGGGCGCGCACCTCCTTCTCCACGCTCTCTGCTTGATGGCCCACCACTGGCACCACCGACGTGGCACCGAGCTCGAGCGCTCGCTTCAGGGGATACGCACACAGGGGCTTTCCGAGGATGGCGTGAAGGACCTTGGCCTTCTTCGACTTCATCCGCGTGCCCTTGCCCGCACACAGCACCACCGCCGACAGAGCTGTCATGCGGCGGAGGATTAGGGACCGGGATTCAAGTCGTCAACCGGGCGAAGCTCCGAAGTCTCCGAGGTGTTGTCGGGTCGGGGCTTTGCCTGCACGGCGACACAGAGCGCGTTGCTCTTCACCGTGATGCCGAAGCTGGGCTTGAGGAAGAGCGTGACCCGGCCGGAGGGCGGAACAGACCCGGGGCGGGGCTGTTTGTCTGGGATGACCGGTGCGCTCATGTGCTCCCCCACTCGCGGCTCATGATGGGGGAAGGATGCTCCCTCTGGAGGAACAATCCAAGAGGAAAAATGTTGCCGAGTTGAAATCATGGTCCGGTGCGGACAGTTCGTGCATACCGGGAGAGGTGTAGTCGCTCAGGCGCCCCCGAGTCCCGGTCCCAAGGTGTGGGTGAGTGTCCGCCGGGTAACACATCCCCTGCGACGAATGCCAGCCACAAGGTATTGATGGCGCCCCGAGGAGGGGTGGATTCCGTGAACGACACGAGCTTCGAGAAGCAGGCCCCGCGCACGTGCGCGAAGGTGCTGGAGGCGGCGGCGTTGGTGGTGCTGATGCTGGTGGCGGGCGTGGCCCAGGCGGCGCGGCCGTACCGGGGTGGCGCGGTGGCCACGGCGTACCCGCCCGCGAGCCAGGCGGCGCTGAAGATGCTCGAGCGCGGCGGCAACGCGGTGGACGCGGCGGTGGCGGCGGCCTTCGTGGCGGCCGTCGTGGGGCCCTACCACTCGGGCGTGGGCGGCGGCGGGTTCGCGCTGGTGCACGACGCGAAGACGGGCGCCACGCGGGTGCTGGACTTCCGCGAGGTGGCGCCCAAGGCGGCCACGCGCGACATGTTCGTCAAGGACGGCAAGGTGGTGCCGGGGCTGTCCACGGACGGCGTCTTGAGCGTCGCGGTGCCGGGCGCGGTGGCGGGCTACCTGGAGCTCTTGGAGAAGCACGGCACGCTGCCCCGCGCCGTGGTGCTGGCGCCGGCCATCGAGGCGGCGAAGAAGGGGCTGTGGGTGACGCCCCGCTACCGCGCGATGGCGGAGGGCCGGCTGGAGTGCCTGCGCAAGGACCCGGAGGCCAGCCGCATCTTCCTGACGAAGAACGAGCAGGGCGAGGCCGTCATCCCCCCGGTGGGCCACCTGGTGCGCCAGACGGACCTGGCGCGCACGCTGACCACGGTGTCGAAGAGCGGCGCCAAGGGCTTCTACGCGGGCGGCGTGGCCAAGGGCATCGTGGACACGGTGAAGGCGGGCGGCGGCATCGTCACGCTGGACGACCTGTCGTCGTACAAGACGCGCGAGCGTCAGGCGCTCGAGGGCAGCTACCGCGGCCACCGCATCCTCACCATGCCGCCGCCGAGCGCGGGCGGGGTGGCGGTGCTCCAAGTCTTGGGCGCGCTGGAGCAGCTCAAGCCCCAGGGCTTCACGTGGCGGGAGCCGGACAGCGTGCACCTGTACGTGGAGGCGCTGCGGCGCGCGTACGTGGACCGCGCCAAGTACCTGGGCGACCCGGACTTCGCGGACGTGCCCACCCAGCGGCTCATCTCCCAGGGACACATCGCGGACCTGGCGGGCTCCATCGACCCGAAGAAGGCCACCTCCAGCCTGGCGCTGCTGCCCCAGGCGGCGGGCACGCAGCAGGGCTCCACGCTGACGGACCAGCCCACCACGCTGACGCCGGAGCCGGAGCGCAAGAACACCACGCACATCTCCATCGTCGACAAGCAGGGCAACGCGGTGGCGCTCACCACCACGGTGAACTACAGCTTCGGCTCGTGCGTGGTGGCCAAGGGCACCGGCGTGCTGCTCAACGACGAGATGGACGACTTCGCAGCCCAGCCCGGCGTGCCCAACGCGTACGGCCTCGTCACCGGCGAGCCCAATGCCGTACACCCCGGCAAGGTGCCCCAGTCCTCCATGTCCCCCACGCTGGTGTTCTCCAAGGAGGACCCGAAGAAGGTGATGCTCGCGGTGGGCAGTCCCGGTGGCTCCACCATCCCCACCACCGTCATCCAGGTCATCAGCAACGTGGTGGACGGCGGCATGGACGTGGTGCGCGCGGTGAACGAGGGCCGGGTGCATCACCAGTACCTGCCGGATGAGCTGTGGGTGGACCGTTGGGGCCTGGAGCCCGCCACGCTGTCGGCGCTGGAGGCCAAGGGCCACAAGGTGCGCCGCGTGGAGCAGTGGGGCGACGCGGAGGCCGTCTTCGTCGACCCCAAGACGGGGCTGCGCTTCGCCGCGAGCGACCCTCGCAACGAAGGTGTCTCCCTGGGACAGGATTGACGCCGTGGCCGAGCCCCTCCCCATCTTCGACGCGCACCTGCACCCCGAGGGCCTGAGCGACCAGGACCTCGAGTCGATGCGCTTCTTCGGGGTGGAGCGGGCGCTCGTCGTCGCGCACCACTTCCCGGAGCCCACGTCCAAGGCGCTGCTGCGCCACTTCGACGACATCGTCGAGCGGCAGCTCCCCCGGCTGGAGAAGCTGGGCATCCGCGCGTACGCCGCGCTGGGCGTCCACCCGCGCTGCATCCCCCGGCGCGGGCTGTCGGAGGTCCTCTCCGCGCTGCCCGACTACTTCCAGGGCGGCCGCGTCGTCGCGCTCGGCGAGACGGGGCTGCACGCCGGAGGCGAGGAGGAGGAAGAGGCCTTCCTCGAGCAGCTCGCCCTGGCACGCCGCCTCAAGCTGCGCGTCGTGGTGCACACGCCGCTCACCGACAAGGAGCGCCACACGCGCCGCATCCTCACGCTGCTGCGCCAGTCCGGCGTGCTGCCCTCGCGCGTGCTGGTGGACCACGCCAGCGCGCGCACCGTGCGCACCATCCTGGAGGTGGGCCACTGGGCCGGGCTGACGCTGCACCCGGAGGCGCTCGTCGCCGAGCGCGCCGTCATCCTCGTGCGCAGGCTCGGCAGCGAGCGGCTGGTGCTCAACTCCGACGCCGGCGACGGCGCCGGCGACATCCTCGGCCTGGCCCGCGTCACCAACCTCCTGTCCAAGGCCCGCCTGTCCGAGCGCCTCGTGCGCCGTGTCACGCGCGACAACGCCGCCCGCTTCTTCCAAATCACCCCCTGAGCGGCCCTCGCAGGCACTCCAGGCCCGCCCGGGCTGGCCCGCATAGCTCCAATTTCACTGAAATTTTGCAACAAACTGGACTCCCATCCGTCCTCTTTGCGAAAGCGGGTACGGGTTTGCCCCCAGGTGGCGCGAGCCGCTTCCACACTTGCTGGTTCGGGAGGGCCTTTGCGTTTCAGGTTCGTCATCGTCGTCGCGCTGCTGCTGGCGGGCTGTACGGGCCCGTCCCGGCAGGGCCCTGTCCGCGCGGGCGACGCACGAGGCGCCGTGCTGGTGCCGGACGCGGGGCGGCTGCTCGCCGCCAGCCCCTCGCGGTTCATGGAGGCATGTCGGCGCGACATCCAGACGGCGCGCGCGGCGGTGGCGAAGCTGACGGCGCCGGCCATGCGCGCATCGCCCGAGGAGGCGGTGCTCACCACATACGACGACGCGATGGCGCTGCTCGATGACGTGGTGGGGCGCTCGGGCATCGGCGCCAACGTGCATCCGGACGCGGCCTTCCGCGCCGCCGCCGAGCGATGTGAGCAGGCGGTGGAGCGGGTTCGCACGGACATCTCGTTGGACCGGCGCGTCTACGACGTGCTGTCGGGGCTGACGCTCGCGGGACAGGACGCGGTGACGCGGCACTGGATGGCGCGGGTGCTGCGCGGCTTCAAGCGCGCGGGGGTGGACCGCGACGAGGCCACGCGGGAGCGCGTGCGACAGCTGCAGGAGGAGCTCATCCTGCTGGGCCAGGAGTTCAGCCGGCACATCCACGAGGACGTGCGGCACCTGGACGTGGCGCCCTCGGCGCTCGCGGGCCTGCCGGAGGACTACGTGCGCGCGCACCCTCCGGGTCCGGACGGGCGGGTGCGGCTGCGCACGGACACGTCGGACCTGGGCCCGTTCATGACGTATGCGCGGGACACGGCCACGCGCGAGGCGCTGTGGCGGCTGGGCCGGCGCCGGGGCCACCCGCGCAACCTGGTGACGCTCGCGCGCATGCTCCAGGCGCGCCACGCGCTGGCGACGCTGCTGGGCTACCCGACGTGGGCGGCGTACGCGGCCGAGGACAAGATGGTGAAGCGCCAGGACGTGGCGGCGGACTTCATCGAGTCGCTGGCCACCACCGTCACCGGGCGCGTGCGCGAGGAGTACGACGCGCTGCTGGAGCGCAAGCGCCGCGACGAGCCCGAGGCCACGCGCGTGGAGCCCTGGGAGCAGGCCTTTTTGGAGGACCGGGTGCGCGCCGAGCGCTTCCGCTTCGACTCGCGCGAGCTGCGGCCCTACTTCGAATACACGCGCGTGAAACAGGGCGTGCTGGACCTCACCGCGCGCCTCTTCGGGCTCACCTACCGGCGGGTGCTCGACGCGCCCGTGTGGCACCCGGACGTGGAGGTCTACGACGTGCACGAGGGCGCGGTGCGCCTGGGCCGCTTCTACCTGGACATGCACCCGCGCCCGGGCAAGTACACCCACGCGGCGCAGTGGGACCTCGCCGTGGGCCGCGCGGGCAAGGCGCTGCCCGAGGGCGTGCTCACGTGCAACTTCCCCCGCCCCGGCGCGCGCCCCGCGCTCCTGCAGCACGCCGAGGTGCGCACCTTCTTCCACGAGTTCGGCCACCTGCTGCACCACCTGTTGGGAGGCCGCACGCGCTGGGCGGGGCTGTCCGGCACGCGCACGGAGGTGGACTTCGTGGAGGCGCCCGCCCAGGTGCTGGAGGAGTGGGCGTGGAGCGTGGAGACCCTGCGGCGCTTCGCCCGGCACGTGGACACGGGCGCGCCGCTGCCCGAGGACCTCATCACGCGCATGCGCCGCGCGGACTCGTTCGGCAAGGGGCTGTGGGTGCGCCAGCAGCTCTTCTACGCCGCCGTCAGCCTCCACCTGCACGACGGAGACCCCCGTGGCAGCGACACCACCGCGCGCGTGCTGGCGCTCCAGGAGCGCTACCTGCCCTTCCGCGCGGTGGACGGCACCTACGCCCACCTGGCCTTCACCCAGCTCGACGGGGACTACTCGGCGCTCTACTACACGTACCTCTGGTCGCTCGTCATCGCGCGGGACCTGCTCACCCCGTTCGAGGCGCACGGGCTGATGGACGTGGAGACGGCCCGGAGATACCGCGACAAGGTGCTGGCGCCCGGGGGCTCCGAGGACGCCGCGGACCTGGTGCGCGACTTCCTGGGACGCGGCTACGACTTCGGGGCGTACTCACGTTGGCTGGAAGGCCGCTGACGCGTCACGCCGGGGGCTGTAAATTCAAAGGGCCCCGCGATGTGAATCGCGAGGCCCCTTGTGTTGTGAATCCGTCAAACCCGCTCCGCCGCGCTCACGAGGAGCGTGGGAGTCAGTGCACCGCGGGTGCGGACGGAGCCACTTCGGGCTGGAGGGTGATGGCCTGCGCTTCCGGATCCAACCGGACCTGCACGGGCACGCCCTGGTAGCGGTACTGGGCCAGCGAGTCCGCCGCTCCGTCGAGCAGGAGCTGGTAGCGCTCCTCCAGCTCCACCGCGATGAGCACCATGGTCTCACCCGCGTCCGCCACGCCCGGGCGGTAGACCTGGCACCGCTGGAACCGCGCCCAGCGACCGTTCTGCATCTTCACCAGCTCGCCGTCGTAAGCCATGCGCAGCTCCTTTGCGTCCAACGCAACGTGGGCAATGTAAGGATCAATTAACTCGCTGTCATCCCCCCTCTTGAAAATTCGTTAAGCGCCTTTGATTTCCGTGGGTTACACGACAGTCAGGGGGTGCGGGCGAGCGAGGTCCGCGGTGACTGCTCAAAAATGTAAATTTGCCAGGCGGTCAATCCCGTTAAGGGGCGGAGCAGCGCCCGGCCTGGAGGCCCGCGCGGCGCCCGGGCCCCGTTGGGGCGGTGGCGCGAGGCGTCGGGGTCTCCTAGATTCGGAGGAATGAGGTTGCCAGGGCTGTTCCGCAAGGAGCGCACCACCATCGCGAACGCCGACGCCCAGGACCACGCCGAGAAGTTGCTGGCGGAGTCCTTGAGGCTCTTGAGCCAGGTGTGCACCAAGGTCGCGGACGCCATCGAGTCCCAGCGCCTGTCGCGCCAGGGCTACGCGCACAACACGTATCTGCGCCGCACGGACTCCTCCCAGGAACCCGGCGACGCGGACGTGACGAAGAAGCGGCACGAGTGACGCAGGGCCGGGAGGGGTGCACCCCGAGGGTGGTTGGCTGTTGAAAAGTCGAGCGCCCCCTTCCGGAATCCCGCAGCCGTTCCCATCTTGCCGCCCATAGAATCCCGCGGTTAGAGACGCCGCAGCTCCCCTCTGAGGCCCTGCCATGTCCCACATCCTGGTCGTCGATGATGACGCGAGTCACCGCACGCTCATCTGCGATGCCCTCGAGGAGATGGGTTACCAAACCGCCCAGGCCGCCAATGGCCGGGAGGCGTTGGATCATCTCGAGGGCGACATGCCCGCCGCCGTGCTGCTCGACCTGCGAATGCCGGTGATGAGTGGCTGGGGGTTGCTCGACGCGCTGAAGAAGATGCCGCGCGCTCGCGGGTTGCCCATCATCATCATCTCCGGCTACGGCTTCGAGTGGGAGGCGGAGCTGGTGGGCGCCGCCGGCTACATCTCCAAGCCGGTGGACCTGGACAAGGTCCGCCAGACGGTGCAGCAGATCGTCGGCATGCCGGAGATGACGTTCGTGCACTGACGCATCCGGGCCCCAGGTGGGGTTGTCGGCGGGGTGCCGGCTCGGGTGAGATGGCGCCACTTCATGACGCCCTCCCCTTCCGATGAACTGGCCGTCGACGCGCGCGGACTCGTCAAGCGCTTCGGTTCCTTCACCGCGCTCAACGGCCTGGACCTCCAGATTCCCAAGGGGGCCTTCTACGCGTACCTGGGCCCCAACGGCGCGGGCAAGTCCACCAGCATCGCGCTCTTGACGGGCGTCTACGGCCCCGACGCGGGCACCATCCGCATGCTGGGCGTGGACGCGGTGCACAAGCCCATGGAGGTGAAGCGCCGGGTGGGCGTGGTGCCCGAGGAGCTGAGCCTCTTCGAGCGGCTCACGGGCCGGCAGTACCTCACCTTCTGCGCGCGCATGTACGGCCTGGGGGGCGACGAGGCGGCCTCGCGCGCGGCGGAGCTCCTGGAGCTGACGGAGCTGACGTACAAGGCGGGCGCGCTCGTCGCCGAGTACTCCAAGGGCATGCGGCGCAGGCTCGCCATCGCCGCGGCGTTGATCCACGCGCCGGAGCTGGTGCTGCTCGACGAGCCCTTCGAGGGCATCGACGTGATTGCCGCGGGCGTCATCCGGGAGCTCTTGCGCGAGCTGTCCCGGCGCGGGGTGACGCTGCTGCTCACCACGCACGTGCTGGAAATCGCGGAGCGGCTGGCCACGCACGCGGGCATCATCCAGGGCGGGCGGATGCTGGACCAGGGGACGGTGTCGTCGCTGCTGTCGCGCTACGACTGTCCCTCGTTGGAGGCGGTGTTCGAGAAGCTCATCGCGGTGCCGGCCTCGCGCAACGCGCGCCTGTCCTTCTATGGCGAGGCGCCCGCGCCCGTCGTCGCGCTGCGGGAGCCGGCATGAGCCGCCCCGCCGTCCCGGGCTTCTTCCGGCACCTCTTGTTGTTGTGGGGGCTGCGCTTCGACATCGGGCTGAACCAGGGGCCGGGCAAGAGCCGGCTGCTCGCGGTGGGCGCGTTCCTCGCGTCCAGCGCGCCGGCGGTGTTCTTCGGCCTGTTCTTCTTCGGGTTGATGCGGCTGGGCCCGGTGGCCCGGAGCGACGTGTGGCCGTACTTCATCCTCAACCTGCTGTGCTTCGTCACCTTCTCCGTCTGGGTGACGTGGCCGCTGTTGTCCGCGGGCGTGGATGACCACTCGGAGTTGAGTCGCTACGCGGCGTTCCCCATCTCGCCGTTCCGGCTGCTCATCGCGTCCACGGTGGCCAGCCTCTTCGAGCCGCGCGCGTTGGTGTTCTACGCGCCGCTCACCGGCGCCGCGCTGGGCTTCGCGTCGGTCAACCGGCTGTGGGCGCCGTGGCTCGCGGTGGTGCTGTACGTGCTGTTCGCGCTGTTGTGCGCCGCGTGGAGCCGGGTGGCGCTGTACGCCGTCATCAACGTGCTGCGGGAGAAGCGCAGCGCGGAGATCATGGGCGGCGGCCTGCTGGCCTTCCTGGTGGCCGCGTCGTTCATCCCGCCCATCGACACGTCCTGGCTGACGGCGGTGGGCACCGAGGGCGTGGACGCGCTGGACATGAGCCTCATCATCAACGCGGCGGTGGCGCTGGGGCGCGTGCCTCCGGGCTTCTTCGGGGATGGCCTGGGGCAGCTGGCGTGGTTCCGTCCGCGCGTGGCGATGGCGGAGGCGGTGGGCCTGTTGTTCTTCGCGGCGCTGGGCATGGGCGTGGCGTACGCGCTGCTCATGCGCTTCCACCGGCAGGCGGGGCGCGCGGGGCCGCAGTCGAAGGACTCACAGGACCGCAACCCGTTCGCGCGCACGCGCACGCGCTTCTCCACGCTGGTGACGCGCGAGGCGTTGGACCTGTGGAGAAACCCGCGCGCGCGGCTGCTCGCGTCGGTGCCCTTCATCCTGGCCATCCTGCTGAAGCTGCTCTCCGGGCGGGACTTGTTCGTGTTCCTGCTGGGTGCGTCAGCGGACACGTGGTTGATGGGCGGCCTGTGCATCTATGGCGCGGTGGTGATTGCGTCCACGTTCTCGCAGAACACGTTCGCCTATGACGGGCAGGGCTTCGCGGCGTTCCTCGCGGCGCCGCTGAACCTGGCGGAGGTGCTGCATGCGAAGAACCGGGTGCAGGCGGCGGCGGCGCTCGGGATGGCGGTGCTGGTGGCGCTGTTCTACCGGGTCTACTTCGGCTTCGGCGCGTGGGTGGACATCGCATGCGCGCTCGCCGCGGTGGTGGGCGTGCTGCCCATCCTGCTGGCCGCGGGCAACTTCCTGTCGCTGTACTTCCCGGTGAAGTTCCACGCGAACCTCAAGCGGCGCGACAAGGTGCCCCTGACGGCGTCGATGCTCGGCATCGTCGCGGCCAGCATCGGGTGCATGCCCTTCGGCTGGACGTTGAAGCTCGCCGGCAAGGACGGTCCCACCTGGCAGTCCGCGATGATGATCGCCCTGTGCGCGGTCCTCTACCTGCTCATCTACCGGGGCTCGCTCCCGCTGGCCCTGCGCCTGTTGGACCGGCGGCGCGAGGCCATCCTCCAGGCCGTGACGCGCGAGTAGTGGAAGAGCGGCCGAAGCCCCCCGCTTCGGCCGCCCTCCCTCGACTTCAGTACGTCACGCCGTGGCGCGCGGCCTGGGCCTTGACGCCCTTCATCACGTTGGCGTCGAAGGCGTCCTCCTTCTCGGAGCGGTTCTTCGCGAGCCACGCGTCGCGCTCCGCGGCCAGCTTGGACGCCTTCGCCTCCAGGACCTTCTTCTCCTCGCCCAGCTGCTTCACCTTCGCCGCGCGCGCCTTGCCATCCAGGCCCTTGAGCTCATCGGGCAGCTCGTCGGCGCTCACCCGGGCGAGCGCATCCGGCGCGACCAACAGGTCCACCGCGCCCTCCACCGCCACGGGCGCGCTGCTCGGAGCGGCGGCTCCGCTCGAGCCCTTGTCCGCCGTCTTGCGCAGGTAGCTGATGCGCTCCGACGCGGCCTCCGGCGCCAGCTCCGCCATCGCCTTGGCCCGCTCCTTGTTCTTCGCCTGAACGGCCGCCTTGCCGGTGTAGAGCGTCTTGGACGCCAGCTCCGCGCTCACCTTCGACAGCTCCGCGTCGTACGGCGTGGCCACCGCCACCATGCCGCCGGACTGGTCGATGGAGTCGTACGTGCCGTCCGTCAGCTTCGACACGAACTTCCACGACTTCTGCGTCTCGTCATCCAGGCCGCACCGCACCGTGTTCACCACGATGTGCTTGTCCCGCGCCCGCTGCGCCCAGTGCTTGAAGTCCCAGTCGTCGTTGCGCGCCGCGGGAGGCGCATCCCCCACCAGGAAGATGGCCTTCATCACCGAGCGGTCCTGGCTCCACGACAGCTTCGACACCGCCTCGCCCAACCCGCGCCCCACGTGCTCGGGCGTGTCACCCCCACCACCGGCCTCGAAGCGGCGCAGGTTCGCGAACACCGTGTCCAGGTCGTCGCTCAGGTCGAAGCGCTTCGTCACGTAGTCATCGCCGACGTCCCGGTACGCCACCAGGCCGACCTTCAGGTGCGGCGTGGGACGGCCCTGCGCGATGCGCGATGCGATGGAGTAGATCTTCTGCTTGGCCCCCTCCAACAGGCCGCTCATCGAGCCCGTGGTGTCCAGCACGAACACCACCTCGATTTCAGGCCGGGCCGCCTTCACGTCGACCTTGTCCTGGCCCTTGGGCGCCACGACGTCCTGGACCTTGGGAGCCACGGCGCCCTGTTGGGGAGCAGGCGAGGTGACCGCGGCCTTCGGAAGCGACTCGGCCAGCGCGGGGGTGGAAGACAGGGTGAGGGCGAGCGCGGCCGACAGCACGGCCCGCGACAGGGACGGAAGGTCCATGGCGAACTCCAGAGGAAGGGTCTGCGTGGGAAAAGGGGGCTGCTGCGCGCGCGTTCCCCTCCATCAACGGACGGGCCCGTCCGAAGGTCTACGACCCCCACATTTCGCCGAGGAATGCCCCTGAATCCCGGACGTTGGGATGTCCTGCGTCCTTCACGCCGCCGATGTCGCTCCGCGCACGCTGTCCACCCGGGCGGCTTGCTCCACGGGGGCGGCGGTTTCATGCTGAGCCGTTCCCGGGAGAACCACGCCCATGATGCCCGTCCTCCGCCGAAGCCTCCTCCTCCTCGGCTGTCTGCTCGCCGCCTCGTGCAACAGCAACTCGCCCTACTACCGGCTCCAGTTCACCATGCCCTGGGCCGTGAGCCTCGAGCCCGGCCAGTCCACCCAGTTCGAGCTGACGCTCAACCGCGTGGGCGACCAACCCGGTGAGCTCCGCGTGAACATGGAGTCCGCGCCCGAGGGCATCACCATGACGCCCGAGGTCGTCGTCCCCGAGGGCGAGGGCGTCACCACCCAGACCGTCACCATCAACGTCGCCCAGGACATCGCCGTCACCGGCGCCCAGCGCACGCTGCTGTTGGCGACCGACTCCGGCAAGGACATGGCCTCCGGCGCCGAGCTCTACGTCGTGGTCCTGCCGACCACCGTCACCCAGCCCGACTTCTCCATCGCCCTCGCGCAGCGGCAGCTGACCCTCTTCGTCGGCCAGTCGGAGCTCACGCCCGTGCAGATCACGCGCGCCGAGGGCTTCACCGGTCCGCTGACGCTCAGCCTGGAGACCGACTCGCGGCGAATCACCGCCCAGCCCGTCGTCGTCGCCGGCGACCAGGCGTCCGCCAACATCCTCATCGCCACCACGACGAGCGTCGCCCGCATCCCCGTGGCCGTCACCGTGGTCGCCACCGCCGAGGATGGGCGCACGGCCAGGATGAGCCTCACGCTCGACATGCGCTGAAGGCCCCAGGACGCACGAGGGCCGGGGAGCAGGGACCTTCTTGCAGGTCCTCGCCACCCGGCCCGGGTGCGACTCGAGCGCTCGCGCGCTCAGGCCATGTCGAACAGCAGCGCCTCCACCGGCGCGTCGGCGGTGAGCACCAGCTTGTCCTCGGACGACACCGCCACGCCGTCACCCGCCTTCACCTTCACGCCGTTCAGCGTGCCCGAGCCCCGCGCCACCTGCACCCAGGCGTGACGCCCCGGCCCGAGCGTGTACTCGGCGGACTCGCCCTTGCCCAACAGCGTGCCGTGCAGCAGCAGGTCCTGGTGCACCGTCAGCGAGCCCTCGCGCCCGTCCGGCGACGCCACCACCCGGAAGCGGCCCTGACGCTCCTTCGCGTCGAACGCCTTCTGCTCGTAGCCCGGCTTGAGGTTCTTCTCCTTCGGGAGGATCCAGATCTGCAGCATGTGCAGCGGCTCCGAGAAGTTGTTCATCTCGCTGTGCACCACGCCCGTCCCCGCGCTCATCCGCTGCACCTCACCCGGCTGGATGACCGCCTGGGTACCCATGCTGTCGCGGTGCTCCACCTTCCCGCCCAGCACGTAGGTGATGATCTCCATGTCCCGGTGCGGGTGCATCCCGAAACCGCGCTGCGGCGCCACGGTGTCCTCGTTGATGACCCGCAGCGTGCGAAACCCCATGAACTCCTCGTCGTAGTAGTCCGCGAACGAGAACGTGTGATGCGTGTCCAGCCAGCCGTGGTTGGCATGGCCCCTCTCCTCTGCATTCCGAACGTAGATCATCGCCTGCCTCCCTTTCCCTTCGAGTTGCAACTCAGATGCATCAACCCCGCCCCGTGTTGCGGGGCGCGACAGGAGCCCACCGCCCACCAGGCCCGAGGCTCCGACCACCAGCCCGCCCGTCACGGACCTGCGGGTCAGCGGGCGTCCCGCCGCATGCCGCTTCACGCCGCCTGCTCCGCCGCCGCCGCCACCGCCTGCACGTCCAGGGTGATATCGACACGCTCACCCACCAGGAGCCCGCCTGCCTCCAGCGCCTGGTTCCACGAGAGCCCGAAGTCCTTGCGCTCGATGCTGGTGCTCGCCTGGAAGGCCAGTCGCTCGTTGCCCCACGGGTCCTTCACCTTGCCCAGGAACTCCGTGTCCAGCGTCACCTCGCGCGTGACGTCGCGAATCGTGAGGTCACCCACCACGCGGTAGTTCCCCTTGCCCGCGTCCTGCACGCGCTTGCTGCGGAAGATGAGCTTGGGGAACGCCGCCGCGTCGAAGAAGTCCGGCGAGCGCAGGTGGTTGTCGCGCTGCTCCACGCCCGTGTCGATGCTCGCCGCTTCAATCTTCACCTCCACCGAGCCCTGCGACAGGTCGTCCCCGTTCACCACGACCTTCCCCTCGAACTTCGTGAAGCGCCCGTGCACCTTCGCCACCACCATGTGGCGAACCATGAAGCCGACCGTCGTGTGCGCCGCGTCCAACTGCCAGGTCTTGAGGGCCATGTCCGTGTCTCCTTGGGTTACCGCGTCTGGCACTCCCTAGAGCAACCGCCAGGCCAATCCGTAACCCGTTGGAATCACTTCGAGCACGCCTCTCAAAGCCCTCGACCCATATCAAAATGACACAATCACCCTCTCACCTCGAGAGCCCGCCCGGCTGGCTGGAGGACGGGGGCGGCGGGGATGGGACCGGGAGCGCGAGGGCGCCGAGTCAGTCGGTGCAAGACCCCGGCGTCGAGGGCTACCTTTCGAGAGACGCCATGACCACCACGACGACCTCACCCACCCGCCGACAAGCCGCGCGAGACGCCCTCGCGCTCGACGACGAGGCCCTGCTGAAGACGTGCGAGGTGGATTACTTCATCGCCTCCGGTCCTGGCGGGCAACACCGCAACACCACCGCCAGCGGCGTGCGCCTCACGCACGCGGCCACCGAGCTGTCCGTCAGCGCCACCGAGCGGCGCAGCCAGACGCAGAACAAGGGCGTGGCCCTGGAGCGGCTGCGCGAGGGCCTGAAGGCCCTCACCATCGTCCCCAAGGTGCGCCGCCCCACGCGCCCCTCCGCCGGTGCGAAGCGACGCAGACTCGAAGGAAAGAAGCGCACGTCAGAGAAGAAGTCCCTGCGAGGCAAGGGCGACTGGTAGCTCGGGGATTCCTGGGCGCCTGGCTACGCAAGCGATTGCGGAGTCGCAAAGTTTTCATAGCCGTATGTCCCCCGAGCATTCAGGAACGGGGAGAAGTTTCCAGCGCGCCACTGGGAGCAGGCGTGCGTCGGTGACGGGCACAGGGTGTGCAGTCGGGTGGCCACGCTGACCTGCCTCGGGTCAGCTCACCCCCCGGTGGAGCCCCCTCATGAGCGCTCGGTCCCCCTCCCTCACGCTGCGTCGCGCGCTGCTCGCGATGTCCGTCCTGCTGGCGCTCCCCGCGTCCGCGGCGGACCTCGTCACCTTCAGTCGCGGCTCGCTCATCATCCCCGAGAACGCGACGTTCCAGCAGGGCTGCGGCTCGCTGTCCGCGTACGGCCTGGTGTGGCGCATCCTCCAGGCGAACCAGCCGGGCGAGTTCAACGCCAACAACCCGGTGACGGTGTACCTGGCCATCAACGACCAGAAGGCGTCGCCCAACCGGTGCGTGCCCACCAACCGTCACACCGCGCCGGCGCCCTCCAATGACGACCGGTGGAACGACGGCTGCGACTTCACCGTCACCAACAACACCGAGCAGCCCGTGGTGCCGGTGAACTACGGCACCACCTTCCCCGCGAGCGGAGTGTATCCCAACGCCGCCATCGAGAACTTCACCACCACCGCCACGGTGGCCCGGCCCTTCTTCACGGCGGTGACGCTGAACAACACCGTCACCAACCCGCGCTTCACCACCGCGCGCTACGCGGGCGGCGCCTTCATCATCGCCGCCGAGGACGCGAAGAACGCCATCGACTTCATCCGCTCGGGCTCCGGCGACCTGTCCCCGCAGAAGTTCCGCACCACCTGCGCCAGGAGCTGCGCCACCTTCACCAACAACAGCGGCTGCCACCACGTGCGCATGCACCAGGCCACCATCGAGTTCACCGCGCCGGTGGCCCGCCGCATCAACCGCGTCCCGCCCAAGATTGCCCTGCTGGACCTGTCGGACGGCTACAACAGCTCCGGCGACCCGCTGGTGAAGGGCGGCATGCTGGACGACTACCTGCGCAACGCCGGCCTGGACTTCCCGGGCGCGGGCGGCTGCCCCGAGGGCACCACGTCCGGCTGCACGCTCAACGGCAAGAAGCCCGGCCTCATCTACGACGCGCTCCACGCCAACGCGGACCTGGTCTCCACCTCCACCTTCAAGAACGGGCTGCTCAACGCGGTGGACCCCGTCACCAAGAAGCCCCGCTACAAGGTGTTCTGGGCGCCCCACTGGGAAATCGGCAACATCACCCGCCGCGAGTACGTGGCCAACGGCGACGGCGCCACCACCCAACGCGAGAACGCCCTCAACAACGTCGAGTACTTCACCGACCAGCGCGGCAACGGCCTGTTCGCCGAGTGCGCGAGCATCTGGTCCTACGAGACGACGCTGAGGCCGGACCGCTCGCCCGTGCTCACCTCGCGATTCCAGGGGCAGTCCACCTTCCAGATCAACCAGCTGAGCGGCGGCAGGAACTGGGACGGCCGCAACTGCACGGACCCGGACTACATGGCGCAGACGGAGCGCAACCGCGGCCAGTGCGTCATCTACCCCAACGCCGGAGACCCGTTCTCCCAGATGGGTGACTTCCGCTTCAACAACACGGTGGGCCACACGGAGAACTACCGCGCGGTCTACAAGGACGGCGTGCGGCGGCTGGCCGTGAGCTGGTTCGGCCACCGCGACGAGCACATCTACGACAACGCGGTCCACGTCAACCAGGACGCCCGCCGCGGGCACGACTTCTTCACCTTCAACCAGAAGGACAATGACCCGAAGAAGGCGACCATCGTCTACCTCGCGGGCCACGACTTCAAGACGAGCGTCCCCGGCACGCGCATCGTGCTCAACACGCTGCTCAACCTGGGCTCGGAGCCCCTGAGCAACGAGCGCGCCCTGTCCGCGCCCGTGGCGTTCGAGGACCCCAACGGCAGCGACGGCGACGGCTCGCGCGCGCTGGTGATGGCGGCCACCTACGACGCGGTGAGGGGCTACCCGCCCGGCGCGGACACGTACCTCCCCATCCAAGGCTCCCACTGGGTGTTCCCCTACTACCCGGGCCACCTGCGCGCCCACTCGCTCATCGGCGGCAACGCGCTCTCCACGGGCGAGAGCGCGCTGGACGACGCCACGCTGTGGGACGCGGACACCGTCATGCCCCACCCTCGCGAGCGCAACCTGTTCACCTACTTCGGTGGACAGGTGAAGGAGAACCCCTCGCTGGGCACCGGCCTGCGCGCGCCGCGCGGCGTGCTCCAGGTGGGCTGGAAGCCCCAGAGCGTGGCCGGCACCGCCATCAACTCCAACTACGGCTCCAGCCCCAACTCCCGCTGCGTGGACGTGCTGAAGCTGGGCGAGGTCAAGAACCCCGACGGCACCTCCCGCTTCGACTTCGTCACCACGCCCACGGGAGACGGCGTGTGTGATTTGCAGCAGGCGGTCCAGTTCACCGACCAGCTCGCGGGCACCGACTTCGGCCAGAGCACCGCTCTCGTCAACAAGACCCGGCTCGCCAACGACTTCAACGCGGTGGCGCAGATGCTCCAGCGCGTTCGCGGCTTCTGCTTCGCCACCTCCACCGGCAGCGACGGTTCGGGCACCCCCATCCTCGAGCCCACCGACAACCAGTGCAACAACGAGGACGCGGACAACCGCCCGCACGTGGGCGGCTTCGTGCACTCCTCGCCCGCGGTGGTGAAGCCCAGCGGGTACATCCCGGACAAGGGCGCGCCCCGGCCCACCGTGGCGTACGCCGCGGGCCTGGACGGTCAGCTACACGCCTTCTACGTGTCCGGCGGCGCGCGCTACGCGGGCCCCTCGGAGACCTTGTCCTTCCCCAACGTCAGCGCCGCGGACACCGCCTTCCCCAAGAACTGGAGCGCGAGCTTCCAGAGCGGCTCCACGCCCGAGCCGGGCACGGAGCTGTGGAGCTTCCTGCCGGCCACCCAGCTGCCGTGGCTGCGCAGCAACGCGGCCGCCGTCAACAGCGCGCCGGTGGTGCTGGACGTCTTCGCGGACTTCGTGGGCAGCGGCAGGCGCGAGTGGCACACGGTGCTGGTGGCCAACGCGGGCCAGAAGGGGCGCGACTTGTTCGCGCTCGACATCACCAACCCGCTCAAGCCCGTGCTCCTGTGGCACCTGGTGGGCAGCCACTTCCAGGCGGGCAGCTTCCCTCCGCACGCGCCGGTGGAGCTGGCGGACCGCGACACGGGCGGCACCCAGTGGGCGGTGAAGTGGCGCGAGGAGACGGCCCACTTCGTCATGGCGCCCCTGAGCGACCCGGGCCGCAACCCCACGGGCCTCTACAACTACACGGAGATGGGCGGCACCCGGGGCCTGTCCGTGGGCGTGGTGCGCCAGGGCCTGGAGCCCACGTACACCGTCTTCGTCGGCTCCAGCAGCTCGGGCGCGCAGGGCTCGCCCACCTTCGGCATGCAGGTGTTCGCCATCGACATCGCCACCGGCCAGAAGCTGTGGCAGTGGGAGCGCGGCTACACCCAGGCCTGGGTGGACAACACGCCGCCCCATGCGCCCACCGTCCTGACGGACACGGGCGGCGCGGCGCGCGTGTACACGGGTGACATGGAGGGCAAGCTGTGGGAGCTGGACGGCGCCACCGGGCAGAACGTCAACGTGGCGCGCGTCAACCCGCCGTGCGCCACGCCCTGCAAGTTCACCGGGGTGGACGCGAAGTCCGTCACCGGTGAGCGCCGGCCGCTCTCCACCAACGTGGCGCTGGCGCGCCTGCCCCAGAACATCACCGCGGGCAGCGCCCTGAAGAACTACGAGGGTGAGCTGGTGGCCCTGGTCGGCACGGGCGGCGTGGACTGGGTGCCGCCGGAAGACGCGGGCCAGTTGCACCTGGCGCTCCTGGGCCCCTCGCGCCGGCTGCCGCTGGGCGTCGCAGGCCTGAGGCTCAACGGCACCAACATCAGCGCGACGGACGCGAAGGCGCTCGCCACCGCGCAGGGCATCCTCCAGGAGCCCGCGCCCTTCCCGCTGACGTTCAACGGCCCCCAGCACGTGTACGGCACCATCACCGTCGCGGGGCGCACCGCGTACTTCTCCACGGCCAACGGGAAGATTGGCTCCGACCTGATGTCCGTCGAGGGCAACATCAGCGGCAAGACGTGGGCGCTGGACCTGGGCAACACGGCGACGTCGGGGACGGGCGCCGTCAGCAGCCTGTCCTCCATGACGGTGGCCAACTTCGGCGGCGTGGCGGTGTTCCAGCAGGGCAGCGGCTCGTCGTCCCAGAGCCACGTCATCGGCCTGGGCGTGAGCAAGATTGCCCGCCACACGGTGAACAACCCGACCGGGACGAACACCGCCCAGGAGAACGAGCAGATGCGCGTCAACGGACAGAACGGCTTCGTCTTCCGGCTGCTCAACTGGAGCCAGAGGTTCTTCGAATGAGCTCGCAACGTCTCGCCGCGCGCCGCGGCGCCAGTCTCGTCGAGGTGCTCGTGTCCATGGGCGTGCTGGCCCTGGCCGCCGCGGGCGCGGTGGGCGGCATGGTGTTCGCCTCCCGCGACGTCCACGACGGACAGCTCCTGCAGGCCAAGCGGATGATGCTCGACGCCAGCATGCAGCGGCTGCGGCTGGCCTCGAAGGCGAAGCTCGTCATCGACGCCGTGCAACGCCCCACCACCTTCCCCACGGACCTGGCTCCGGGCACGGCGCCGTGGAAGGCGGACGCGAGCATCCACGTGGCGGGGGACCCCTCCTCCGGCGCCTACTTCAAGCTGTCCGCCGACGGCACCGTGGAGCCGCTGGCGGGCATCCCCGTCGGCACGCCGTGCAACGCCGCCGTGCTGCCGGAAGGGACGTATTGCCGGGAGATGCTGGTGACCAAGGGGCTGCCCAGGGACCCCTCCGCCGCGGCGGTGCTCCCACCGGGCGCCCAACCAGTGACGGTCTGGGCCCGCATCGTGCGCAAGGGTGACACCGCCAACCGCGCGCAGGCGCACAACGAGGTGTTCGTCCAATGAAGACACCGCGAGGAATGACCCTGCTGGAGACGATGGTGGCGCTGGCGCTCACCAGCATCATCATCGCGGCGGCCGCGGCGCTGATGGTGGCCGGCAGCCGCGTGGTCCACAACACGGAGCACACGACGGACAGCCACGACTCGGCGCGCCTGGCGGGCGAGGCCATCATGAGCATGGTGCGGCAGGCGGGCGCGGGCGCGCCCAACGGCATCTGGGTGCGCCGCAACGGCGTCCCGGTGCGCACCAGCGCCTTCTTCGGACGCGACGGCACCACCGGCGTGGGCACCTCCGGCAACGTCACCACGGCCGACGGCAGCGACGACCTGTGGCTCGTCATCCCGGACCGGGACTACCTGGGCGAGCCCTGCGTCACGCCGGGCGCCGCCGCGTCCGTGGTGCGCCCCGGCACCGGCGAGCTCGAGGTCAACTGCACCCAGAGCCTCAAGCCCACCCAGCTCCACCTGGTCAGCAACATGACGTCCGCGGCGCTCATCTCCGCGCTGAACGTCGTCCCGTCCACGCCGGGCGTGCCGGGCAGGGTGAACTACGCCGAGTCCGGCACGTCGGGCTTCTCCAACGCGCCGGAGAAGGGCGGCTACCAGAAGGGGGACCTGGTGTACCCGGTGCGGCTGGTGCACTTCTTCATCGGCCCGCATCCGGTCTCCCAGCGCCCGTCGCTCCTGCGCACGGAGGGACGGCTGGTGGCGGACGCGCTGGGCCGCCCCTTCTCCGACGTGGCCGGCGCGGCGCCCTTCGTCGTGCAGGAGAACGTGGAGGACTTCCAGGTGGCCTTCGGGTTCGACACCACGGGCATGGATGACCCGGCGCAGTACACCTGGAGGCACGGCCAGGGCGCCAACCACGAGGCGGGCCTGCGCACGCTGCGCATCAGCGTGGTGGCCACGGGCCGCAACCCGCGCCGCAACAGCCAGAGCTCCGCGGTGCTCGCGGGCGACAAGCCCGTCACCGTGGAGAACAACGTCCGGGCGGCCACCGTGGTCGCGGACGGCTACTACCGCAGCCTCTTCACCCGTCGCATGGAGCTGCCCAACCTGGCGGCCGCCAACCTGTGAGCCCGAGGATTCCCATGCGCACCTCTCCCTCTGCCCGCGGGGCCACGCTGCTCGTGGTGGTCCTGCTCGTCACCGTGCTCCTGGGCCTGGTGGCCAGCCTGATGATGTACGCGGGCGGCGAGCGCATCCGCGCCGTGGCCAGCAGCCGCGCCAGCCAGCGCCAGAGCTGCGCGGACAGCGGCCTGCAGCTCGCGCGCAGCTACTTCGGACGCAACTACCCCAGCTGGAACACCTACCTGTCCCAGCCGTCCGTCTATGACCCGGTGCGCTCCAGCTTCAACCTGACGCCGGCCAACCCCGCCGACGCGGGCCTGCGCACCAACCACCCGGAGCTCTTCGCGGACGTGGACGGCGACGGCAAGCCCGACGTCTACATCTACATCCGCGACAACGAGGACGAGTTCGCGCCCCTCTCCGCCAACTGGCGCCGCGACAACGACCAGGTGGCGCTGGTGGGCGCCATCTGCATCTCCGAGACGATGCGCCCCCGCCGCGCGGACGGCGCCCAGATGCCCACCCAGCTCGCACTCGAGGGCCTGCTCAGCTACAACGGCGGAGGCGGCACCAACTGCGCCCAGGGCACCGCGGGCTCGGGCTCCGGCAACTGCAACTGACGACGCGCCGCGTGAGGGGAACACTCCTCGCGCGACGCCCAAGCCTCCCGCGGCGACAAGCCTGGGTGCTCCGCCACGGAGGACACCTGGAATGCGCACGCTCGAAGACGCGATTGCCCTCGCGGTGGAGGCGCACCGCGGGCAGCGGGACAAGGCCGGACAGCCCTACATCCTGCACCCGCTGCGGTTGATGCTGAAGCTGGAGACGGACGAGGAGCGCACCGTCGCCATCCTCCACGACGTGGTGGAGGACACGCCCTGGACGATTGAGCGCCTGCGCGAGCAGGGCTACGCGGAGCCCATCCTGCGCGCGCTGGACGGCCTCACCCGTCGCCAGGAGGAGTCCTACGAGGCCTTCATCGAGCGGCTGCGTCCGGACCCGCTGGCGCGCCGGGTGAAGCTGGCGGACCTGGAGGACAACATGGACGTGCGCCGGCTCACCCAGGTGACGGCGAAGGACATGGACCGGCTGGCGCGCTACCGCGCCGCCTGGGCCCGCCTGAAGTAGCGCTGAAGACACCACGGCCCGGAGCGCCGCGTGGGCACTCCGGGCCGTCGCATGAGCCGGGACCCCGCCGAGGAAAGCGGGGCCCGTCTCGTCTCTCGTCTTCCCGGGCGCTACGCCTTCGCCAGCTGGCGCAGCACGTACTGCAGGATGCCGCCGTGGCGGTAGTAGTCGAGCTCGTTGGGGGTGTCGATGCGGCACACCACCGTGAAGCTCTTCTCGCCACCCTCGCCCGTGGCCTTCACGGTGAGCTTCTTCTGCGGCGCCAGGTCCTGCGCGATGCCGGTGATTTCGAACGTCTCGTGGCCGGTGAGGCCGAGCGACTGCGCGTCCTGGCCCGCCTCGAACTGCAGGGGCAGCACGCCCATGCCGACGAGGTTGGAGCGGTGGATGCGCTCGAAGCTCTTGGAGATGACGGCCTTCACGCCCAAGAGCTGCGTGCCCTTGGCGGCCCAGTCACGGCTGGAGCCCGTGCCGTACTCGGCGCCGGCGAGCACCACGAGGGGGATGCCGTCCGCCTGGTACTTCATGGACGCGTCGTAGATGCTCATCCGCTCGCGGGTGGGGATGTGCACGGTGACGCCACCCTCCACGCCGGGCACCAGCAGGTTCTTCAGGCGGATGTTGGCGAAGGTGCCGCGCACCATCACCTCGTGGTTGCCGCGGCGCGCGCCGTAGGAGTTGAAGTCCTTGGGCTCCACGCCCTCGGCCATGAGGTACTTGGCCGCCGGGCTCGTCTTGGCGATGTTGCCCGCGGGCGAGATGTGGTCCGTCGTCACGGAGTCACCCAGGAGCGCCAGCACGCGCGCGCCCTTGATGTCCTGCGTGGCCTTGGGCTCCTTCGGCAGGTTCTCGAAGAAGGGCGGCTTGCGCACGTAGGTGGACTTCTCATCCCACTGGAACGTGGAGCCCTTGCCCACGGGCAGCTGCTGCCAGAGCGCGTCGCCCTCCATGGCGTTGGCGTACTGGCTGCGGAACTGCTCGGGCTTCACCGACGCGCGGATGACCGCCTTGATTTCGTCGTTGGTGGGCCAGATGTCCTTGAGGAACACCTCGCGGCCGTTCGGGTCCACGCCGAGCGGCTGCGTGTCCAGGTCCAACCCCACCTCGCCCGCCAGCGCGTACGCCACCACGAGCGGGGGGCTCGCCAGGTAGTTCATGCGCACGTGCGGGTTGATGCGGCCCTCGAAGTTGCGGTTGCCGGAGAGCACCGCGGCCACCACGAGGTCACCCTCGACGACGGCGTTGGCGACGGGCTCCGTCAGCGGCCCCGAGTTGCCGATGCAGGTGGTGCAGCCGTAGCCCACCACGTGGAAGCCCACGGCCTCCAGGTACGGCAGCAGGCCCGAGTCACGCAGGTACTCGGTGACGACGCGGCTGCCCGGCGCCAGGCTCGTCTTCACCCAGGGCTTGGGGTTGAGGCCCTTCTCCACGGCCTTCTTGGCCAGGATGCCCGCGCCCACCAGCACCGCCGGGTTGGACGTGTTGGTGCAGGACGTAATCGACGCAATCACCACCGCGCCGTGGCCCAGCTGGTAGCTCTGACGGCCCTGCTTCACCGTGACTGTCTGCGCCAGCCGCTCGGCGGGGACCTCGGCCGCGGGGGCCGCCTTGGCCTTGCCGCCGCCCTCGTCATCCTCGCCCTTGCTCTTGCCGGCGGAGAGCATCTCCACGAGCGACTTCTCGTAGCCGGACTTCATGTCCTTGAGGGGCACGCGGTCCTGCGGGCGCTTGGGGCCGGCGAGGCTGGGCACCACGGTGGACAGGTCCAGCTCCAGCGTGTCGCTGAAGACGGGGTCCTGCGCGTCGGCCTTGAGCCACAGGCCCTGCTCCTTCGCGTACGCCTCCGTGAGGGCCACGACGGCCTCGGGGCGGCCGGTGAAGCGCAGGTAGTTGAGGCTCTCCTCGTCCACCGGGAAGAAGCCGATGGTGGCGCCGTACTCGGGCGCCATGTTGGCGATGGTCGCGCGGTCCGGCAGGGACAGGCCCTTGAGGCCCGGGCCGTAGAACTCCACGAACTTGCCGACCACGCCCTTCTTGCGGAGCATCTGCGTGACGGTGAGGACCAGGTCCGTGGCCGTGGCGCCCGCGGGCAGCTGGCCGAAGAGCTTGAAGCCCACCACCTGGGGGATGAGCATGGTAATCGGCTGGCCGAGCAGCGCGGCCTCCGCCTCGATGCCGCCCACGCCCCAGCCCACCACGCCCAGGCCGTTGATCATCGTGGTGTGGCTGTCGGTGCCCACCAGCGTGTCCGGGTACACGGTGCTGCCCTGGCGGAACGTCACCTGCGCCAGGAACTCGAGGTTGACCTGGTGGCAGATGCCGATGTCCGGCGGGACGACGCCAAAGCCCTTGAACGCGCTCTGGCCCCAGCGCAGGAACGCGTAGCGCTCCCGGTTGCGCTCGAACTCCAGCTCCGCGTTCTCCTTGAAGGCCGCCGTGGTGGCGAAGGAGTCGATCTGCACCGAGTGGTCGATGACCAGGTCGGCGGGGTTGCGCGGGTTGATTTTGGCGGGGTCGCCGCCCATGGAGGCGAGCGCCTCACGCATGGCGGCCAGGTCCACGACGGCGGGCACGCCGGTGAAGTCCTGGAGCAGCACGCGCGCGGGGTGGAACGAGATTTCGACGTCCGGGGTGGCCTTGGGGTCCCACGCGAGCATCTTCTCGACGTGCTCGCGCTTGACGACGCGGCCGTCCTCGTTGCGCAGCAGGTTCTCCAGCAGCACCTTCAGCGAGAAGGGCAGGCGATCCACCGACGGGTGGGCCTTGGCCAGCTTGCTCAGGCTGAAGTAGTCATAGGTGGCCGAGCCCACCTGGAGCTTGGACTTCGTGCCGAAACTGTCGGTCATGTGCGGTGCCCTTCCGTGCGCAGGATGTGGGGACTTCTAGGCTCGCCTTTGACGCGTTGCAAAGGGTTCCTGCACACGCATCCGGCGATGGACGGTTGACCCAGCAAGGGTCCAGCCCCGCTCATCGGAACCATGCGTCCCGCTGGGGGAATGTCGTCCGCGACACCTCTCGCGTCACGGCGGGGTGTCCCCCGGACGACCCCGGGGACGGCCCTCAGAGCACCTTGCGCAGGGCGTACAGGGCACGCTCCAGGAGCTTTCGCCACAGGGGCCGGCGGCGGAACTCCGCCAGCGTCACCTCGCGGCAGTCGCCGCAGTCCGTCCGGAAGGACTCCTCGAGTTGCCGGCCCAGGCGCGGGTCGGCGAAGACGGCGTTGACCTCGTGGTTGAAGGCCAGGCTCAGCCGCTCCAGGTTGAACGAGCCCAGGGTGCCCCAGGCCCCGTCCACGACGGCCGTCTTCGCGTGGAGCACGCCGCGCTGCCACTCGAAGATGCGGACCCCCGCGCCCAGCAGCTTCTCGTAGAAGGCGCGGGTGACGAACTCCAGAATCGGGTGGTCCGAGCGGGCGTTGAGCAGCAGGCTCACCTCCACGCCCCGCCGGGCCGCGTCGCGCAGCGCCGTGACGAGCCGCCGGTCCGGCACGAAGTAGGCCGCGGCGATGAGCACGCTCTTTCGCGAGCGCTGGATGGCATGCAGGTACGCCCGGTGGATGCTGCGGCGGCTGGACAGCACCGCCAGCCCCACCTGCCCCCGAGCACCCCCGCCCCGCCTGCGCCGCAGCCGCCCCAGGCCCGTGGCCCAGCGGTGGAAGCGGTCCTGGAACATCATCCGCCACGTGGCGAGGAAGCGGCGCTCCAGCGCGTGCACCGCGGGCCCCTCGATTCGCAGCACGTCATCGCGCCAGCCGCCGCCCTCCCCCGCCGGCGCCCAGTGCGCGGAGATGTTGACGCCCCCGGTGAAGGCCACCTCCCCGTCGACGATGAGAATCTTCCGGTGGTCCCGGCGCAGCAGGTGCCGCCAGCCGCGCGACAGGTTGAAGGGCTTGAAGGGGCGGATGTCCACGCCACGCTGGCGCAGGGAGTCGAAGTACGACTTGCGGCTGGTCCACGAGCCCACCGCGTCGTAGAGCACCTTCACGTGCACGCCCCGCTCGGCGGCCTCCGCGAGCGCCTGGCCGAACAGCTCACCGACGGCGTCGGTGATGAACATGTACGTCTCCAGGCGGATGTAGCGTCGGGCCCGGCGGATGGCGTCCAGCATCGCCGGATAGGCCTCCACGCCGTCGCGAAGCAGCTCGCACGCATTGCCCCGGACCACCGAGTGGCCGCGCGGCAGGTAGTAGCGCGCCAGCAGCAGGCTGGAGACACCAGGGCTCCAGACAGGCGCATGCTCCGGCAGGGGGCCCTGCGAACAACCGGCCTCGGGCGGCTCCTCGCCCGAGACACCCGTCCTCTCGCTCAAGACCTCCAGGTCGCGCATGGCGACCTTACGGTGAGGACGGCCCCTCGCGCCGGCAACCCGAAGGGGCGCGCGGACGGCCCCTCGGGGTGATGCACCGTCCGACAGAGGACGGTGCATCCCGGCGGAAACCCGCGCCGACTACAGCCCGTACTCGCCGCGCTTGTTCTCGGCGCGGGTGGCACACGGCTGGTCGTACTCGGGGAAGTACTGCTTCACGTGGTCCAGGGTGGCGGAGGCCGCCTTGTAGTTGCCCTGGTTGTAGTACTTCTCCACCTCCAGCAGGAGCTTGGCGCAGGTGCGGTCCAGCTCCTGCTGCGCGGTCTGCATGCGCTCGCGGGCCTCGTAGTAGAGGTCCGGCTTGGGCTCCGGGTGGGCCTCCAGCATCAGCCACGCCTCGCGGAAGCCCTTCCAGGCCTCGTAGCGGTTGCGGGCGCCGATGTCCGGCGTGTCGCTGTTCTTGCGGCCGCGCTTGTAGGACTCGCTGGCCTGACGCACCAGCTCCTCGGGGAGCAGGTCCGGCAGGAGCGCGCGCTCCACCCACACGTTCCAGATGCGCCAGGGGTCCTCGCCCGGCGGGTTCTTCGTGTTGTCGAAGACGATGCGGTTGGGCTCGCCCTTCTTCAGGTGCTGGGCGGGAATCATCAGCTCCAGGGAGCGGTCCTGGCTGGCGAGCGTGTCTGGGGGCACCTTGCCCACGTCCACGCCGTTGACGCTCACCATCACCTCGTCCTTGGAGATGCCCTGCGCCTGGTAGTGGAGGATGACCACCGCGCGGGTGGCGGCGGTGTACTCCCACTCGAAGATCTTCATGTCAGGGCGGCTCCACGTCACGTCCGGCCCCAGGCCGAACGAGTCGCGGATGGGCTGCCCGGTGAGCATGGCGGGCTCCTCGCCCACCGGCCCCGTGTCCACGCCGCTGAGCACCAGCCAGTACAGGAGGCCGAAGATGCCCAGCACCAGCGCCACGGCGCCGCCGATGATGCCGCCGCGCACCATGTTGGTGGCGTCCGCCCAGAACAGCTTCGCGCTGGCGACCAGGCCCGGCGACTCGCGGCGGATGCGGGCGCGCTCGGCGGCGGACAGGCCGCTGCCGGCCCCCGCGTTGGAGGTCGGCCTCGAGCGCACGGGCGCGGAACCCCCCGTGCCGGGACGGGCGCGCGCGGGGGCGGAGGACGCGGCGCGCTCGATGGCCGCGGGGGCCTCCGCCGCCGCGGACGCCGACGCGGGCAGCGCGGCGCGCGCGCCACTCTGGCCGGCCGGACGCAGCGCCCGGAGGTTGTTGCGCGTGGCGCCCTGGCGCATCTCCGCGAGGGAGTGCTCGTCGGCGCCCTCGGGGGCCAGGGCCACGCCCTTGTTGCGCTGACGCTTGAGCGCGTCCACGGACACGATGCGCGTGCTGTTCGCGCCCTCCTCGGCGCCGGCGGGTATCTCCTCCTCGCCGGTGGCGGCGTCGGCCGTCATCAGCGTGAAGACGAACGTCACCGGCCCCAGGGTCAGCTTGTCGCCGTCCTCCAGGGCCTGCGTCTGAACGGAGGTGCCATTGAGCAGGGTGCCATTGGCGCTGCCCTGGTCCTCGACGCTGTAGGCGTCACCATCGAGGAACAGGCGGCAGTGGCGGCGGGAGACACCTGGGTCGTACAGCACGACGTCGCATTCGGACGTACGACCGATGAGCACGGAGTCCTGGTCGAAGACGAACTCCTTGCCGGCGTCTTTTCCCTCGGAGATCGTCAGCTGGAAAGGCATGGGGCTCTACAATCCTATCGAGGCTCGCGCCGCTCGGGCAACGGCGGCTCGCGCGGAGACGGGTTCCATCACCTCCGCCTCGCCCCCGAAGGACAGCACCCACTGCGTGAGCCAGCGCTCGCTGTCGCCGGCCACCAGGACCTCCACGCCCCCGTCTGAGAGCGGGCGGGCGTCCTGTCCGAAGCGCTCCTTCACGTAGGGCGCCGCCACGGGCGAGAACCGCACGCGGACGGACGCCTCGGAGCGGCTCCGGGCGGGATTGGGGACATCCGCCCGGGCATCGGGCGGGGGGAGGAAGGGGGTGTCGGTGACGGCCAGGTCCTCCATCCGGTCCAGCCGGAACAGTCGGGCGTCCTGCCGGGTGTGGCAGAAGCCCTGCAGATACCACTGCCCCCGGTGGCTGAGCAGCTCATACGGGCGCACCCTGCGGGGCTCGGCGGGGCGTCCGGGGCTGGCATACCCGAAGGTGACTTCTCGCCGCTCGAGAATCGCACGGGTGAGCGGGCCCAGGGCCTGGGGCGCCTCGGTGGAGGCGTCAATCTTCCGGTACATCTCGCGGTAGCGCTCGCGCACCTGGGGCGGCAGCACGCGCTCCAGCTTCTGGAGGGCGCTCTGCAGCGCGTCCCCGGAGGCCGGCCGGAGCAGCTCCGCCGCGGCGGCCAGGGCCGCGGCCTCCCCCGCCGTCAGCCGGGGCGGGGCGAACAGGCGCTGGTCCAGGTCCACATAGACGCGGTCGTTGTCCACGTAGATGTCGATGTAGTCGTCCGGGTTGAAGGGCGGCCGGCCCACGCACGTGAGCAGGTCCAGCTCCTCCAGCAGGTCCTCCCGGCTGATGTTGAGGGCGCGCGCCAGCGCCTCCACCGTGACGCCGGGGTTCTTGGAGACGTAGGGGACCAGGAACAGCAGGCGGCGGAGCCGCTCGTGGACGTTGCTCATGCGCTCACCTTGTCTTCCTGCGCGTCCGCGTGGCGGTTGGCCACGCGCGCGGCCATCTCCCGCAGGCGGCCACAGGCGCTCTCCGGTCCCTCCACTACGCAGTCCGCTCCCAGCGACAGGCAGAAGCGCACCAGTCCATCCAGGAAGCTCACCTTGAGGCGGGCCCGGGTGATGCCCCCCTCGGCCACCTGCTCCAGCACGGCGCCGGGGAACAGGGCCGAGGCGCGCGAGGCCAGCGCGCCCGACAGCCGCAGCACCACCTCCAGCGGCTCGTGGAAGCGGTGCTGCCACGGGAAGTACGCCACGTGGTTGTCGAGCGAGAAGTCCTCCGGCACCTGGAAGTCCGGGGTGCGCGGGCGCGCGGTGTTCACCTTCAGCTCGCGCACGCGGTGGACGTGGAAGGTGCGCAGGCCGCCTCTCAGCTGGCAGTGGCCCACCAGCGTCCACACACCGCGGCGGAGCGCGAGCCCATACGGGTCCACGCGGCGCTGGGTGGCGTTGGGGTGCTTGGGGCTGGCGTAGGAAATCTCCACCCACTTGCGCGCGGCGCACGCGTCCCAGAGCTGCTCCAGGCGGGCGGAGATCTCCTTCTCCTGGCCCTCCTGGACAGCGCCCAGCTCCATGCGGACCCGGGGGGTGGGCAGCGACTGGCCGGCGAAGAAGCCAATCTTGCGCAAGGCGTGCGCCAGGTCATCGCGGCCGGGGAAGGCGCCGGACGTGAGCGCGGCGGAGCCGGCGGCGTAGAGCACGGCCAACTCCTCCTTGGTGAGGTCCGCCTCCGGCAGATAGTAGGCGTCGCGGTCGACGATGTAGCCGTCGCGGCGCTCGTCATCTCCCTGGACGTAGGTGAGCGGGAAGCCCAGCTCCACCAGCTCCGCCTTGTCGCGCTCGAACTTGCGCTCGGCGGCGTCGTCCGAGCCTCCGTAATCAGCGGGGAAGTGCTCGCGCAGCTCGGCCCAGGAGATGGGCTCGCGCGCGTCGAGCAAGAGGGCCACGAGGTCGAGGATGCGTTCGGTGCGGTCCATTCGGGAAGGTCGGCGACGATGCCGGGCGGACCCCAGGGGGTCAAGGAAGGGGCACGTGACAGGAGGAAAACAACGGCCCGGCCCGCACGCGTCCAGGCAGATAGCCAGCCCGGACTGAACAGGCAAGCAGGTAATTAATTGTGTGATAGTTGCAACACAGGTGGGAAGGTTGAACCCGCCAAGGAGGGCTCGCACTATGGGCGCGACTTGGGATATTCCTGCGCCAGCTTCAGAAGGGACCTCTCCATGAACCGCACCTTCCGTAACATGGTCGCCGGGCTGGCACTGCTGGTGGGGATGTTGTGCGGGATGATGCCTGCGTCCGCTGAAGCCGAGCCCCTCTATTTCGCCGTCGAGGTCTGGCGCGACGGGCGACTGGTGGCCCAGCCCAAGCTGCTCGGAGAGACGGGCCGCACGCTGCGCGCCGAGCGCCGCCGCCCGGGTGCGCCCACGGCGGACTACCGGCTGGTGCTGATGCCGCGCGCCGAGGGCGAGTCCTTCCTCCTCCAGCTGGACCTGCTCCTGCCGGAGGCCAAGGGCCACTCGGAGCTGGCGCTGCTCCACGGTCAGCAGCGCAAGCTGCAGCTCGGCCGCGTGCCGGGCGAGCTGGAAGTGTCGCTGCTCCTGATGAAGGTGGACTCGCCCGAGTTCCGAGCCCTCATGCAGCTGGGCACCGACGGCGGCAAGAGCGGCACCGCCTGCTCCATCTGATCCACGCCGGCTACAGCACCGCCAGGTCGTCGCGGTGCACGGCCTCATCCAGGTAGCGGTAGCCCAACACGGACTCGATGTCCGACGTGCGCCTTCCAGCGATGCGTCGCAGCTCGTCCGCGCCGTAGGACGCGAGCCCGCGCGCGAACACCTCGCCGGACGCGTCCGCCAGGTCCACCGGGTCTCCCCGGTCGAAGTCGCCCGTCACCAGCTTCACGCCGCTGGGCAAGAGGCTGCGCTTGCCGTTCACGATGGCCTCGCGCGCGCCGGCGTCCACGGTGAGTGTGCCCAGGGGCCGCAGCGCATGGGCAATCCACGCGGCGCGTGAGCCCCGGCGCGCGCCGGTGGGCTCGAAGAGGGTGCCCACGGGCTCGCCCTCCAGCACGGCGCGCAGGCGGCCGGGCAAGGCGCCCGAGGTGATGACGCCGCGGATGCCCTGCTCGGCGGCGCTCGCGGCGGCACGGACCTTGGTCGCCATGCCGCCGGTGCCCACCCCGCTGGAGGTGCCCCCCGCGAGCGCGAGGACGTCCGGGGTGACCTCCTCCACGGTGTCCAACAAGCGCGCGCCCGCGTCGCGGCGGGGGTCCGCGGTGAACAGGCCCTCCACGTCGGAGAGCAGCACCAGCGCGTCGGCCTCCACCACGCCGGCCACCAGGCCCGCGAGCGTGTCGTTGTCGCCGAACTTCAGCTCGTCCACGGAGACGGTGTCGTTCTCGTTGATGACGGGCACCACGGACGCGGCCAACAGGCGCTCCAGGGTGTGCTTCACGTTGAGGTAGCGCCGCCTGTCGCGCATGTCCTCGTGGGTGAGCAGCACCTGCGCCACCGCCTGCCTCTGGCTTCCGAAGACGTCCTCGTAGGCCTGCATGAGGCGGCTCTGTCCCACCGCGGCGCACGCCTGCTTGCCCGGGATGTCGCGAGGGCGCGAGCCCAGGCCCAGCCGCTCCATGCCCAGGGCGATGGCGCCGCTGGACACCACCACCAGCTCGCGGCCCTGGGCCGCCCACAACAGGTCCTCCCCCAGCGCCACGAAGTGCTCGCGGTTGAAGCGGCCGGTGGCGTGCGTGAGGGCGTTGGTGCCGATCTTCACCACCACGCGCTTCGCGGCGCGCAGGGCGTTACGTCCCGAGTGATTCACGTGCACGAGCGTAGGACGGAAAAGGAAACAGGGCGCAAGGGCCGTGTGTTCACTACGGTTCCGGCAACCCGGGCCGGAGGGGCGTGTCAGCCACATCGTTGGGGCGCCGTATAAAGTGCCGGGAAGGACGGGGGCAGCCGGCTTCCGTCAGGAGAGCAAGCGTTTGAAGGAAATCTTCGGCAACACCCTGGGCCTCAAGGCGAACGAGCAACACCGGCTGCGGAACACCTTCCGCCGGCGCGTGTCTCCGCACGAAATCGTGTCGCCGGAGCTCGCCCGCCACCTCACCGAGCTGTCCCACGAGACGAATCGACAGGTGGGCGTGCTCATCAACCGCAAGGGGGAAATCGAGCACGTGGTGGTGGGCAATGCCCACAAGCTGGAGCTGCCGGACATCGGCCGCGCGCGTGCGGGCCAGGTGCGTCTGCGTGGCCTGCGGCTGGTGCACACGCACCTCAAGAGCGAGCCGCTCACCAAGGACGACCTGACGGACCTCGCGCTGCTGCGCCTGGACTGCGTGGCCGCGGTGGGCGTGGGACAGGAGGGTCTGCCGGGCGTGCTGCACTACGCCCACCTGGTGCCGGAGAACGGCACGGGTGAGTTCTGGCAGGTCACCACCCTGCCCTCCGTGCACCTGGAGCAGCCGGACCTCACGGACACGCTGAGCGCGCTGGAGGAGGAGTTCAGCCGCAAGGCCGCGGCGCGCGCGGTGGGTGGGCGGGAGAAGGCCATCCTCGTCGCGGTGTGTCTGGACGGCAACCGGGCGCAGGCGGAGGCGAGCCTCGCGGAGCTCCGGGAGCTGGCGCGCACCGCGGGCGTGGAGGTGGTGGACAGCGTGCTCCAGGTGAAGCGCGAGGCGGACCCTCGCTACCTCATCGGGCGGGGCAAGCTGGAGGACCTGAACCTGCGCTCGATGCAGTCCATGGTGGACCTGCTCATCTTCGACAAGGACCTCACCCCCTCGCAGGGGCGCCACATCGGCGAGGCCACCAGCCTGAAGGTCCTGGACCGCACCCAGCTCATCCTCGACATCTTCGCGCAGCGCGCGCAGAGCGCCGAGGGCAAGCTCCAGGTGGAGCTGGCGCAGCTGAAGTACCGGCTGCCGCGGCTGGTGCAGAGCGATGACTCGCTCAGCCGGCTCGCGGGTGGCATCGGCGGACGCGGCCCGGGTGAGACGAAGCTGGAAATCGACCGACGCCGGGTGCGCGAGCGAATCACGCATCTGGAGAAGCGCATCGACACGATTGGCCGGGAGCGCAGCGTGCGGCGGGCGCAGCGAAACCGCCGCGAGCTGCCGGTCATCTCCATCGTCGGCTACACCAACGCGGGCAAGTCCACGCTGCTCAACGCGATTACCAACGCGCAGGTGCTGGCGGAGAACAAGCTGTTCGCCACGTTGGACCCGACGAGCCGCAGGCTGCGCTTCCCGCAGGAGCGCGAGGTCATCATCACCGACACGGTGGGGTTCATCCGGGACCTGCCCAAGGACCTGGTGGCGGCCTTCCGCGCGACGCTGGAGGAGCTGTACGACGCGAGCCTCCTGTTGCACGTGGTGGACGCGGGCGACCCTGCTCGCGACGACCAGGTGGAGGCGGTGGAGAAAATCCTGTCGTCGCTGGGGTTGATGGAGAAGCCCCGGTTGATGGTGTGGAACAAGGCGGACCTGCTCTCCGAGGAGGAAGTGGAGTCGCTGCTCCGCTCGCGGGGCGGGGTGGCCATCAGCGCCCAGACGCGCGACGGGCTGCAGACGCTCCTGGCGAAGGCGGACACCACGCTGTTCGCCGAAGGGGCGTCCGAGTCGATGGGCATCGTCTGACGCGGCGTGCGGGTTGCGAGGTGGGCATGGCTCCCCCTAGAGTCGGGGGGCCGTGTCCATCTCACTCGCGTCCACTTTGTCGTCGGTCCTGCTCGCCCAGGCGGTGCCGGACTACACCCGTCCTGTCTCCTCCATGTCTCCGAAGTACTTCGAGATTTTGGAGCAGAACAGCCACATCATCTACCCGCTGGTGGCGGTGCTGACGCTGGTGCTCATCGCCGCGGGCATCCTCCAGGCGTGGAGGACGCAGGACCTGGACGGCCTGCAGAAGAGCGAGTTCAAGAAGGCCATCGTCAACGAGCTGCGCAGCAACATCACGGGCCTGCCCGGTGACGTGCTGGCGAAGGCCGTGGGGCTGGACCGACTGAAGACGCACCGCCTGCTCGAGCAGATGCAGCAGGACGGCATGGTGGTGAGCCACACCAACTCGCAGCGCCTCACCGTCTGGCGCATCCGCGGCGCCGCCCCCGAGGCGAGCGCCCGGCGGTACTGAGGTCCCCTACTCCGCGTCCTCGACCTCCGGCAGGTACCGCCGGAGGAGCGACGCGAGGTGTCCGACTTCGGGAGCGCGCAGGATGGAGTAGTGGTCTCCTGCAATCGCGTGCACGGTGAGCGCGCCCGTCGCCACCTGCTCCCAGCCGTGGATGCGGCGAGTGCCCGTGGCCTCGATGGAGACGACGGGCCCTGAGTAGGGCTGGGGCACGTAGCGCCACGCGGCCAGCAGGTTCACCTCGAAGACGCGGCGCAGGGCACCGAGTGACGGCGTGATGCCACTCCCCTGTTCTCGCGAGTGCGTCTCCAGGATGCGCAACAGCGCCTCGGGTGTCTCGCCGCGCTGCGCCGCTTCGCCGTGTCCCATCGCGCGCAGCAGGTCCAGGTGGAACAGCTCACCGAAGCGCTGTGCCTCGTCCTGCCCTGGCGCGGCACCCTCTGCGTCGTACGGGCGCACGAAGCCATCGATGAGCGCGAGCAACTCCACCCGCTCTCCTCGCTGCTCGAGCTGGTGCGCCATCTCCCACGCGATGCTGGCGCCCATCGACCAGCCTCCGAGCAGATAGGGCCCACGCGGCTGCACCTCCCGCATCGCCGCGAGGTAGAGGCTCGCCATCTCGGGGATGCTCTCGCAGGGCTGCGCTTCACCATCGAGCCCACGTGATTCGAGCCCGTGGAACGGCTGCTCCGGCCCCAGGTGCTTCGCGAGCTCCGCGTAGCTCAGCACCGTGCCGCCCACGGGATGCACGCAGAAGAAGGGACGACGCCCACGTCCCTCGGTCAGTCGCACCAGCGGCGTCCAGGACGACGACTCACGTCGCAGCACCGAGGCCACGTGCTCCACCGTCGCGCGCTGGAAGAGCGCGGCCACCGGAAGGCTCCTGCCCACCGCGCCACGGATGCGCGCGAGCAGCCGGATGGCCATCAGTGAGTGTCCCCCCAGCGCGAAGAAGTCCTCCGTCACACCGACGGGGCGGACACCCAGCACCTCTTCCCACACGCCCACCAGCGTGCGCTCCAAGGCGTCACGAGGCTCCTGGTGCCCTTCGCGCGACACGCGCTGGAACGAGCCCGGAGCGGGCAGCGCCTTGCGGTCCACCTTGCCCGTGGGCGCCAGGGGAAGGGTGTCCAGGCGCACCAGCACGCTCGGCACCAGGTACTCCGGCAACCGAGCTTCGAGGCGCTCGCGCAGCACGTCCACGTCGCACGGCGCATCGTGCACCACATAGCCCACCAGTCGCTTCTCGCCGCCCTCCTCCTGCCTCGCCACCACCACCGCGTCTCTCACGCCCGGCAGCGCCTTCAGCGCCACCTCCACCTCGCCCAGCTCCACACGGAAGCCACGGACCTTCACCTGTCCGTCCACTCGCCCCAGGAACTCCAGGTTCCCGTCTCCGAGCCACCGCGCCTTGTCGCCCGTGCGATACAGCCGCGCCCCCGGCACTTCGCTCAGTGCATCCGGGATGAAGTGCTCCGCGGTCAGCTCCGCCCTGCCCCAGTACCCGTGCGCGAGGCTCGCGCCGCCGACGTATACCTCTCCCACCACCCCCACGGGGCTCGGAGCGCCCCGCGCGTCCAGCACGTACACCTTCACATTGGAGATGGGTGTGCCCACGGGCGGCAGCGCGGGCCATGTCGACGGCGGTCCTCGCGCCCTCCACGCCGTGACGACGTGCGCTTCGGACGGGCCATACTGGTTCTCCAGCACGCAGCCCGGCAGTCGCTCGAAGAAGGACACCAGCGCGGGCGTCACCTGCAACTGCTCCCCCGCCGTCACCACCTCGCGCAGGGGCGGCAGCTTCGCTTCATGCTGTGCCACCTCGCACAGCGCCTGGAGCGCCACGAAGGGCAGGTACAAGCGCCCCACTTTGTGCGCCCCCATGCGCCCGAGCAGCGCCACCGGGTCCCTTCGCTCCGCCTCGCCCACCAGCAACACCGTGCCGCCCAGACACCACGTGCCGAACAGCTCCTGGAACGACACATCGAAGTTCAGCGACGCGAACTGCAACGTCGTCGCGCTTGGGTCCACGGTGCGCGCGAGCAGCCACCGCAGCATGTTCCCGACCGCGCGATGGGACATGAGGATGCCCTTGGGGCGCCCCGTGCTCCCCGACGTATAGACGAAGTAGCAAGGCGTCTCGGGGGACAGGGACAGCGCCGGAGCCTGCACGGGCCTCGTCCGGATTCGCGCGGCCTCCTCCTCCAGACGCACCCGCCTCGTCCCCGGATGCTCGGGAAGCGCGCGGCCCAGTTCTCCCTGCACCAGCACCACGGGCGCGCCCGTGTCCTCCAGCATCTGCGCCAGGCGCTGGGCCGGATAGCTCGGGTCCAACGGGAGGAAGGCCGCGCCCGCCTTCAGTGTGGCCAGCACCGCCACCGGCATCTCCAAATCGCCCCGCTCCAGGCACAGGCCCACCGTGCTCCCCGGTGTCACCCCCAACGCGAGCAGGTGATGCGCGAGCTGGTTCGCGCGCCGCTCCAGCTCCGCGTACGTCAGCGAGGCCCCACCATCTGTCACCGCCACCGCGTCAGGTGAGCGCGCCACCTGGGCCTCGACCCACGCGTGCATGAGCCCCGCGACAGCGTCCGGTGTCTCACGACCACTCCACTCCCGAAGCAACTCCCGTCGCTCCGAGTCCGTGAGCAAGGGCGCATCACCGACGCGCACGCTCGGGTCTGCCACCAGACCCTCCAGCAACGTCACGTAGTGCCCCGCCATCCTCCGCGCCGTCGCCGCGTCGAACAGCGCGGTGTTGTACTCCCAGAAGCCCACCCAGCCCTCGGGCGTCTCGCGCAGAAAGCAGATGAGGTCGAACTTCGACATGCCGGAGTCGAAGGCCACCTCCTGCTCCACCAGCCCCGGCAGCGACGGCAGCGAGCGCGGCCCCTGGATGACGAACATCACCTGGAACAGCGGCGAGCGACTCAAGTCACGCGGCGGTCGCAGCGCCTCCACCAGCGACTCGAACGGGACGTCCTGGCGCGAATAGGCGCCCAGACACACCTTCCTCACCCGCCCCAACAGCGAGCGGAAGGACTCCTCCGCGTCCACATCGACACGGGGCGCCAGCGTGTTGACGAAGAACCCGATGAGGTTCTCCAGCTCGCGCCGATTGCGTCCCGAGATGGGCGTCCCCACCACTACGTCCCGCTGTCCGCTGTAGCGGGACATCAACACCTGGAAGCACGCGAGAAACAGCATGAACGGTGTCACGCTCTCCGCGCGCCCCAGGGCCTTCACCGCCTGCGAGAGCGACACAGACAGCGGCACCGCCACGGTGGCGCCCCGGAAGGTCTGCACGGCAGGCCGGGGCCGGTCCAGGGGCAGCTCCAGCGCGGGAGAGGCTCCCGTCAGCAACGCCTTCCACCACGCGAGCTGTTCCTCCAGCAACTCCCCCTTCAGCCAGTCGCGCTGCCACACCGCGTGGTCCGCGTACTGGATGGGCAGCGCGGGCAATACAGGCGGGCGTCCTTCGGTGTGGGCCGCATAAAGCTCCCGCAGGTCACGCTCCAACACGCCCAACGACCACCCATCGCAGGAGACGTGGTGCAACATCAGGAGGAACACATGGTCGTCTTCGGCCACGCGCAGCAGCCGAGCGCGAAGCATCGGCCCCGTGCCCAGGTCGAACGGGCGCCGCGCCTCCGCCTCCGCTTCGCGGCGTGCCTCGTCCTCGTCGGCGACCTGCACCACCCGCAGCGTCACCGCGACCTCGTGCAGGATGTGCTGCACCGGCCGCCCCGCCTCCTCGCCAAAGGTGGTGCGCAAGGACTCGTGTCGTCGCACCAGGTCCGACAACGCACGCTCGAGCGCCGAGACATCCAGGCGCCCCTGCAGCCTCGCGAAGAACGGCACGTTGTAGGAGAAGCCTCCCGCATCCACCTGCGAGAGGAACCACAGGCGCTGCTGGGCGAAGGACAGCGGAGGAGCCGTGTCCCTCGACACAGGCACCAGCGGAGGGAGCTGACGCACCTTCCCCACACTTCGCTTCACGTCGGACGCGGCCATGGCTGCACCTCCGTGTCACCCACTTGCTCCAGATTTATCAGGTAACACAGTCATCCGGGCTCAACTCGTGCAGCCGGCCATGCTCTATTTCAGGGATGAGTGAGCACGCGTCGGCCATCGCCATCATCGGACTGTCGCTCCGCTTTCCTGGCGCCTCGGACGCAAGACGTTTCTGGTCCAACCTCATCTCCGGTGTCGACAGCGTCACGGTGCTGGACGCCGAGCAGCGGGCGCAGGCCGGCTACCCCTCCGAGGAGGGCTGGGTCGCGGCGGCGGGCGTCATCGAGGGCGCGGACCTCTTCGATGCGCGCTTCTTCGGCTACTCGCCGCGCGAGGCCGAGCAACTGGACCCGCAGCAGCGGCTCTTCATGGAGTGCTGCTGGGGCGCGCTCGAGGCCGCGGGATACACCGCCCGCTCCAAGCCCCTGCACGTGGGCGTCTATGGCGGCGCGTCCCTCAGCAGCTATCTGCTGACGAACGTCCTGCCCAACATGGAGCGCCGCTCCAGCGACTGGACGGAGAGCGTCCTCGGCACGCACAGCGACTTCCTGGCGACGCGCGTGGCCTACAAGCTCAACCTCACCGGCCCCGCGATGACGGTGCAGACGGCGTGCTCCACCTCGCTGACCGCCGTGCACCTCGCGTGTCAGTCGCTGCTCGCGGGGGAGTGCACGCTGGCGCTCGCGGGTGGCGCGGCCGTGCGCTCGCCCCAATTGAGCGCGTACCCCACGCAGGAGGGTGGCATCTCCTCGCCCGATGGACACTGCCGCGCCTTCGATGCCCAGGCCGCGGGCACCGTGCCGGGCAACGGCGTGGGCGTGGTGCTGCTCAAGCGGCTGGAGGACGCGCTCGCGGATGGCGACCCCATACGCGCCGTCATCCTCGGCTCGGCCGCGAACAACGATGGCAGCGGCAAGGCGGGGTTCACCGCGCCCTCCGTCTCCGGACAGGTCACCGCCATCGGTGATGCGCTGGCGCTCGCGGGCGTGGAGCCGAGTTCCCTCTCCTATATCGAAGCACACGGCACGGGCACACCCCTCGGCGACCCGGTGGAGGTCACCGCCCTCAAGCAGGTCTTCGAGGGCGTGGCGCCGGGCTCCATCGGCCTGGGCTCGGTGAAGAGCAACCTGGGCCACCTCGACTCGGCGGCCGGCGTGGCGGGACTCATCAAGGCCGTGCTGGCGCTGGAGCACCGCCAGCTCCCGCCCACCGTCCACTTCCGTCGGCCCAATCCGCTCCTGGGCCTTGACGACAGTCCCTTCTACGTCGTGGCCGAGCCGCGTCCGTGGAACACCACCGGGCCTCGGCGCGCGGGCGTGAGTTCGTTCGGCATGGGCGGCACCAACGTGCACGTGGTGCTCGAGGAAGCCCCCGTCCGTCCCGTGTCACCTTCGTCCCGTGAGACGGAGCTGCTGTTGCTCTCCGCCCGCTCCGAGGCCGCGCTGGAGCGGATGAGCACCGAGTTGGCCGAGCACCTGGAGCACACCCAGGATTCGCTCGCGGACCTCGCGCACACGCTCCAGGTCGGGCGTCACCGCTTCGAGCACCGGAGCTTCGTCACCGCGAGCAGCGCGAAGGACGCGGCCCTGCGCCTGCGCGACGAGGGCCAACGTCCACGCACGAGCCACGACACGGTGGAGAAGCGTGGCGCGGTCTTCCTGTTCCCCGGCGCGGGCTCCCAGCGGGTGAACATGGGCGAGGAGCTGCTCGGCGAGCCCGCCTTCCGACAGTCCATCGACCGCTGCGCCGCGCTGCTCCGAGGACCTCTCGGCGCCGACGTGCGCGACGTGCTGTTCGCCTCCGCCGAGCGCTACGACACCGCGGTGCGCGAGCTGTCACGTCCCCTCTGGACCCAGGCCGCGCTGTTCACCTGCAACTGGGCGCTCGCGCAGCTGTGGCTCTCCCGAGGCGTCCAACCCGAGGCGCTGCTCGGCCACTCCCTCGGCGAATACGTGGCGGCGTGCGTGGCGGGAGTCTTCACGCTCGAGGAGGCGCTGGAGCTCGTCACCGCGCGCGGAAGAATCATGGAGCAACTCCCACCCGGTGGGATGACGGCGGTCCTCGCGCCCGTGTCCCAGATAGAGGCGCTGCTGCATCCGCGGCTGTCCGTGGCCGCGTTGAACACGCCCTCCGATTGCGTCATCGCCGGCTCACTGGAGGCGCTCGACGCCCTGGAGTCGGAGCTCGCCGCGCGAGGCCTCGAGGCCCGGAGGCTCCGGCTCGGACAGGCCGCGCACTCGTTCATGCTGGAGCCGCACCTGGCGGACTTCGCGCGCGTCGTGTCCCGCATCAAGCCTCGCGCGCCCAAGCTGCCCATCGTGTCCAGCCTCACCGGAGACTGGCTCACCGAGCGCGAGGCCGTCAGCGTCGACTACTGGTGCCGACACCTGCGTGAGACGGTGCGCTTCTCGGATGCACTGCACCTGTTGCTCTCGAACAAGGAGCGAGCCTTCATCGAGGTGGGCCCCGGCACGGCCCTGTCCTCGCTCACCCGACGACACCCGAGCCGCACCCACCAGCCCGTGGTCTCCACGCTGCCGTACACCTCCGAGGAACCGACGCATCCACTCGCGTCACTCGGCGAGGCGTGGCTCGCGGGCGTCTCCATCGACTGGGGGCGCTTCCGCGCGGGCGAACAGCGTCGCCGTGTCACCCTCCCCGGCTACAGCTTCGACCGCGAGCGATACTGGATCGAGCCCGTCACGGCCGCCCCAACGTCCGTGCGCTCCGCGGAGCCACGTGAAGAACCCAGGCCCGCGCCAACCCGACCCGAGGGCTCGCGCGCATCGCCTCCCCGCAACGACACGGAGGCCATGCTGCTCGAGTGCTTCCGTCTCACGTTCCACCTCGACGGCATCGGCATCCACGATGACTTCTTCTCACTCGGCGGCGACTCCCTGCTCGCCCTGCGCCTGAGCGCCCGCATCCACGAGCGCCTCGGTACGAAGCTGTCCCTGAAGGCCGTGCTCGAAGCCTCCACCGTGGCGCGACTCGCCGAGCGCATCAGTGGTTCTCGCGAGGCCGTGAAGACGAGCCCCGACTGTCTCGTGCAGATTCAGACGGGCACGTCCGCGAAGACGCCCGTGTTCTTCGCGCACGCGGCGGGCGGACAGGTGCTCTTCTATCGGGAGCTGGCCCGACGGCTCGCGCCCGACCGGTCCGTGTACGGGTTCTCCGCCGTGGGCCTCGAGAGTGACGAGCCCTGCCTCACCACCGTCGAGCAGATGGCGGAGCACTACGTCGCCGCGCTCCGAGTCGTCCGCCCCAGAGGCCCCTACCTGCTCATCGGCGCGTCGCTGGGCGGCACCATCGTCTACGAGATGGCGCGGCGTCTGTCCGCCGAAGGCGAGGCCGTGCCGCTGTGCGCGCTCCTGGACACGCCGCCTCCTGCCTTCTTCTCCGCGCAGCTCGCTGACCGGATATCGCTGCTCGCCTTCCGCGCGGGGGAGATGTTCGACCCCGCCGCGAAGTGGCCCAAGGACCTGTCCGTGGAGGAGCAGTTCCGCATGCTCCAGGAAGAGGCGGAGCACAAAGGCCTCGCGCCGCCCTTCGCCACCGTCGATGACGCGCGTCGGCAGCTCAACGTGCTGCGAGCGAACTCCCGGGCCCTGAGCCTCTACACGCCACCACGCTGGGAGGGAGGAGAGGTCCAGTACTTCCGCGCCCAGCGTCCGCCCCCGGGCTTCCCTCCACACCCCGAGCTGGGATGGTTGGACCTGGGCGCGGCGACGCGCGTGGACGTCACTCCCGGAGACCACTACACGATGCTCCAGGCACCTCACGTCGAGGTGCTCGGAGCGAAGCTGGCCCGGCTGCTGCCCTAATCCGAGCCTGGCCGCTGACGTCGTTGCCGCGCGAGGCGCTGGAGCCCCTCGCGCCGGTTCTCCGCCGTCGACGAGGTCTTCGGCGTCTCCGACTCCTGCGCGGGGGACAGGTGCTCCGCCAGCGAGCGCACGGAGGGGAACTGGAGCAGGGACACCAACGGCACCTTGCGGTTCAGCTCCGCCTCCAGCTTCACCTGGAGCGTCTGCAACAGCAGCGAGTTGCCACCCAGGTCGAAGAAGTTGTCTCCCGCGCCCACGCGGTCCAACCCCAGCACCTCCGCGATGAGCCGCGCGAGCACCGCCTCCAATCCCTCCCGAGGCGCCACGTAGCCACCACTGAGCTCCGGGCGATTCGACTCCGGCGCGGGGAGCGCCTTCCAGTCCGGCTTCCCGTTCGGCGTGAGCGGCAGCTCGTGCAACATCACGAAGGCCGATGGGATGAGCGCCTCCGGGAGCGTGCGCTTCATCCACGCGCGCAGCACGTCCACCGACAGGGCGACGTCGTCCGCGGGCACCACGTAGGCCACCAGCCGCATGTCCCCCGGCGTGTCCGCGCGGCCCATGACGACGGAGGACCGCACGCCCGGGCACGTCGCGAGCGCCGCGTTCGCTTCTCCGGGTTCGATGCGCACGCCGCGCACCTTCACCTGCGCGTCGGCTCGGCGCAGGTACTCGAGCCGCCCGTCCTCCAGCATGCGCACCACGTCGCCCGTGCGATACAGCCGACCGCCGTCCGCGTACGGGTCCGGGACGAAGCGCTCGGCCGTCAGCTCGGGGCGGCCCAGGTAACCTCGCGCGAGTCCCATGCCGCCGAGATACAGCTCACCCCAGACACCGGGCGGCACCAGGTGCCCTGCCTCGTCCATCACCCGCACCACCACGTTGTGCAGCGGTCGGCCAATCGTGAGCCGAGCGCCCGCGTGGCACTCGCCCCAGGTGCCGCACACCGTGCCCTCCGTGGGGCCATAGCCGTTGACGAAGCGACGTCCCGGACTCCAGCGCGCCACCAACTCCGCGTTGCACGCCTCTCCCGCGGAGAGCAGGACCCGCAGCGAGGGCAGCTCCGTCACCGGTGACACCGCGAGCACCGAGGGCGGCAGGATGGTCGCCGTGATTCGCTCCCGCGCGAGGAGCTCCGTCAACGGGCTGCCCGGTGACATCTGCTCGCGACGCGCCAGACACAACGTCGCCCCGTTCAACAGCGTGGGGATGATCTCCGCCACCGAGCCATCGAAGCTCACGGGCGCGAACTGCAACACGCGGTCTCCCGGCCCCAACCCTCCGAGCACCGCGGGGAAGGACGCCGCCAGATTGGCCGCGCCGCGATGCTCGAGCAGCGTGCCCTTCGGTCGGCCCGTGCTGCCGGACGTGTAGATGACGTACGCGAGGTTTCGCGCCGTGACTTCGGGCGCCACCTCGCCCGTGCTCGCGCTGTCCTCGGGCACCACCACCTGGTCCAACAACACGGTGGCCCCCGAGTAGTCGAGCCGCGCGGCCTCTTCCGACCGGGACACCAGCAGCCGCACCCCGGAGTCACTCAACAGATACGCGAGCCGCTCCGTCGGATGGTCGGGGTCCAGCGGCAGGTAGGCGCCTCCCGCCTTGAGGATGGCGAGCATCGCCACCACCCACTCGAAGCCCGGCCGCAGGCACAGGCCCACCACCACGTCGGGCCTCACGCCCCGCTGACGCAGCAGCGCCGCCAACGCATGCGAGCGTCGGTCGAGCTCCGCATACGTCATCGGCTGTCCATCCATCTCCACCGCGACGCCGTCGGGAGTACGCGCCGCCTGGGCGGAGAAGAGGCGATGCAGGCACTCGCCTTCAGAGGACCCCGCGTGCCCCTGTCGGGTGAGCAGCTCGCCGTGCGCGGACTCGGAAAGGAGCGGGAGGTCCCACAGGCGCGTCCGAGGCTCCTCCACCGCGCGCTCCATCAGTCGCACCAGATGCTCTGAGAAGCGGGCCATGGTCGACACGTCGTACAGGTCCGCGCCGAACTCGAGGAGGCCGTCGATTCCATCGGCCGTCTCTCGCAGCCCCAGGGACAGGTCGACCTTCGCGGCCTTCAACCCCAGGTCCAGGGGACGCTGCGTGAGGCCCTCCAGTGACAGGTCTCCGGACGGCGTGTTCAACAGGTGGAACACCACCTGGACCACGGGCGCGCGGCTCATGTCCCGCTTCGGGCTCAGCGCCTCCACCAGCTTCTCGAACGGCGCCTCCTGGTGACTGAACGCGCCGAGCACCGACTCCTTCACTCGCCCCAGCATCTCCAGGAACGTCAGCGTCCCCGTCGCCTCCGTGCGCAACACCAGCGTGTTCACGAAGAAGCCGATGAGCCCTTCGACCTCCTTCACCGTGCGCCCCGACACCGGCGAACCCACCACCACGTCCCACTGCCCCGTGTAGCGAGCCAGGAGCACCTGGAACCCCGCCAGCAGCGTCATGAAGAGCGTCGTGCCCTCTCGCTGGCTCAAGCGCTTCACCTTCTCGCTCAGCTCTCGGGAGAATCGCACTGGGACGCTCGCGCCCCGGTAGCTCTGCACCGGCGGCCTCGGGCGGTCCGTCGGCACCTCCAGGGACTCGGGCGCGCCCTTCAGTCGCTCCTTCCACCACGACAACTGCGCGTCCAACACCTCGCCCTTCAACCACTCGCGCTGCCACACCGAATAGTCGGCGTACTGCACCGGCAACTCCGGCAGCGTCACGGCCTCTCCCCTCACGTACGCGCCGTAGAGGGTCTCCAGCTCCTTCGCGAGCACGCTCATCGACCAGGCGTCTGACACGATGTGATGCACCACCATCACCAGCACGTGTTCCCGCTCGCTCAGCTTCAACAGCGTCACGCGCAACAGCGGTCCCGTGACGAGGTCGAACGGACGACGGCTGTCTTCCGCGCCGAGGCGCAGGGCCTCCTGCTCGCGCGCCTCCGACGTCAGCCCGCTCAGGTCCACCACCGGCAGCACCAGCGTCGCGGAGGCATGGATGTGCTGCACCGCACCTCGCGTCTCCTGCTGGAAGGTGGTTCGCAGCGACTCGTGACGCTGGATGAGGGAGTTGAAGGCGCGCTCCAGCGCCGCGACGTCGAGGCCTCCCTCCAAGCGCATCCCGAAGGCGATGTTGTAGAGCGAACCCCCAGGCTCCAAGCGGTCCAGGAACCACAAGCGCTGCTGCGCGAAGGACTGCGGCATCCCGTCGACACGTGTCACGGGGACGAGCTCCGGCCGCCCCGTCACGCCTCCGCCGCGCACCAGTGACTCCAGCTTCGCGGCGAGGGCGGACACCGTGGGCGCCTCGAAGAGCAGGCGCACCGGCACATCCCGCCCCAGCACCTTGCGCAAGCGCGAGGCCACCTGCATCACCAGCAACGAGTGCCCACCGCGCTCGAAGAAGTTGTCCTCGGCGCCGATTCGCCTCACGTCCAACAGGGGCGCCCACGTCTCCGCGACCAGTTCCTCCATCGTGGTCCTCGGCGCGATGAAGCCCTCCGTCACCTGTCGCGACTCCCGACTCGAAGAGTCCTCGGCCTGGATGAGAGACGCGGGTTGCTTCACGGGCACCTCGCGATGTCCTGGCATCGCAAGCTCGCTCAGCTTCGTCTCCGGCACATCGACCGCGGACTCCAGCAGTCGCTGGAAGTGGTCCGCCATGCGCTCCACCAGCGCACTGTCGAACAGGTCCGTGTTGAAGACCCAGTACCCCGCCAGGCCCTCCGCGTCCTCGCGCATCGCCAGGGAGAGATCGAACTTGGCCACCTGCGAACCCAGGTCCAGCGGCCGCAGCGTGAGCCCCGGCAAGGACAGTTCCCCCACTGGCGCCGTCTGGAGCGCGAAGGACACCTGCACCAACGGCGAGCGGCTCAGGTCACGACTCAGCTGCAACGCGTCCACCAGCTTCTCGAACGGTACTTCCTGGTGACCGAACGCGCCGAGCACCGACTCCTTCACCCGTCCCAGCATCTCGCGGAACGTGAGCTCCCCCACCGCCTCCGTCCTCACCACCAACGTGTTCACGAAGAAGCCGATGAGCCCTTCGACTTCCTTCACCGTGCGGCCCGATACCGGCGAGCCCACCACCACGTCCCACTGTCCGCTGTAGCGCGCCAGCAGCACCTGGAAGCCCGCCAGCAGCGTCATGTACAACGTCGTGCCCTCCTCCTGGCCCAAGCGCTTCAACTTCTCGCTCAAGTGCGAGGAGAGCCGCGCTGGGACGGTGGCGCCTCGGAAGCTCTGCACCGCGGGCCTCGGGCGGTCCGTCGAGACCTCCAGGTACTCGGGTGCTCCCGTCAGTCGCTCCTTCCACCACGACAACTGCTCTTCCAATACTTCGCCCTTCAGTCGCTCGCGCTGCCAGACCGCGTAGTCCGCGTACTGCACCGGCAGCTCTGGCAGCGCCGCTGCGTCCCCGCTCACGTACGCGCTGTAGAGCGCTTCCAGCTCCCGCGTGAGCACGCCCATCGACCAGCCGTCGGACACGATGTGGTGCACCACCAGCACCAGCACGTGCTCGCGCTCGCTCAGCTTCAGCAGCGTCACTCGCAGCAGCGGCCCCGTGACGAGGTCGAACGGACGCTGCTCCTCCTGGGTTCCCAGCCGCAGGGCTTCCCGTGCTCGCTCTTCCGAGGGCAGACCTGTCAGGTCCACCTGGGACACAGGGACGGAGGCGGCGGAGTGGATGTGCTGCACCGCCCCCTGCTCGCCCTGGCGGATGGTCGTCCGCAGGGACTCGTGCCGTCGGACCAGCTCCTGGAACGAGCGCTCCAACGCTCCGACATCGAGCGCACCCTCCAACGTCAACGCGAGGGCGATGTTGTAGAGCGGACTGTTCGGCTCCAGCCGGTCCAGGAACCACAGGCGTTGCTGGGCGAAGGAGAGCGGCGGGGCTTCGTCTCGGGTCGACTGGACGAGCACCGGACTCCGAGGCGTCGTGCCTCCTCGGACCAGCACCTCCAGGCTCTGCGCGAGCGAGGACACCGTGGGGGACTCGAACAGCATCCGCACCGGGACCTCGAGCCCCAGCGCCTCACGCAGACGGGACGCCGCCTGCATCACCAGCAACGAGTGTCCGCCCTTCTCGAAGAAGTGGTCCTCGGCGCCGATGCGCCCCACGCCCAACAAGGGCGCCCAGATCTCCGCGACCCGCGTCTCCATCTCCGTCCTCGGCGCGATGAAGTCCTCCGACTGCGTGCCCTGCGCCTTGCCCCGGGCTGAAATCCGCGCACCTGTGAGCTTCCGCTGCGGCTCGCGATGACCCGGCATCGGGAGCGCATTCAGCTTCGCCTCGGGCACCTCCGCCGCCACGTCCAGCAAGCGCAGGAGATGCGCCGTCATCCGCTCCACGGTCGCCGTCTTGAACAGGTCCGTGTTGAACTCCCAGGCGCCGACCAGTCCCTCCTCGTCCTCTCTCAGCGCCAGGGCGAGGTCGAACTTGGCGGTCCGCGTCCCCAGGTCCAGCGCGCGCGTCGTGAGCCCCGGCAAGGACAGCGCTCCCGCGGGCGCCGTCTGGAGCGCGAAGGACACCTGCACCAACGGCGAGCGGCTCAGGTCTCGACTCAACTGCAACGCGTCCACCAGCTTCTCGAACGGCACCTCTTGATGCGTCAGCGCCCCGAGGACCGCGTCCTTCACCCGTCCCAACATCTCCCGGAACGTCAGCTCCTCCGCCGCCTCCGTCCTCACCACCAGCGTGTTCACGAAGAAGCCGATGAGTCCTTCGACCTCCTTCACCGTGCGCCCGGACACCGGTGAGCCCACCACCACGTCCCACTGTCCGCTGTAGCGCGCCAGCAGCACCTGGAAGCCCGCCAGCAGCGCCATGTACAGCGTCACGCCTTCCTGTCGGCTCAGGCGCTTCAGCTTCTCGCTCAGCTCGCGAGAGAATCGCACCGGGACGCTCGCGCCTCGGTAGCTCTGCACCTTCGGCCTCGGTCGGTCCGTCGGCACCTCCAGCGCTTCCGGTGCTCCGGCCAGCCTCGCCCTCCACCACGACAACTGCTCCTCCAACACCTCGCCCTGCAGCCACTCGCGTTGCCACACCGCGTAGTCCGCGTACTGCACCGGCAGCTCCGGCAACGTCGCGGCTTCACCGCTCACGTACGCGCCGTAGAGCGCTTCCAGCTCCTTCGTGAGCACGCCCATCGACCAGCCGTCCGCCACGATGTGGTGCACCACCAGCACCAACACGTGCTCGCGCTCGCCCAGCTTCAACAACGTCGCTCGCAGCAGCGGTCCCGTGCCCAGGTCGAACGGACGACGCCCCTCCTCCAGGGCGAGCCGCACCGCCTCCTGCTCACGGCGCACCACGGACACGCCTCCCAGGTCCACCACCGGCAGCGCCACGGGGCCCGAGGCCTGGATGGACTGAACCGCGCCCTGCCCTTCCTGTTGGAAGGTCGTCCGCAGGGATTCGTGACGACGAACCAGCGCTTCGAATGCTCGCGCCAGCGCACTGACATCGAGCGCCCCCTCGAGTCGCAGCGCGAGGGGGATGTTGTAGAGAGGGCTGTCGGGCTCCAAGCGGTCCAGGAACCACAAACGCTGCTGCGCGAACGACTGCGGCAAGGCCCCGCTGCGCGGCACAGGCACCAGCGCGGAACGCTCCGCTCCAGGACCGCCGCGAACCAAGGTCTCCAGGCTCCTCGCGAGCGAAGACACCGTGGGGTTCTCGAACAGCATCCGCACGGGGACGTCTCGCCCGAGCACGTCTCGCAGCCGCGAAGCCACCTGCATCACCAGCAGCGAGTGACCACCCTGCTCGAAGAAGTGGGCCTCCGCGCTCACGTGCTTCACGCCCAGCAGCGGCGCCCAGACGCCCGCCACCAGCTCCTCGAAGCCCGTCCGAGACGCGATGAACCCCTCGGGCACGGAATCACGCGCCACACGCTCGAGCCGACGCGCCTGGATGCGCGCCACATCCACCTTCTTCGGGACCTCACGATGTCCCGACAGGGGCAGCGTCCCCACGCGCGCCTCGGGGTCCGCCACGGCCGACTCCAGCACCTGCTGGTAGTGCGCGGCCATGCGCTCCACGGTGGAGGCATCGAACAGGTCCGTGTTCAGCTCCCAGAAGCCCGTGAGGTCCTCCGCGTCCTCACGGACGGAGAGCGCGAAGTCGAACTTCGCCATCCCCGGCTCGTACTTCACCTCCGACGCACTCAGCCCCGGCAACGCGGGCAGTCGCGCAGGCCCGTTCAGGCCGAAGGCCACCTGGACCAATGGAGCCCGGCTCGTGTCACGCGTCGACTGCAGCGCCTCCACCAGCTTCTCGAACGGCACTTCCTGGTGACCGAACGCGCCGAGCACCGACTCCTTCACCCGCCCCAACATCTCGCGGAACGTCAGCTCCCCCGCCGCCTCCGTCCTCACCACCAGCGTGTTCACGAAGAAGCCGATGAGCCCTTCGACCTCCTTCACCGTGCGGCCCGACACCGGAGAGCCCACCACCACGTCCCACTGTCCGCTGTAGCGCGCCAGCAGCACCTGGAAGCCCGCCAGCAGCGTCATGTACAGCGTCGCGCCCTCCTGCCGGCTCAGGCGCTTCAGCTTCTCGCTCAGCGCGGCGGGCAGACCCACCGCCACGGTCGCGCCCCGGTAGCGCTGCACCGCGGGCCTCGGGCGGTCCGTCGGCACCTCCAAGACCTCGGGTGCTCCCGTCAGCCTCGCCCTCCACCACGACAGCTGCTCCTCCAGCACCTCCCCCTTCAACCCTTCGCGCTGCCAGACCGCGTAGTCCGCGTACTGCACCGGCAGTTCGGGCAGCGCCGCGGCCTCTCTCCTGACGAACGCGCCATAGAGCGACTCCAGCTCCTTCGCGAGCACGCCCATCGACCAGCCGTCCGCCACGATGTGGTGCACCACCAGCACCAGCACGTGCTCACGCTCGCTCGACTTCAACAACGTCACTCTCAGCAGCGACCCCGTGCCCAGGTCGAACGGTTCGCGCGCGAGCTTCTCCACCTCGTCACGCAGTGCGCCCTGCATCGCGACCACCGCGAGCCGCACCGCCGCCTCGGAGGCGATGCGCTGCACCGGCTGTCCCTCCACCTCCTCGAACGTCGTCCTCAGCGACTCGTGTCGACGTACGACCTCCGCGAACGCCCGCTCCAACTGCCCCACGTCCAGCAAGCCACTCAGGCCCACGACGAACGGCAGGTTGTACGAATAGCCCCCCGCGTCGAGCTTCCCCAGGAACCACAGGCGCTGCTGCGCGAACGACAGCGGCATCCCCGCGAGCCTCGGCACGCGTGACGGCCTGGAGAGGCTCGCGCCGGAACCTCGCGCCGTGAGTCCCTCCAGTCGCTCCGCCAAGGACTCCACCGTGGATGCCTCGAACAACCACCGCACCGGCACGTCGCGCCCCAGCGCCTCCCGCAGTCGCGACACCACGCGCGTCGCCAGCAACGAGTGCCCACCCAACGCGAAGAAGTCATCCTTCACGCCCACCCGCGCCACGCCGAGCAGCGGCGTCCAGATGCGCGCGACCAGCGACTCCATCACCGTCCGAGGACTCTGCACCTCCTCGCCCCCCGGCCCCTCCTGGTCCGGCGACGGCAAGGCCCTGCGGTCCACCTTCCCGTTCGCCGTCAGCGGCAACGCCTGCAGTCGCACGAAGGCCGAGGGCACCATGAACTCGGGCAGCTTCTGCTTCAGCCAGTCGCGCACCTTCAGAGTCTCAGGCCCTTGCTGCTCGACGTAGTACGCGACCAGCCGCTTGCCCCCGGCTCCGTCCCGCACCACCACGAGCCCCTCCTTCACAGAGGGATGTGCGAGCAACGCCGCCTCCACCTCGGCCAGCTCGATGCGGTAGCCCCGCACCTTCACCTGACTGTCGCGTCGCCCCAGGAACTCCAGCACCCCGTCCGGGCGCCACCGCGCCAGGTCACCCGTGCGATAGAGGCGCTCTCCCGGCGCCGCGCTGAAGGGGTTCGGGATGAAGCGGTCCGCCGTCACATCCGGCTGGCGCAGGTAACCACGGGCCAGTCCGTCGCCGCCGATGAACAGCTCTCCCGCCACACCCACGGGCACCGGCTCCATCCCCTCGTCCAGGATGTAGACCTGCGTGTTGCCGATGGGCCGGCCGATGGGCACCGACGTCCCCACGTCCTCCACCCGCGTCATCCGATGCGTCGACGTGAAGAGCGTGCTCTCCGTGGGCCCGTAGCAGGCCGTCACCGGGATGCGCAGCTCCTCCAACGAGCGCCTCACGTGCGGCGCGGACACCACGTCGCCACCCGTCAGGAGCTGACGCACCGTCTTCAGCCCCTCCAACCCCAGCTCCACCATCTGGCTGAACAAACCCGCCGTCAGGTGCAGCAACGTCACCGAGTGTCGACGGAGCACCTCGGACAGGAGGTCCAGGTCGCTGGGCGAGCGCGGCGGGAAGACCACCAGTCTTCCACCAAGACACAGGGGGCCCCAGACCTCCAACGTCGACGCGTCGAAGGAGATGGGCGCGATGAGCAGGAAGGTCTCCTCGGGCCCCAGCTTCGCGTAGGGCGCGCCGTACAAGAGCCGCAGCACACCTCGGTGCTCCACCGCCACGCCCTTGGGGCGCCCGGTGCTCCCGGACGTGAAGTCCACGTACGCCAGATTGCGTCCCGACACCGGCATGCGCGGCGCCGTCGTCGGCTGTCCGTCGAGCCGCTCCTCCTCCAACAGCATCAGCTCGGGACGTCCCTCGCGAGGCAGTTGCTCCAGGAGGACCCGGGTGGTGATGAGCAACCGCGGCGCCGAGTCCTCCAGCATCTGCTCCAGTCGCTTCGCCGGATAGCTGGAGTCGAGCGGCACGTACGCACCGCCGGCCTTGAGGATGGCCAACAGCGACACGATGAGCTCCACCGAGCGGTCCAGACACACCGCCACCAGCACATCCACGCCGACACCGCGCGCGCGCAGTGCCCAGGCGAGCTGGTTGGCGCGTGACTCCAGCTCGCGGTAGGTGAGCCGCTCGTCGCCGAACTCCAGCGCCACCGCGTCGGGGCGCAGCGCCACCTGCTCCTCGAAGAGGTGGTGGACACAGGCCTCGCGCGGGAAGTCGACCGCCGTCTGGTTCCACTCCACCAACAGCCGCGCGCGGTCCTCCGCGGGCAGCAGGGACAGCGTCGACAACCGGGCCTGGGGCCGGGCGGACAGGTTCGACAACAGCTCCAGGAAGCACGCGGCGAGCCGCTGCACCGTGGACGACTCGAAGAGGTCCGCGTTGTAGATGAGCTGGCCCTCGACGCTCGCGCCGGGGGCGTCCACCAGCAGCAACTCCAGGTCGAACTTGGCGATGGTGCTCGCGAAGTCCCAGGGGCTCGCGGTGACGCCGGGCAACGACAGCAGCGGCGCGGCGTCCTGCAGCGTGAAGAGCACCTGGAACAGCGGCGAGCGGCTCAGGTCCCGTTCGGGACGCAGGTGCTCCACCAACCGTTCGAAGGGCACGTCCTGGTGCGCGAGCGCCCCGAGCACCGACTCCTTCGTCTGACGCAGGAACACCTCGAAGGAGCGCGATGAGTCCGGCTGTGCCCGCAGGGCCAGCGTGTTGACGAAGAAGCCCATCAGCCCCTCCGTCTCCTTCGCCGTGCGGCCTGACACCGGCGTCCCCACCACCACGTCCCACTGTCCGCTGTAGCGCGCCAGCAACACCTGGAAGCCCGCGAGCAGCGTCATGTACAGCGTCGCGCCTTCTCGCCGCCCCAGCTGACGCAGGGACTCGCTGAGTTCGGTGGACAAGCGCACCGGCACGCTCGCGCCCCGGTAGCCCTGCACCGGCGGCCTCGGTCGGTCCGTCGGCAACTCCAACACCGGCGGCGCGCCCTTCAGCACCTCGCCCCACCACGCGAGCTGCGCGGACTCCACCTCGCCCTTCAACCAGTCCTGCTGCCACACCGAATAGTCCGCGTACTGCACCGGCAACTCGGGCAGTGCGGCCGCGACGTACAGCGACTCCAGCTCCCGCGTGAGCACGCCGAGCGACCAGCCATCCGCCACCAGGTGGTGCAGCACCACCACCAGCACCTGCTCGTCCCGGCCCGTCCTCAACAGGGTCGCTCGGAGCAGTGGACCTCGCGTCACATCGAAGGGCGCCTGGACCTCGTGCACCACCTGCTCACGCACCGCTGCTTCCATGTCGGCAGCGTTCTCGACGGACGCCACGCGCAGGGACAGCGCCGCGTCCGGGGCGATGCGCTGCACGGGCTCTCCGCCCACCTCCACGAAGCTCGTGCGCAGCGCCTCGTGCCTGCGCACCACCTGGACGAGGGCCTGCTCCAACGCACGCGCGTCCACCGCGCCGTGGAGACGGACGACGAAGGGCAGGTTGTACGAGTGTCCTCCCGCATCCAGCTGTGCGAGGAACCACAGCCGTCGCTGCGCGAATGACAGCGGCGGGTCCACCGGCCGTCCCGCGCGCGTCAGGGAGGGCAGCCGCGTACGCCCGACCGCCGTGCCCAGTCGCTCGGCCAGCGCCTCCACCGTGGGCGCCTCGAACAACAATCGCACCGGGACGTCCTGCCCCAGCTCATCCCGGAGACGAGACACCACGCGCGTCGCCAGCAGCGAGTGCCCCCCCAGCGCGAAGAAGTCGTCTCGCACGCCGACGCGCGGCACTCCCAACACCTCGCGCCACACGTTCGCGAGCGTCTGCTCCATCCCGGTGCGCGGCGCCTCGTAGCGCGTGCCCGGCTCCTCTCGCGAGGACTCCAGTTGGGGCAGTGCCCGGCGGTTCACCTTCCCGCTCGGCGTCAGCGGCAGGGCCTCCAGCGGCACCAGCACCGAGGGCACCATGTACTCAGGCAGCCGCTTCGCGAGGCGACGCTTCAGCGCCTCGGCATCCCAGGCGCCCGTCGCGACGACGTAGCCCACCAACTGCTTCCCACCCCGCTCCGAGACGCGCGCCACCACCGCCGCGTCCTCCACGCCCTCCACTTCCTTCAGGGCGATTTCGACTTCGCCGGGCTCCACGCGGAAGCCACGCACCTTCACCTGCTCGTCCAAGCGCCCCTGCAGCTCCAGGTTCCCATCCGCGAGCCACCGTCCCCGGTCCCCCGTGCGGTACAGGCGACTCTCGTCTCGGTGGCCCTGCACAGCATTGGGGACGAAGCGCTCCGCCGTCAGCTCTGGACGCCCCCAGTAACCGTGCGCGAGGCTCCGCTCTCCCAGATACAGCTCGCCCGTGACGCCGATGGGGCACGGTGCGCCGAACGCGTCCAGCACGAACACCTTCGCGAGCGTGATGGGCTTGCCCACCGGAGGGAGCGCGGGCCACGTCGACGGCGGGCCCTCCGCCCTCCAGGCCGTCACCACGTGCGACTCCGTCGGCCCGTACTGGTTCTCCAGTACGCACCCGGGCAACCGCTCGAAGAACGACACCACCGCGGGCGTCACCTGCAGCGGCTCGCCCGCCGTCACCACCTGCTTCAACGGAGGGAGCGCGGACTCGTGCCGGGCGCGCTCGGCCAGTGACTGGAGCGCGACGTACGGCAGGAAGAGCCGCTCCACGCCGTGCTCCCGCATGTGCGCGAGCAGCAGGGCCGGGTCCTGCCGCGTCGTGGCCGAGACGAGCACCAGCGTCCCGCCCTCACACCACGTGCACAGCATCTCCTGGAACGACACATCGAAGCTCAACGCGCTGAACTGCAACGTCCGCGCGCGCGGCGCCGCCGTGTTCTCGAGCTGCCAGCGCACCAACGTGTCCAGCGCGCCGTGGGACATCGTCACGCCCTTGGGGCGCCCCGTGCTCCCGGACGTGAAGAGGACGTAACAGGGCGTGGCGGGAGACAGCACCCACGCGGGCGCCAGCGTGGAAGCCGCTGCGATTCGCCCGGCCTCCTCATCCAATCGCACCCGACGCGACGCGCTCTCCGGCGGAAGCACGGCCTCCAGCGAGGAGTGCATCAGCACCACCGGCGCGCCCACGTCCTCGAGCATCCGGGCCAGTCGCTCCCGTGGATAGCTCGCATCCAGGGGCATGCACGCCGCGCCCGCCTTCAACGTCGCGAGCACCGCCACGGGCAGGTCCAGGCTGTCCCGCTCCAGACACAGGCCCACCACGTCACCCGGGAGCACGCCCACCGTCTTCAGGTGGTGCGCGAGCTGATTCGCCCGCGCCTCGAATCGCGCGTACGTCAGCGTTTCGCGTCCATCCGTCACCGCCACCGCGTGCGGCGTGCGCGCCACCTGGGCTTCCACGCGCCGATGCATCAACCAGGGCGGAGACCTGGACGCCTGCCTCCAGTCCCACTCCTGCACCACCGTCCGTCGCTCCTCGGCATCCAGGAGCGGAACTGCCCCCACCCGAGCCTCCGGGTCGCCCACCACGCACTGCAGGAAGCGGACGAAGTGTCCCGCGAGCCTGCGCACCGTCGCCTCATCGAAGAGCGCGGTGCTGTACTCCCACAGGCCCATCCAACCGTCCGGCGTCTCGCGCACGAAGAGCGTGAGGTCGAACTTGGCCACGCCGGGCTCGAAGTCCGCGTCACGCGACTCCAGCCCCGGCAGTCGCACCAGCGGCGGCGCGCTCTGGAGCACGAGCAACACCTGGAACAGCGGCGAGCGGCTCAGGTCTCGCACCGGCCGCAGCGCGTCCACCAGTCGCTCGAAGGGTACGTCCTGGTGCTGATACGCCCCCAGGCACGAGCGACGCACCCGCGCGAGCAGCGACTTGAAGGTCTCGCTCCCGTCCACGTCCGTGCGCAGCGCGAGCGTGTTGGCGAAGAACCCGATGAGCCCCTCCACCTCGCGCCGCGTGCGCCCCGCGATGGGCGTGCCCACCACCACGTCCGGCTGACCGCTGTGCCGCGACAGCAATGCCTGCAGGCTCGCGAGCAACCACATGAACGGCGTCACCGACTCCTGCTTGCACCGCTCGTGCAACGCCCGCATCAACTCGGAGGGCAGCGGCACGCCCAGCACCGCGCCCCGCGACGACTGCACCGCGGGCCTCGGCCTGTCCGTGGGCAACTCCAGCGCGGGCGAGGCTCCTGACAGATGCTCCCGCCACCACGCCAGCTGCGTCTCCAACACCTCGCCCGTCAACCACTCCCGCTGCCACACCGCATGGTCCGCGTACTGCACCGTCAGCGCTGGCAGCGCGGGCTCGCGGCCCTCGACGAACGCCCCGTACAGCGCGCGAAGCTCCTGCTCCAGCAGCGACAGCGACCACCCGTCGCACGCGATGTGGTGCAGGGTCAGCAGCAGAACATGGTCGTCGTCGCCCAGCCGCAGCAGCCGGGCGCGCAGCATCGGCCCGGTGCCCAGGTCGAACGGACGCCTCGCCTCCTCCTCCGCGTGCCGACGCGCCTCGGCTTCACCCTCCACGCGCTCCACCGCCAGCGTCACCGTCGCCTCGGGCGCGATGTGCTGCACCGGCTCGCCCGCCACCTCGGAGAAGGTGGTCCGCAGCGCCTCGTGGCGGCGCACCACCTCCGTGAGCGCCCGCTCCAGCGCGGCCACGTCCAGCCGGCCCTTCAGTCGCGAGAAGAACGGCGCGTTGTAGGCGAAGCCCGAGGGGTCCAGCCGCGAGAGGAACCACATGCGGCGCTGAGCGAAGGAGAGCGGCGGCGCGCCCTCGCGGCGGACGGGCACCACGGGGGGAGGCCTGCGAGCACGAGGGCTCGCGGGCTTCGACTCATTCGCGGACATGTCGACACCTCAACTCAAGGAAGCAGATCTCGAAGACACGAAGCCCCGCGACCCGGACAGGTCGCTGCACTTCGCGAAGGCGTGAGGCGTGTGCCCGGATGAAGCCGGGCGGGACTTCAAGCCGCGGGGAAGGTGCGGCCCTGCTCGCGGAGCTGCTCCTCGCAGACCGCGGTGACGTGCTCCAGCGTATCGAACAGGTCCACCATGGAGAGCTGGACGCCCAGTTCCTCCTCGATGCGGTTGGCCAGCATCGTCGCCATCAGCGAGTTGCCGCCCACCTCCAGGAAGTGGTCCTGCGGCCTCACCACCTCCGCCCCGAGCAGCTCGCGCCAGTACGCGGCGAGCTGGCGCTGAAGGGGCGTGGTGCTCGTGTCAGTGCTCACGTGTGCTCCTCATGGTGACGTGGCGAGAGGGTCTCAGCCCACCTTGGCGGTGGGGCCCTGGAGCCGCTCGCGCAGCAGGTACTTTCGAATCTTTCCCGACGGCGTCTTGGGCATCTCCTCCACCACCTCCAGCCGGTCCGGCCAGTACTGGTTGGACATGCCCAGGCCCTTCAAGTGCGCGCGCAGCTCGTCCAGCGTCGGCGCCTCGTCGCGCGCCACCACCACCGCGCACACCCGCTCCCCGCCGATGCGGTCGTCGGAGTGCCCGATGACGGCCACCTCCTTCACCTTCGGATGCGAGTACAGCGCCGACTCCACCTCCACCACCGGCACCTTCTGGCCGTAGCGGAAGATGACGTCCTTGAGCCGCCCGACGATGCGGATGCCCCCACGCCCGTCGTCCCGCGCGAGGTCCCCCGTGTCGAACCAACCCTCCGCGTCCACGCTCGCGCGGTAGATGTCCTCCCGCTTGAAGTAGCCCAGGCACTGGCTCGCGCCCCGGACGAGCAGCCTTCCGGTGCCCTCCGGGTAGGGCGAGCCGTCCTCGGCCAGCGCGGGGACGATTCTCACCTCCATCCACTCCACCGGTCGCCCGTCGCTGTGGGACGGCCAGTCCGGCGGGTCGTCCCGTCGCGTAATCGTCACCGCGCCGTTCTCCGTCATCCCCCACAGCGTGTGCAGTGGCACGCCAAAACTCTCGCGGACCGCGGCGATGAGGTGCGGCGGCACGGGGATGGAGCCGGTGGACAGCCGACGCAACGAAGATGTTTCACCGCCGCGCTTCTTCTTCGCCGCGATGACGTTCATCACATACGTGGGAATCCCATACATGAACGTGACGCCGTGCTCCTGGATGCAGCGCAGCGTGAGCTCCGGGTCCCCCACGTCCATGTAGACAGCCGTCGCCCCCAGGTTCACCGCCATCAAGTACAGGTAAGTAAATCCGCTGGAGGCGGTGAGCAGCGACGGCAGGCACACCACGTCGTCCTCGCCCAGGGCCATGACGTCCGCGATGGCGCGGGTGATGCCGAAGTTGGTGTTGTGCGAGTGGACGACGCCCTTGGGCTCGCCCGTGGTGCCGGAGGTGTAGAGGACGTTGCAGATGTCGTCGGCGCGCGCGGACCTGACGTCCAGCGTCGCCTGGTCGACCTCGTCCTCCCAGCGCCGCTCGACGAAGTACGCCTCGAAGGCCAGCTCGCCCTCCTGCGTGGCACCGTCCGCGCCCGCTCCGATGAAGACGCGGTGCTTCAGCGCCGGCAGCGACGACGCGGCCTCGCGCAGCATGTCCCGGTGCGAGTGCCCGCTCCAGCTCAGCGGTCCGATGTAGACGGAGGATTCCGTCCTGCCGAGGATGAACTCCACCTCGCGGCGTCGGTAGTCCGGGGGAATCGGCGCGACGACGGCGCCGATGCGCGCGCACGCCAGCGCCAGCGCGGTGAACTGCCACCAGTTGGGCAGCTGCACCGCCACCAGCTCGCCCCGGGCCACGCCCAGCGACACGAGCGCGCCCGCGAAGCGCTCCGCGTACCGTCCCAGCTGCGCGTAGCTGATGCGCGTGACGTCCTTGGCGAAGTAGCGCGCCGCGACGATGGCCGGCTTGTCCGGGTGCTTCTGGATGGCTCGACGCAGGTCGTCCAGCACCGTCTCGTCACGCCACCAGCCCCTGCTCCGGTACAGCGCCGACTGCTCCCGCGTGGGGCCGCTTCCGAACCGTGCGTCCATCGTCCACATCCTCCATGGACCGCGTGACTTTCCGGACCGCGCGAACCATACCGATTCGCGTGTAAAACCAGCAAGGCTGCGAAAGCTCACATGTCTGCACCCCAAGGACCCTCACTCACATTGACGGGGCCGCTCTCGGTTTCCTACTTTGGAATGGATCGCCAGGAATGTGCGCCCCACCGGATGATGACAACGGGCCCGCTTCCACCGGCATGACACCCATGGTCCAGGTACCCCTCGAGGAGCGCGCCCGTCGCATCCGCCGGACCATTCTCCGGCTCGCCGCCACGCCCGTGGGCTGCCACCTGGGGGGCTCGCTCTCCATGGTGGAGCTGCTCGTGGTGCTGCTCGGGCGGGTGATGAACGTGCGGCCCCAGGAGCCCCGCTGGGAGGAGCGCGACTCGCTCATCCTCTCCAAGGGCCACGCCGCCGCCGGGCTCTACGCCGCCCTGGCCGAGTTCGGCTTCATCGATACTGAAGAACTGGTGCAACGCTACAACGCGGAGGGCAGTCCCTATACCGGACACGTGAGCGCGGCGGTGCCGGGCGTGGAGTTCCCCACGGGGAGCCTGGGGCACGGACTGGGACTGGGAGTGGGGATGGCGCTGGGGCATCGGCTGCGGCAGCGCGCCAACCGCGTGTTCGTCGTCTGTGGAGACGGGGAGATGGGCGAGGGCTCGAACTGGGAGGCGCTGCAAATCGCGGCGCAGCACGAGCTGTCCGGACTCACCGTGTTGGTGGACCGCAACGGCGGACAGAACGACGGGCCCACGGAGAGCATCCTCTCCCAGGGCGCGCTGGTGCAGCGGCTGTCCGCGTTCGGTCTGGGCACCGTGGAGGTGGACGGGCACGACATGGAGGCGCTGGCGCGGGTGTTGGAGGCGCCCGCCGAGGGGCCTCGCGCGATTGTGGCGAACACGAAGAAGGGCGCGGGGGTGCCGATGCTGCGCGGCAAGGGGCCGCACTACGCGACGTTCAACCCGGAGCAGCTCAAGCGGGCGCTCGCGTCGCTGGGTGAGGTGACGCCGTGACGAGCTCCACCTCCAGCGGCGCGGACCTGCTGACGGCGCCCTCGGACTGGCTCGCGGAGCAGCCGGGCCTGTCGAACCGGCTCGTGTTCCGGCACGCGCTGGCCAGGCTCGCGGACCAGGATGAGCGCGTGGTGCTGCTGGAGGCGGACCTGGCGGGGGGTGGAGACCCGTACGCCGCGCGCCACCCGGAGCGTTTCCTCAACCTGGGCATCTGCGAGGCGGCGATGCTGGACATCGCCAGCGGCATGGCGGCCACCGGCCACGTCGTCTTCGCCCACACGTTCGCGCCCTTCGGGGCGATGCGCGCGTGCGAGCAGGTGCGGTTGGGCCTGGCGTATGCGCGCGCCAACGTGAAGCTGGTGTGCGACTACGGCGGCCTGTCCGGCGCGTTCTTCGGCCCCACGCACCACGCCATCGAGGACCTGGCCATCCTGCGCGCCATGCCGAACATGACGGTGGTGTCGCCCGCGGACGGGCTGGAGACGATTCAGGCGACGCGGGCGGTGCTGGAGATGGAGGGCCCGGTGTACCTGCGGCTGGGCCGCAACCGCGTCACGCGGCTGGACGTGGCCCGGCCCGCCTTCGCCCTGGGGCGCGCCATGTGCCTGCGCGAGGGCAGCGACGTGGGCATCATCGCGCACGGAGAAGTGGGCGTGAGCATGGCGCTGGACGTGGCGGCGCGGCTGGAGACCCAGGGCATCTCCGCGCGCGTGGTGAACCTGCACACGCTCAAGCCCTTCGACGAGGAGGCGCTCCTGGAGACGGCCGAGCGCACCCGGCTGCTCGTCACCGTGGAGGAGCACTCCATCCTCGGCGGCCTGGGCGGCGCGGTGTGCGAGAGCGTGGCGAGTCACGGGTTGGGCCGGCGCGTGGTGCGCGCGGGCATCCAGGACCGCTACGACTCGGCGGCCGGCACCCACGAGTCGCTGCTGCAGCGCCACGGCCTGGAGGCGGGCGCGCTGGTGGAGACGATTCTCGGCGCCCTGCCCCGCCCCCGGCTGGCGGCGCTGGCACCCTCCAGGAGGGGATGATGCAAGGCCACGAGGTCCACCTGGTCTACACCCGCCTGCGCACCGAGGAGCGGATGCTCGCGGACGCGCTGCGCGCGCGGGGCTTCGGGGTGCGGACACACGCGGACTCGCAGCTGGTGCTCCCGCTGAGCCGCGAGCGCTGGCAGGACGGCGGGCCCGTGCTGATGCGCAGCATGTCCTTCACCCGGGCGCGCTACCTGGCCTCCATCCTGGAGGTGAAGGGCGCCCGGGTGCTCAACACCGCGCACTGCATCTCGACGTGCGGGGACAAGGCGCTCACCACGCTCGCGCTCGCCAAGGCGGAGGTGCCCATCCCCTGGGCCTTCGTCGGCTTCGAGGAGGAGGCCTGCGTCGCGCAGATGCAGGAGCGCGGCTTCCCCGTGGTGACCAAGCCCGTGCTCGGCTCGTGGGGGCGGATGGTGGCGCGCGTGGATGGCGTCCACGCGGCGGAGGGCATGATGTCCATGCGCTTCGAGATGGGCGGCGCGCAGGACCACGTGGCGCTGGTGCAGCAGTACATCGACAAGCCGGGGTACGACTTGCGCGTGTACGTCATCGGCAAGGCGGTGGGCGGCATGCGCCGACGCTCCGAGCACTGGGTGACGAACACCGCCCGGGGCGCGGTGCCGGAGCGCTACGAGGTGCCGGAGTCCCACGCCCGGCTCGCCGAGCAGGCGGCCCGCGCCGTGGGCGGGGAGATGGTGGCGGTGGACCTGCTGGAGACCCGGGCAGGCGAGGTGATGGTGAACGAAATCAACCACTGCGTGGAGTTCGCGCGGAGCATCGAGTTCACCGGCATCCCCCTGCCGGAGCTGATGGCGGACTACGTGCGGGAGACGTTGCGATGACACGCGTCGCGGTGCTGGGGGCCGGGGGCTACGCGGGCGGCGAGGTGCTGCGGTTGTTGCTCGCCCACCCGGCGGTGGAGGTGGCCCAGGCCACGTCCGAGCAGCACGCCGGCAAGCGGCTCGACTTCCCCCACCCGCACCTGCGCGGCGCGAGCACGCTGCGCTTCGCGCCACACGACGCGCTGGAGCCGTGCGACGTGCTCGTCTCCTGCATGCCCTCCGGTGAGCTCATCCGCCGCTGGGCGCAGGTGAGCCCGCTCGCCGCGCGCATCATCGACCTGAGCGCGGACTTCCGGCTCGGGCCCGTCGAACATGCGCGCTGGTATCCGCGCGCGCCGCGTTCCGCGGAGCTGCCCGAGTTCGTCTACGGCCTGCCGGAGTGGGCGGGCGCGCGCTTGAAGGACGCGCGACTGGTGGCGGTGCCCGGGTGCATGGCCCACGCGGCGCTGCTCGGGTTGTTGCCCCTGGTGCGCGCGGGGCTGGTGCGCCCTGAGGTCGTGGTGGACGCGAAGACGGGCTCGTCCGGTGGCGGCGCGACGCCGGACCGCTCCTCGCATCACCCCGAGCGGGCCTCGGCCCTGCGCTGCTATCGGCCCACGGGCCATCGCCACACGGGAGAAATCGAGGCCGCGACGGAGCGCTTCACCGGCACGCGCGCCACCGTGCACTTCAGCGCGACGGCGGTGCCCAGCGTCCGGGGCATCCTGGCCACGGTGCACGCCTTCGCCGCGCGGCCGCTCGAGGACGCCAACGAGCCGCTGCGCGCGCTCGCCTCGACGTACCGTGAGCATCCGTTCGTGAACGTGCTGCGCGCCAACGCGAGCGCGTCACCGTTCCCCGAGCCGGGCCCGCTGTCGGGCACGAACCACTGTGACTTGTCGGTGGACGTGGACGCCGAGCGCGGGCGCATCGTGGTGAACGCGGCGCTGGACAACCTGGTGAAGGGCGCGGCGGGCACGGCCGTACATGCGCTGAACCTGATGCTGGGCAGACCTGAAACGGAGGGCCTCGGCTTCCGCGGCCTCCACCCCCTCTGACGTGAAAGACTCCCCCATGCGCCACCTCCCCCTCGGTGTCCGCCCATGAGCACGCTGACCGTCCTCTACATCACCGGCTGGTGCCGCAGCGGCAGCACCATCATCGGCAACGTGCTCAACGAGGTGGAGGGCTGCTTCCACACCGGCGAGCTGAGCTTCCTGTGGAAGAACGCCTACGGGAACGGCTCCAACACGATGTGCGGCTGCGGCACGCCGCTGGTGCAGTGCGCCCTCTGGGCCAAGGTGCTGGAGCAGGGCGTGGCGCCGGGTGAGTCCCCCCAGGGCCACGCCGCGCGGGTGGTGCGCCGACAGCTGGACACGGTGCGCACGCGGCACACCTGGCGCGTGCTGCGTCAGCGGATGCCCTCGCCTGAGTTGTACGAGCACGCGGAGCTGCTCGCGCGGACGTACCGCACCATCGCGGACGCGACTGGCAGCCACATCATCGTGGACAGCGGGAAGTTCCCCTCCGAGGCGGCGCTGCTTCCGCACGTGGACGGAATCACGCCGTACTACCTGCACCTGGTGCGAGACCCTCGCGCGGTGGCGCACTCGTGGACGAAGACGAAGCAGTACGTCGTCCCGATGTCCGCCGCGCGCAGCACCGCGTACTGGCTGGGCTTCAACGTGGCCTCGGAGCTGGTCACCCGGCGTCACCCGGAGCGCTCGCTGTTCCTGCGCTACGAGGACTTCATCGCGTCGCCGCAGGCCACCCTCGATTCGCTGCTGGAGCTCATCCAGGTGGACCGCTCGGTGAATCCGGTGAAGGGGCGCACGGTGGTGCTGGGCCGCAACCACACCGTCACCGGCAACCCGGACCGGTTCCTCAGTGGCTCGACGCTGCTGCGGCCCGGCGACGATGCGTGGCGCAAGGAGCTGCCGGCGAAGGTGAAGACGTTGGTGTCCGCGCTCGCGTGGCCGCTGACGGGGCGCTACCAGTACCGGGGACCGCCGGCCCCCGTGGACGTCGGCTCTGGAGCCGAGCCCGCCAAGAACACGTCGGACACTGGGAGGGGGAGCCTTGGAACTGGGACTCAGTCATAAGGTCGCGCTCATCGCCGGTGGCTCCAGTGGACTGGGGCTGGCGGTGGCCGAGGAGCTGGTGAAGGAGGGCGCGCATGTCGCCATCGGCGCGCGGGACGCCGAGCGGCTGGCGCGAGCCGAGGCGCACCTGCGCTCGCTGTCGCGCGGCGGCAAGGTGCTCGCCACGCGCGTGGACCTGAAGGAGCACGGCGCCGCGAAGGCGTGGGTGGAGGACGTGGCCAGCCGGCTGGGCGGTCCCCACATCGTGGTGACGAACAGCGCGGGGCCTCCGCCGGGGCCGGCGACGAAGTTCGACATCACCGCGTACCAGGAGGCCGTCGACACGGTGATGCTGCCGGCCATCAACCTGGCCCTGGCCTCGCTGCCGTACATGAAGGCCGCGAAGTGGGGACGGCTCTTGCTCATCACGTCGGAGACGGTGGTGCGGCCGGTGGCGCGCTTCGCCCTGTCCGCGACGGCGCGGCTGGGCATCGTGGGCTTCGCTTCCGCGCTGGTGCAGGAGCTGGGGGACTGCGGCGTCACCGTCAACGTGCTCGCGCCGGGCTATACGCGCACGCCGCCCGTGGAGCGCACGGCGGGGACCAACACCTCGGGCGATGTGGAGGCGGGGCTTCGGGCCATGGCCGCGCACATTCCGCTGCGCCGGGTGGGCGAGCCGGAGGAGTTCGCCGCGGCGGCCGCGTTCCTCGCCAGCGAGCGAGCGTCGTTCATCACGGGCACGGTGCAGCTCATCGACGGCGGCGCGAGCGTCATCGGATGAGCACCGTGTCCCAGCCCGCGCCGCTGGTGGTGAAGATTGGCGGCGCCGCGGGCGTGGACCTGGAGAACGTCTGCGCCGACGTGGCGGAGCTGCGTCAGCGTGGCGAGCGCGTCATCGTGGTGAATGGTGGTTCGGAGGCCGGTGACTCGCTGCTGGCCTCGTTGGGCATGGAGCGCACGGAGGCGCTGACGGCCTCCGGCAACGTGGTGCGGCTGACGAACGAGGCCACGCTGCGCGTGCTGACGATGGCGTGGGTGGGGGACGTCAACAAGCGCGCGGTGCTCGCGCTGCTGTCGCGCAGTGTCCCCGCGATGGGGATGTGCGGCGCGGATGGGCGGGTGCTGGTGGCGCGGCGCAGGCCGCCCTTGAAGCTCCAGGACGGCACTCGCACGCGCATCGACCGTACGCACCTGGCTGGCGAGATTGTCGAGGTGAACACGCGGCTGCTCGGCGTACTGCTCGACGCGGGCCAGACGCCGGTCGTGTGTCCTCCGGCGGTGACGGAGGATGGGACGCTGGTGAACGTGGACGCGGACCAGGTGGCCGCCGCCATCGCCTCCGCGCTGGGGGCTCGCGCGCTGGTGATGCTGTCCAATGTGGCGGGGCTGCTCGAGGACCCAGCGGACCCCACGTCGCTCATCCGTGAAAGTGCGGATGTCGAGCGGGTCATGGGCTTCGCGCGGGGGCGCATGCGCTACAAGCTGGAGGCCGCGCGGCGTGCGCTCGCGGGAGGCGTGCTGTCCGCGCACGTCACGGCCTCGGCGGCGCCTCGCCCCGTGCTGTCCGCGCTGGCGGGCGAGGCGGGAACGAAGCTCACTTCTTCGGGTGTGAAGGTGGCTGATGCGGGTGCGTGAGGCGAGCTCGGAGCTGTTGCGGTGGATGCTGGAGCACTACAGCCCCAGCCACCAGGAGCGCGACTTCTCCCGCGCGCTCGCGGACCGCCTGGAGCGGCGCGGCTGGCGCGCCCATGTCGACGAGATGGGCAACACCGTGGCCAGCCTCGGTGACGGCGACACCTGCGTCGCGCTGCTGGGCCACATCGACACCGTGCCCGGCGACATCCCCGTGCGCCTCGAAGGTACACGCCTGTTCGGCCGTGGCGCGGTGGACGCCAAGGGCGCGCTGGCCGCGTTCATCGAAGCCGCGGAGCTGCTCGACGACACCGAGCGCGCCGGCAAGCGCTTCCTCCTCCTCGGCTGTGTGGAGGAAGAGGTCGCCATCACCCGAGGCGCGCTCCACGCTCGCGAGCACCACCGTCCGGACTTCGTCGTCAACGGCGAGCCCAGCGGCGCTCACGCCATCACCCTCGGCTACAAGGGCCTCGTCCGGCTGGAGCTCGAGTACCGCGCCGCGCGCAAGCACACCGCCAGCCGCAACTATCGCGCCCCCGCCGAGCACCTCGTCGACGCCTGGAACGCCCTGCGCCGCCGCTGCGACGAGCGCAACGCGGGCTGCACCCTCTTCGAGCAGGACCTGCCCTCGCTCCTGTCCTTCCACACGGGCACCGACCACGACACCGAGTGGGCCACCGCGAACATCAACATCCGCACCGGCCCCACCAGCGACGTGGACGCACTGCTCGCGTGCCTCACCCGCGTGCCCGACATCTCGGTGAAGACGGTGTCCCGCAAGGGCGCCGTGTCCGCCGAGGGCAATGACCCGCTCACCCGCGCCTTCAAGCAGTCCATCCGCGAGCGCGGCGCGCGCCCCACCCTTCGCGTGAAGACGGGCACCTCCGACTGGAACACCGTCGCGGACACCTGGGCCGTGCCCACCGTCGCCTACGGCCCGGGTGACTCGGCGCTGGACCACACGCCCGACGAGCACATCGAACTGGGCGAGTACGAAGAAGGCGTCGCCGTGCTGGCCCGCGTGCTCGCGCTCCTGCCGAACAAGGCCAGCACCCCGGGCTGAACCGTCAGGTGCTCGCGACGTCCGCCGTGCGAGGGCGCTGCCAACGCAGCCCCACCATCGACAGGAAGAACAGCGCCGCCGCCGTCGCCGTGACTCCGCGCACGCCCACCCGGTCCGCGAGCGCGCCCTGCGCCCAGACGCCCACCGAGTAGCCCACGTTGATGAGCAGCATCGCGAGGCTGCTCACCCGGCCCTGCAGCTCGCGCGGCGTGCGCTCCTGGTTGCGCGTGCTCAGCCCCGTCATCACCACCAGATACACCGCGCCCAGGAAGAACATCGTCCCCATCGCCACGGGCAGCGTGGGCGACAGCCAGTACGCCATCGTCACCGGCCCCATCAACATCATGGACAGGTCCACCACCCGGTCCTTGCCCCAACGCACCGCGAAGCCGCCCACCAGCCCCGACGCGACGAGCGCTCCCACGCCCTGCACCGCGATGAGCACCGACGCGGCGGACGCATCCGCGCCGAACACCTGGAGCGCGAACACCGGCACCAACGCGATGAAGGGCGAGATGAACAACGCGAGCAGGAACAACGCCACCATCGCCAGGCGGATGCCCGAGTCACCCCGCGCCAGCCGCGCGCCCTCCAGGATGTCGCCCCACAGCCCTCGGGAGGACGCGGGCAGCGAAGCCTTGGGCTCCGCGCGCACCTGCGCCACCGCGAACAACACCGCGAAGAACGACAGCGTGTTCGCCACCATCACCCAGGCCACGTTGCCCGCCGCGAGCAACCCCGCCGCCAGCACCGGCCCCACGATGCGCCCCAGGTTGAACTGCGCCGACATCAGCGTCATCGCGCTGTGCAGGTCCTCCTTCGCCACCAGCCCCGCCACCAGCGCCGTGTACGCCGGCCCCGACAGCACGTGCACGCAGCCGTTGAGGAGGGAGATTGCCGCCACCGCCTGCACGGTGAGGTTCCCCGTGAAGGCCAGCGTCGCCAGCACCGCCGCGAGCAGCGCCTGGGACGCGGCGCACACCGCGACGTACTTGCGCCGGTCGAACCGGTCCGCCAGCGCGCCGCCCAAGGGCGACAGGATGAGCGAGGGCAGGTACGTCAGCGCCGCCACCCCGCCCGTCCACTCCGCGCGCCCCGTCACCTTCGTGACGAAGACGCCCAGCGCGAGCACCTCCATCCACGTGCCCACGTTGGAGACGAGCGCCCCCGACCACACCGCGAGGAACTCCCGGTGACGGAAGGCACGGAAGGACGGCAGGGACGCCAGGCTCGAGATGGACACGCGAGCCCGGTTTCTAACAGCACCCCGGCGCGCGCCGGAACAGCGCGCGGGGCCCACATGCGGACACGCCTCAGACGAGCTCGGACTTGGGCTGACGCGTCATCAGGTCCACCACCGCCATCTTGGCGTTCTTGTCCTCGTAGGCAATCAGGTAGACCTGATGGCAGATGGGCAGCTCCACGCCCGTCTTGAGCGACAGGTCACGCGCGCTGCGCGCCGTCTTCACGCCCTCGGCGACCTCCTTCATCTGCCCGAGGATGTCCGCCAGCTTCTTGCCCTTGCCCAGCTCCATGCCCACGTGCCGGTTGCGGCTGAGCTCGCCGGTGCACGTGAGGACCAGGTCGCCCATGCCGGACAGGCCCGAGAGCGTCAGGGGGTTGGCGCCCTTGCGCACCGCCAGCCGGGTGATTTCCGCCAGGCCGCGCGTGATGATGGCCGCGCGCGCGTTGTGGCCCATGCCCAGGCCGTCCGCCATGCCCGCGGCGATGGCGATGACGTTCTTCAGCGCGCCGCCGTACTGCACGCCCACCACGTCGGTGGAGGTGTAGCTGCGGAAGGTCTCCGTCTGCAGCGCCTTCTGGCAGCGCACCGCCACCTTGTCCCAGTGCGAGGCGATGGTGACCACCGTGGGCATGCGCCGCGCCAGCTCCTTGGCGAAGCTGGGGCCGGACAGCACGGCGATGTACGGGTGGAACTCCTCGGGCAGACAGTCCTCGAGCAGCTCCGTCATCGTCAGGAGCGTCTCGTTCTCGATGCCCTTGGACACGGTGATGATGGGCACGTTGCGCGGCAGGAAGTCCTTGGCGCGCGCGAGCACCTGGCGCGTGGCGTGGCTGGGCGTGGCGAGCACCACCAACTCCGCGCCGTCGAGCGCATCCTGCAGGTCCAGCGTGGCGCGCACGCGCTCGGAGATGGGGATGCCAGGCAGGTAGGTGGGGTTCTCGTGCCGCGTGTTGATGGCGTCCACCACCGTCGGCTCACGGCCCCAGAGGCGGACGTCCTCGCAGTTCGCAGCCAGCACGTTCGCCAGGGCGGTACCGAAGGAGCCTGAGCCGATGACACTGCCACGCATGGAAGACCTCGTTCGAGGGGGTGGAGGGCACCGGCGCTAGAGGCCGGTGACGATGCCGATGGAGACGACCGGCATGAAGGTCGCGTCCTCGGAGCGGCCGCGGAAGTCGCCGCCCAGGGAGACAGAGTAGGACGTTTTCTCGCTCAGCGGCACTTCGGCGCCCAGGCGCACGGGCACGGAGCCGGAGGACACCAGGTCCGGCGGCAGTCCGCCCAGGGGCGTGCGCTGGATGGGCTCGGTGTCCAGGGCCACGTGATAACGCACGTCGGCGAAGAGGCGCGGGGCGCGGGGGCCTCGCATCTGGAAGGTGCCGACGAGGCCGGGCATGACGTTCCAGTTACGGCGTCCGCTCAGGTAGCGCGCGCCCCGGTCCTCCATGCTGGCCGAGCGCAGGAAGAACGCGTGGCTGCCCTCCACCACCACGCCCAGGCTCCAGCGCGGGCCACCGTCCAGCGCCGTCCAGCGCAGCCCCAGGCGCGGCTCGTTCATCATCCCGTAGAGGGTGTCGAAGCCCGCGAGCACGTCGACGCGGGGCAGCACGCCCAGCGCGGCGCGGGCGGAGACGACGGGGAAGCCGAGTGACAGGCCCACGGCCACGCCACCCGGGCCCACGGAGCGCGCGCCCAGGAGGCTGACGCGGTTGGGGACAGGGGGAGGACCGGGTGGGGGCTCGGGGAGGCGCGGGGTCGAGGGGGCGACGGAGACGGGCTCCTCGTCGTCCGGCACGGGGACGAGGGGTGGGACCTCGGGCAGGCGAGGCAGCGGCGCGGCGTCCGGGCCGGTGGGCGCGGAGGTGGCGCCGGGGAAGCCGGTCCAGGCGGCGTCCGGGGCGTCGTTCCTGGAAGGCGCGGGCACCTGCTCGGAGGGCTGTGGAGCCGAGGGGTCCCACGGTCGCTTCTCGGGCGGAGGGGTGCGGACCACCGGGACCTGGGCCCAGGAGGTGGCATGCCCCAGGGTGAGGGCGAGCGGCACCAGGAGGAAGCGGACGGAGGGCATGGAGACGGCCGCAAGCTTAGTCCACGGCGCGGGAGGGACACGAGCCGGGTGCGGGACGGAGCGCGACCCTGGGTATGCCCCGTTGGCTGGTGGGCAGGGGGCGGTGGGAAACGTGTCCTCGGCGGCGCCGCACCGGTCTACCATCCGCGGCGCGCCGGACGGTGGGCGACCGAGGAGAGCTACGGGATGAGGGCAGGAGGGCGCGTGGCGTTGTGGGTGACACTGGCCATGGGGTTGGCGTGTCGCTCGCGCGCGACGACGGAGGCGGACGCGGATGCGGGAGCGGGGACGCGGGTGGCGACGGTCAACGCGACGCTGCCCGCGTGCGAGGTGCTGCTGCCCTCGGACGTGCGCGAGTCCATGCTGCCGGGCTTCACGATGAAGGAGGACCGGGCGTGTCCGACGTGCGGTCCGCTGTGCACGTTCCGCTCGGCGTCGGAGAAGGACGTCACGGTGTCGGTGACGTGGGACTGCAAGCCGCACTATTCACAAGCGGACACGCAGGCGCTGTTGCAGCCGACGTTGAACCTGGGCGGCGAGGAGATTCCGGCGCTCGGCAAGGCGGCGGCGCGCAGGGCTCCGGCGCAGGGGATGTTGCAGGTGATGGCGTGGGATGACGACACGCCGTGCGCGCTCATCGTCACGTGGCTCGGGGGCTCGCCGGAGCAGGCGCTGGACGTGGCCCGCCTCGCGCTCGGCGCCACGCGTCCGGACTCCTTCCGCGCACCGCCACCACCGGAGCCCGAGCTGGACTCCGGGACGAATTGATCTGGCAAGAAATCATGGCTTTCCAGTTGGATGCGGCCCTCTCCCTGGAGAAGCCAAGATGCTTCGCCTCATCCTTCGCGGCTGGCCTGCACTTCTACTGACCCCGACCCTGCTGGCTGGAGGCTGCGCTCATGCCCCGCGGCCCGAGCGTCGCATCTACGTCATTGCTGAAGACTGGTCGGGCTTTGGTGGCTCTGGTTCACGTGACTGCGATGCCGAACACGTCGCGTGCTTCGACCGATGCTGGAACTCCACTCCACCCCTGAGAAGCATCAAGCCCGGCACCGGCAAGCATCATGAGTACTGCACGGAGAAATGCCGCGAGGCCTATATGGACTGTACCCAGGCAGCGGAGCAGTCCGCGAGACGCCCTCAACCGACAACACTTCGGTTCTCCAGCATGGAGAGCGCCATCGACTGGCTCGGCGAACACAAGACCGAGGTGCTCATCGGCACCGTCGTGGTCGTCGCTGGCGTTGCGTTCATCATCTCGACGGGAGGCAGTGGCGCGCTGGTCCTCGCGCCGCTCGCGCTCTAACCCTAGAAAAGAGCAAGACGCACCATGACGACTCCCAAGAACTTCGACATGGAGACGACGCTGCGCCTCCTCGACGAGGCCGGTGGCCATTACGAGCCTGGGTCCAAGGAGGACGAGGCCCTCCAACTGGCTGGCATCGCCCTGCTCTATCTCAGACACACGCATCAGATGGATGCGTTCCTCCAGTATCGAGCAGAGTTCTCGGACCCGGCCTCCGAGGTTCGCGTCACCCAGGACTTCGCGACACGAGCACTGGCGGATGAATGGCTCGCCAGCGGAGCGGGTTCACACGGAGAACTCGTGCGTATCGTGGGACAGGGCTTCCAGGTCGTGGTCCTCCCCACGGGAAAGCGATTCCTCCGGACACCGCTCCCCGAGGAACTGGGCACGCCCCGCCCCTGACGAGCCGCGCACACCTCACAGCGTGCGCAGGTACTCCACCAGGTCGTCGACCTCGGTCTCGGTGAGGTCCGCGGTGGTGCCGTGCTTGTTGGACTCACGTCCCTGCATCAGCCGGCCCTTGAGTGACAGCGCGCTGCCGTCGTGCAGGTACGGCGCCGTGCGCGCCAGACCCAACAGCGACGGCGTGTTCAACCCGCGCTTGCGCGTGTTGTCGTCGTCGCGCATTGGCCCCGTGGTGATGAAGGTCCCCACGTCCGCCTGCTTGTTGTTCGTGAAGTGCTCGCCCTCGTGACACGTGTCACACGCGGCCTTCTTGAACACCTGCTCACCCCGCGCCTGCGCCGCCGTCAGCGCCGAGCCCCGATACGGATTGTCCGGCGTGGGAATCACGTCGATGAACGCGGACAGCTGCGCCACCATCACCCCATCCAGCGACGTGCCGCCCATCCGCCCTCGCACCGTCGCGTCCAGGAAGTCCCTCATCGAGGGGAACTCTCCGCTCCAGTGGAACGGCCCCGTCTCGGTCACCTTCCGCCCCGCCAGGCTCGGCGTCTGACGCGGCCCGTCCGGGAAGCCCCACACGTGTCCGTCATCCCGCCCGTCCAGGTGACACGACGCACACGACGCCGCCACCCCCGCACTCGTCATCCGTGAATCCAACGCCGAGTAGAACAGCTTGCGCCCCGCCGCCTCCTGCGCCGTCAGCACGTCCTCCCCCACCACCGGAATCGGCGCCCCCTGCGTGCGCACGTTCGCCACGTTCCCCGAGCCGTCGTTCACCAGCGTCGTCACCGTGTGGTCGAACGCGTTGTAGACGTACACCTTGCGCCCGTCCCGCGTCATCGCGATGCCGCTGGGCCCCGAGCCCACTCGCACCAACTGCCGCACCGTGCTGGCCCGCTCCCCCGTCAAGTCCAGCCCCGTGCGCCGCTGCGTCGGGAGGACCGCCACGTTGTCCGTCTCGCGGTTCACCAGGAACAGCCACTGCCCCGACGGGTCCACCACCGCCGCCACCGGCCCCTGGATGGGGTGACTCGACTCCGGGCTGACGATGGTCGACGGCGGGAAGTCCGGCTCCTCGCTCGGCGGCGGCCGACACCGGTCCAGGTCATCCACCCGGGGCGAGCCGTCCTCCGTGTTGAACGTCAACAGGCCCGGCGCCACCACGCCCGCCGTGTTGCACGGCCCACCTCCACCGTAGAGCGAGCCCCCAGGGCCCCGGCCATCACTGGTGAGCGAGTCCTCGCGCGCCCACAAGGTCGGCGCGAAGGCCCGCGCGCCCTCCGGCGACACCACCACGTCCGCCATGCCCCTCGGACGGAAGAGCGCGTTCGACAAGGGCATGGGAAACGGCTCATCCGCCGCCATGCCCTGCTGCGTATTCGCCCGCGTGTACAGGTCCGTGCCCTCACGCTGCATGCGCGGCTGGTGCGCGTCCGACAGGTCCACCGTCACCAGGTCCGCGTGCCGGAACAGACTGACGAGCGCCCGGCGCCCACCGTCCACCAGCGCGACGCCGCGCGGCTCCTCGCCCACCGGCAACTCCCAGCGCACCTCCAACGTGCGCGTGTCCACGGCCATCAACGTGCCGTACACCGAGGAGTCCAGCGCCGTGCTGTTCACCACGTAGAGCGTGTCCCCGTTGGGAGACACCGTCATGCCCATGGGCTCCACGCCCACCGCCACCCGCGCGGCCTCGTTCCAGTCACCCCGACGGATGACGGACACGCTGCGGGCTCCACGGTTGGAGACGTAGACGGTGTCGTCCGGGCCCACCACCACCCGCTCCGGCCCGGTGCCGACCTTCACCTCGCCCACCTTCTGTCCGCTCGCGGTCTCCACCACGGCGAGCACGCCGGTGTCCGCGTCCACCACGTACAGGAAGGCGTCATCCCGGCTGAGCGCCACCGAGCCCGAGGCGTTGGTCCACGCCGCTCCCGTGGAGCGGTCCTCGCACGCACACAGCCCGAGCGCCGCCGCCAGGACTCCGGCCAGAAGGTGCCGCTTCATGAAGCCTCCTCTCGCGTCCCCCGACGGGACCCCCATCCACCGTGTCTCATCGTCGGAGATGCCGCGCTGTGTCGAAGGGGGAGGACACGCCCGGCCCTGGTCGCTCGCCTCCCCCGCGAGCCCGCCATGCTTGCACCAGACCCCCCGCGAAGTCGATGGCCTCCCGGGGCGGACTCCGGGTGCCGGACAGACGGCCTCGCCGCCCCCCAGGATGAAACGCCACGAGCGTGTGGCACCGGGTGGGAGTAAAGGAGTAGGACGTGTCCCGTTCGTCCTCCGTCATCCTGAGCTTCCGGCGCACCTTCGCGCTGCTCATCATCCTGGTGGTGCTGCCCTCCGCGGGCCTGTCCGGCTTCGGCGTGGTGGCCATCATCAACGAGCGCGCCGCGGTGGAGAAGCGCCTGGAGGCCGCGTGGCGCGGGACGCTGGAGACGCTCTCCCAGGAGCTGCCCCGTCAGCTCGCCGAGGCCCGGCTCGAGCAGGAGGCCGGCACCCTGCGCCTGGAGGCCGCCGACGGCCGCATCCTCTCCGAGCCCGACGGCACCTTCCAGTTGGAGGGCGGCCGCGCCATCACCGAGGACCCCCAGCTCGCCGAGGCCCTGGGCACCGTGCTGCCAGAGGTCGGCTCGCTCCCCGAGGCCCCCACCTTCTTCTCCCTGTCCACCGGTGGACGCTCCGTCGTCGTCGTGGCCGAGCGTGACGGCGCCGTCGTGCGCGGCGTGCGCCTGTCCGTGCGCGCCCTGGAGACGCTGATGACGGAGCAGGTGGAGCCACGCACCGTGTCCAGCGAGCCGGTGCGCTTCGGCCTCATGCCCGTGCCCCGGGAGTCCCCCACCGAGGGTGGCCTCATGGGCAAGCTCGTGTCCGAGGTGGCCCAGGCTCGCGCGAGCGCGCTGGGTCCCCAGGTGCTCGCCGAGCGCGTGCTGTCCCCGCCCCTCCAGGACTTCCGGCTGGTGGTGCTGCCCACCGGCGAGGACCCCGTGGCCCGCGCCTCCACGCGCAACCGCGCCGTGTACGGCGTGCTCCTGGGGCTCTTCTACCTGACGCTCACCTTCGGCGTCGCCTACACCGGCCGCGTGCTGTACCGCGAAGCGCGGCTGTCGCGCATGAAGACGGACTTCGTGTCCCTGGTGAGCCACGAGCTGCGCACGCCGCTCACCTCCATCCGCATGTTCATCGAGACGCTCGCCCTGGGACGCCTCAAGGACCCGGCGCAGATGCAGGAGGTGCTCACCCTGCTGACGCGCGAGACGGAGCGGCTGTCCATCTTCATCGAGCGGGTGCTGGACTGGTCGCGCATCGAGGGCGGACGCAAGGTGTACCAGCGCGAGCCCATGCCGGTGACGGACGTGGTGGACACCGCCGTGTCCGCCTTCCGCGCCCAGCGGCTGGAGGGCGGCGTGGACCTGAAGGTGGACGTGGCCAATGACTTGCCGCGCGTGGACGTGGACAAGGAAGCCGTCGCGGGCGCGCTGCTCAACCTGCTGCAGAATGCCTACAAGTACAGCGGGCCGGCGGACCGGCGCATCCAGCTGAGCGCGCACCGCTCCGGCCGGTGGATTGACCTGGCGGTGGAGGACAACGGCGTGGGAATCGCTCCGAAGGAACGCAAGCGCATCTTCGAGCGCTTCTACCGGGTGGACAACCTGCTGACGCGAAAGACGGAGGGCAGCGGGCTGGGGCTGGCCATCGCCCGGCGTATCATCGAGGCGCACGGCGGACGCATCGCCGTGAAGAGCGAGCTGGGCCGTGGCAGCCGGTTCACCATCCACCTTCCGGTGCAGAAGGCATGAGCGACACGACGCGGCGCATCCTGGTGGTGGAGGATGACCTGTCCATCCTCACCGGCCTCTCCATGAACCTGCGCTTCGAGGGCTACGAGGTGCTCCAGGCCCAGGACGGCCGCACCGGCCTGCAGCGCGCGCTGGACGACAACCCGGACCTGATGGTGCTGGATTTGATGCTCCCGGAGCTCAACGGCTTCGAGCTGCTCAAGGAGCTGCGCCAGCGCGGCCGCGACACCCCCGTCGTCGTCCTGTCCGCCAAGGGCATGGAGACCGACAAGATTCTGGGCCTCAACCTGGGCGCGGACGACTACGTGGTGAAGCCCTTCGGCCTCCAGGAGCTGCTGGCGCGAATCAAGGCCGTGCTGCGCCGGCGCTACCCGACGCTGGGGGCCGCGCCGCCGGTGACGTTCGGCGACGTCAGCGTGGACATGAACGCGCGCACCGTGGCCCGGAGCGGCGCGGCCGTGGAGCTCACCGCGCAGGAGTTCAAGCTGCTGGCGCACTTCCTGGCGCACCCGGAGCGCACCTTCACCCGCGAGGAGCTCCTGTCCGGCGCGTGGGGCTACCACTACGAGGGCAGCGCGCGCACGGTGGACAACTTCATGCGCCAGCTGCGCCTGAAGTTCGAGCCGAACCCCGAGGAGCCCCGCCACTTCGTCACCGTCCGGGGCCTGGGCTACCGCTTCGAGAAGTAGCCCTTCGGGCTCACGGCCCCGCCACGCCGATGTGGCGCGAGTCCTCCAGGTCGAAGGGCTTGCCGTCGAAGCGCCCGTAGCGCTCGCGCGGGATGAAGCCCGCGGCGTTGAGGGCCGCGTCCAGCTCCTGGGGCGAGAAGTGCCGCAGCTTGAGCCGGCGGATGGGGCTGGGCACGCCCGGCTGCTTGCGCTCGCGCAGGTGCAGGGCGAACAGCGGGCGGCGCGGCTCGAGGCCCGCGTTGGGCTCCTCGTCATCGCGCGGGAGCACCGGCTCGCGCGGCGTGTTGAGCACGTCGTAGACGAAGGTGCCGTCGGGCGTGAGGTGGTGGCGCACCGTCGCGAGGAACGCCTCCAAATCGTCGTTGCCCGGCATCAACCCCAGGGCGTGCTGGGGGGCGAGGACGAGCGGGAAGCGGTCCGGCATCCGGAGCGCCCTGGGGTCCGCGACGAGGAAGCGGGCGCGGTTGGAGACCTCCGTGGGCTCCGAGGCGCGGCGCTCCTCGGCGGAGCGGATCATCACCTCGGAGGGGTCCACGCCCACCGCGGTGTAGCCGTGCTCGGCCAGGGCCCAGACCACCCGGCCGTTGGCGGCGCCCAGGACCAACACTGGCGCGCCGTGCTCGGCCGCCTGCCGCGTGTAGAAGAGGAGGTCCGGCTCCTGGCCCACCAGGGACAGCGGTGTGCGACCTCGCGCGTCGTTCCCACCCATGGAGGCAAGCCACTAGCACGTTTGCTGGGGTCTTCGGGACAGCGACTTGCCCTGGGAGGGCAGCCGATTGCCCATCCGCTGTCCGGGAGCGGACGAAGGGCGGCTTGGAGCGGCGGTAAACCCTGGCATCGGCCTTGCGATGCAGGTGCCCGGACGACGGTCGCCCATCCGGGGCGGTCCGGGTTTCGCGGGGTGGATGCGGATGACGCGGGGATGGCGCTGGGCGGGTGCGCTCTTCATGGCGGGCGCGATGTGGACCGTGGCGGGTTGCGACTCCAAGAGCGGCGACGAGTCGCAGCAGGACAACCCAGGCATGGACGACCCGGGCCCACCGCCCGAGCGTCCGGGCCCCTCGGACGGGACGGACGCGGGCACGCCGGACGGCGGAGGTGGCGAGCCCACCGAGCCCGACGCCGGGACGCCCCCGGAGCCCGACGCGGGCACGCCCACCGAGCCGGATGCGGGGACGCCGGATGGCGGTGGCGGTCCGACGACGCCGGACCCGCGCGCGGACGCGGAGATTCCCCCGCTGCCCTCGGCGTCCGGCTGGCGCTTCTACGGCGCGGACCAGGGCGGCCCGCTCACCGTGTACGGCGTGAGCGCCGACGAGGCGGGCAACATCTGGGTGGCCGGCGGCGAGGAGGGCCTGTTCCTGCTCAAGCGCGGCGCGGAGCGCTTCGTGCGCTACGGCATGGAGGACGGCCTGCGTCCGTACGGGTACATGGACGACGGCAGCACGCCGCCGGGCGCCAAGTACCTGAAGGTCATCTCCGTGGCGGGTGGCAAGGCGGGCACCGTCTTCGTCGGCTACGAGGGCATGCCTGGCAAGGGCTCCGAGCACTGCGAGAACAACTGGGACGGCCCCAGCCCCGACCCCGCGCGCTACAAGAGCGGTGACGCGGACAAGGTGTCGCTCAACGGCGACGGCACGCTGGACGTCATCCACTACGACATCTTCTCCGGCCCCAACGTGGTGGCCGCGGAGCGCCGCGGGCGCGAGAAGCTCTGCAACATCCTGCGGCTGCGCTACGACAAGCACACCAACAGCATCTGGTTCGGCGGCAACCACGGCTTCGCGCGCGGCAACGCGGAGTTCCAGGGCGCGCCCATGTGCAACGGCCAGCTCAACTGCACCGGCGTGTTCGAGCACGTGCACCCGCACGTCAACGCGCTGGACGCCAACGGCCGGGTGATTCTGCTGACGGACGCGTACTACGGCGTGGCGGTGGACCCGGGCGGCGACGTCTGGTTCGGCGGCTCGGACCGCACCACGCGCTTCCGCTACGGCACGCTGGGCGGCAACTTCTGGCGCGCGCAGACGGGCTCGGAGAACGACTCCAGCAACAAGCTGGATTTGTGGCCGGACGCCAAGCCCGAGTACTCGAAGCCCGCCGAGCGCGTGCCGGACAACATCTCCGGCGCGGTGGTGGCCAACGACGGCACGGTGTGGCTGAGCTCCTTCAGCAACGGCCTGGTGCGCATCGACGCGAACGGCGCGGTGCTGGGGCACCTGAGCAAGGGCTCGGGGCTGGTGGACAAGTACCTGTCCGCGCTCGGCAAGGACCCGTCCGACGGCAGCATCTGGACGGGCGCGTCGTGGGGCGGCGGCCTGTCGCGCGTCAAGGGCGGCAACATCACGAACCATGGCCTGGACGTGTTCGGTCGCCGCTACGGGATGTCCCGGGTCAGCGACATCCAGGCGGATGCTTCCGGCGGTGGCCGGCGGATGCTGGTGTCCTTCCTGGGCTACCAGGACACCACCACCCAGAAGTGGGTGGCGGGGGTCATCGGCATCTATGAAGGGAACTGAGTCGGGCCCGCGCCTCGTGTCCCGATGAAGGCACGCGGCGGCCGTCCTCCTCGGGGGCCGGTCGCCGCGTGGTTAATTTCCGCGGAAGGCCGCGCGCTACTTCGCAGGCAGCGCGCGGTGCTTCTCGAAGAGGGCCTGCTGACGGCTGACCAGCGGCACCTGCCGCCCCGCCAGCCACATGCCCACCGGCCGCGTGGCCGACTCCAGCGGGTCTCCGTTCCACAGCACCACGTCCGCCGTCGCTCCCGGGGCCAGCCGCCCCACCGGCAGGTTGAGCGCGTCCGCGACGTTCGACGTCATCGCCTTGAGCGCCTCGGTGTGCGGCAGGCCCCAGGCCACCGCGTTGCCCGCCTCCTGCGCCAGCGTGCGCACCATGCCGGGCTCGCCCAGCACGGAGAACAGCACCTTCACGCCCGCCGCGCCGAGCAGCGCCGACGCATCCAGCCGGCTGTTCAGCCGGTCGAAGTCCAGGGGCAGGTTCTGCGTGGGCTGCAGAATCACCGGCACCTTCGCGTCCGCCAGCTCCTTCGCCACCAGCCACGCCTCGCTGGCTCCGGCGATGACGAGCTTCAGGTTGTACTCGCGCGCGAGCGTCAGCGCGGCCCGGATGTCCGACGCCTTCTGCGCCACCATCACCACCGGCAGCGTGCCCGCGAGCACCGGCTGCAGCGCCTCCAAATCCAACCGGCTCGCGCCCACGTCGCGCATGCGCCGCTGCTCGAAGTCACCCTTGCGCCGGCCGTACTCGCGCGCGTCCGACAGCACCTCGCGCAGCCGCTCCAGCACCAGCGCCCGCGAGCCCGACACCGCGTCCCGCCCGCCGATGCCCAGGCTGAGGTGCATCGCCAGGGGCGTGCGCCGAATCGCGCCGTCCATCGACACGAGCGCGCTCTGTCCCGAGATGAGCCCGCCATGCTGCACCGTCAGCGCGCTGGTGACACCGCCCAGCCGCGCCACCGCGAACGCGGCGGAGACCGGGTTGACGTCCTCCGCGGACACCAGCGCCGCGCGCACGTCGCGCTTCGCCGCCTCGCCGCGCAGCCCGTCGTCCTGCGTCGACACCTCCGCGCCCACCTCCACCAACCCGAGCTGCGTGAGCGGGTCCACCAGCCCCGGCGTCAGCACGCGGCCCTTGCCCTCCACCGCGCGGCAGTTGGACGGCACCGCGCCGCCCTCGCCCTGCTGTCGCACGCTGGAGACCTTGCCGCCGTCCACCACCACCGTGGCGCCCTTCACCCAGGCGGTGCCCGTGAAGGCCGTCACGCCCTGGAACACGGTGCAGGACTCGGTGCCCAGCGCCAGGGGCTGCGCGCACTCGCGCGTCTTCGTCACGTCGCAGCGCTCGGTGAGGCCCAGGTCCGACAGCGACGGCACCGGCGCGGACGCGGCCACCAGCTTCGCCGGGCCCTGTGCCATCTCGCCCACCTCGAAGTCGCTCGCCTCCACCGCGCCTTCGGCGGCGTCGAACGTCACCACGCCGTCCGCCCACACCCGCTGGGCCCGCGCGTAGACGCTCAGCGGGTGGCCCTTCCACAGCACCACGTCCGCCATCTTCCCCGGCTCCAGCGAGCCGGTGACACCCTCCACGCCCATCACCCACGCGGCGTTCAGCGTCACCCAGCGCAGCGCCTCCTCCTCCGGAATCGGGATGCCCGACTCCCGCGCGCGCCACATCGCCTTGCCCGCCTCCTGGTTCAGCCGCTGGATGCCATAGGCGGAGTCGGAGTGGATGACGGCCTTGCCGCCCACCTGCGACACCAGGCCCGCGTTCTCCGGGATGCCGTCCCACGCCTCCAACTTGAAGCCCCACCAGTCCGCCCACGTCGCCACCGCCACGCCCTTGGCGGCCAGGCTGTCGCGGACCTTGTAGGCCTCCAGCGCGTGATGGAAGGCGCGGATGGTGTAGCCCGCCTCCTGGGCCACCTGGAGCATCACCTCCATCTCGTCCGCGCGGTAGCAGTGGTTCTGCACGAGCAGGTTGCCGCGCAGCACCTCCGCGAGCGTCTCCAGCTTCAAGTCGCGCATCGGCTCCGGCCCCGCCTCGTCCGGGCTCTTCTCCTTCTTCTTCGTCCACTCGTCCCGCTTGGCCATGTAGTCGCGGGCCTGGGCGAAGGCCTGCCGGTAGCCGGCCACGTTGGCCATGCGGGTGGCGGGCGCCATGTTGCGCCCCGCGCCGTAGACGCGCCGGGGGTTCTCACCGCACGCCATCTTCAGCGCGTCCTTCGCCCCCGGGAAGCGGACCTCCGCCGCCGAGCGACCGAAGTGCAGCTTCACCGGGAAGCCCCGGCCGCCAATCAGGTTGGCGCTCCCGGGCAGCACCAACAGGGACGTGACACCGCCCGCCGCGGCGCGGCGGAGCCCGGGGTCCTGCGGCCAGAACGAGTGCTCCGCGGAGACCTCCGCCGTCACCGGCGCGGTGGCCTCGTTGCCATCCGAGTTGGAGAAGGACTCGGGCGACGCATAGACGCCCAGGTGGCTGTGGGCGTCGATGATGCCCGGGGTGACGTAGAGGCCGGTGCCGTCCACCTCCTCGGCGCCTGGGGGACTCGTGACCTCGGCGTTGCGCCCCACCGCCGTCAGCTTGCCGTCCACCCAGGCCACCGCGCCGTCCTCGATGGCCGGGCCGGAGGCGGGCAGCACCATGGCGTGGCGCACCACCACCGCGCGCGGCTGTTTCCAGACGCGCGTGGGCCCGGAGGGCGCCTCGGCGGGGGTGGTGGGGGTGGGAGCCCGCGGCGCGGTGGCGCAGGCGGAGGCCAGCAGCAGGAGCAGGGAGGAGGAGCGCATGGGGGTGGCCCGTCGTATCACGGCCCCCTGGGGCTCCAACCATGCCCGGTCGGCTGGAGGGCGGGCTGAACCCCACCCGACAGGAAGTCACCTCGCGACGAGAAGCCGTCTAGAATCCCCGCCCGGTCATGCCCCCTCTGCCCCCAGCCCCCATCCCCTCGCACACCGTCATCAACGCGCGAGGCCAGGGTGAGCGACTCTCCGCGCAGCAATTCCACCTCGTCCTCCTCGACACCGAGCGCGCCGGCACCGTCTTCCCGCTCGCCAACGAAGCGCTGCGCGTCGGCAAGGCGCCCGACAACGACGTCGTCATCGACCACCCCACGGTGAGCCGCAACCACCTGGTGGTGCGCCGGCAGGGAGACCGCTTCCTCGTCCAGGACCTGGGCTCCACCAACGGCACCTTCCTGGACGGCGCCCAGGTGCGCGAGGCGTACCTGCGGCCCGGCGCGCTGCTCGAGGTGGGCGATGTCCGCCTGCGCTTCAGCCCGCAGCTGGCCCCCGTGCAGGTGGAGCCCACGCTGGAGGACCGGCTGGGAGACTTGGTGGGCCGCAGCCTGCCGATGCGGCAGATCTTCGCCCTGCTCCAGCGCATCGCGCCCACGGACTCGACGCTGCTGCTCGTGGGGGAGACGGGCTCCGGCAAGGGCGCCGCGGCCAAGGCCATCCACAAGTTGAGCCCCCGCACGTCCGGGCCGCTCGTCGTCTTCGACTGCGCCAGCGTCTCCGACTCCCTCATCGAGAGCGAGCTGTTCGGCCACGAGAAGGGGGCGTTCACCGGCGCCGTCAGCCAGCGCATCGGCTGTCTGGAGCGCGCCAACGGCGGCACGCTGTTCCTCGACGAAATCGACGACCTGGCGCTGGACCTCCAGCCCAAGCTGCTGCGGGCGATTGAAGACCGCGAGTTCCGCCGGCTCGGCGCCTCCACGCCCATCTCGTTCGACGCGCGCATCGTCGTCGCGAGCAAGAAGGACCTCTGGGCCGAGACGCAGGCGGGCCGCTTCCGCGAGGACCTCTACTTCCGCCTCTCCGTGTTCACCGTCAGCCTGCCGCCCCTGAGAGACCGCAAGGAGGACATCCCGCTGCTGGTGGACGCCTTCGCGGGCGAGGGCCTGTGGCTGCGGCTGCCGGAGAAGATTCGCGAGCAGTTCAACGGACACACCTGGCCGGGCAACGTGCGCGAGCTGCGCAACGCGCTCGAGCGCGCGCGACACATGGTGGACATCCCGGAGCTGGCCGGAGACGCGCTCCTGCGAGAGTTCACCCGCGAGCCCCCCGCCCCCGCCGGCGACTTCCTGCCCGCCGAGTTCACCGGCCCGTTCAAGGTGTGCAAGGACGAGCTCATCCGCGCCTTCGAGCGCGAGTACCTCACGCGCCTGTTGGGCCGCGCCAAGGGCAACATCGCCCGCGCCGCTCGCGAGGCGGAGCTGGACCGCAAGCACCTCTACTCGCTGCTCCACAAGTACGGGCTGGTGCAGAGCGAAGGCGACTGACGCATCACCGGGCCGGAGCGCACGCGGGGTCGAGCAGCTCCGGCCGGTACTCGAAGTGCATCGTGTCGTAGTGGTACCAGCGGCCTCCCCAGATGAAGCCCTCCGCCTCGAAGGCGTCCACCAGGGCCTGGGGGATGGCGTTGCGCCAGCGCACCGGCTTTCGAGGCCTCTGCCATTCCCAGTAGTGCGAGCGCGCGACGTTCAGGTCGATGGAGACGCCGTACGAGTGGGCGCTGCGCCGGTTCGTGTTCGCGATGTTGCGCCAGACGAACGTGCCGCCCACGCCCTGGAGATAGGGCTTGAGCGATGCGTCCTTGGCGACGAGTGAGGCCAGCCGGGCGCTGACGCGCTCGAAGGCGGGCGCGGCCTTCCGGTTCACCTTCAAGGGCTGGCCCAGGAAGTCGATGGGGACGACGTCCACCTGCTCCCGGGCGGCGCCGTAGGTGGCCTCGAACAGCGGCTCGAAGCGGATGCGGCCGGGGTCCTCGTCCTCGCCCGTCACCGGGGTGATGGCCCCCTGGCGATAGGGAATGGACAGCGTGTCCTCCAGGTCCGGGGACTCCAGCTTGCGGGCGAACGACTTCGTCTGTCCGTCGTCGAACAGGAAGGAGCGCCCGTCGGGCAACGAGAAGCCCCAGCCGGAGTCGAGCCGCGCGGGCGTCAGCACCGGATACCACCGGGCCAGACACGCGAGCGCCGCGGGTGGCGCAGCGGCGTCACGAGGCTGCGTGCGCGTCCCGCCGTCGACGGGCTCCGCGGCGTGCACCGGCAGGGACAGGAGCCACGCGGCGAAGGCCTGTGGCAACAAGCGCGGGAAAGGCATCCTCCACATCCTCGCACCTCCGAGGGCTGGGAAGTGCTGTCCATCGGATGAAACCGGGAACGCGGTGTGCCGAGGAAATCCGACGTGGCATGGTGTGTCTGCCTTCGCAGTCCTTCCATCCCCCCAGGAGGGTTCATGATGAAGCGTCCGTCTCCCTGGCTCGCCGTGCTGTGCGCCGGTTTCATCTCGATGCACGCGACCGGCTGCTTCGGCAGCTTCAAGCTCACGCAGAAAATCTGGCAGTTCAACAAGAACATCTCGGGCGAGAAGTTCTTGCAGTGGCTGATGTTCCTCGTGCTCGTCATCGTGCCCGTGTACCAACTGGGCACGCTCATCGACGCGCTCGTCATCAACAGCATCGAGTTCTGGAGCGGCAACAACCCCGTGTCCAGCGTGGACGGCGAGGACGACGGCACCCGCGTGGTGCGCCTGAGCCCCACGGACGTGCTGCGCATGTCGCGCGACGCCAAGAGCGGCGTGATGAAGCTGGAGCTGGAGCGCGAGGGCCAGGAGCCCGTCATCCGCTACTTCGAGCCGCTGGAGGACGGCATGGCGGTTCGCGACGACGCGGGCGCGCTGCTCATCCGCGCGGAGGGCGCGGCGGACGGCGCGGTGACGGTGACGGACGCGGCGGGCAAGACGCTGACGGTGCACGGCGGAGAGGCGCTGGCGCTCGCGCGGCGCATCTACGAGGAGGGCGGCGCCACGGCGCTCGCCCGTCACACCGTGGACCAGGCCCGCGTCTCCCAGGGGCTCGCGCTCAACACCTGCGCGGCCCCCTGACAGCCGACGCGAGGCGACGCCCGGACCTCCGAGCGTCGCCTCTGCTTCCGTCCTACGGAGGCGTGCCCGCGTCGAGCGGCTCGCCCTCTTCCGGCCCGAAGCCCGCGTCGCGCGCCTCGGAGGAGAACGTCCCCTCCAGGCTGCGACCGGCGCCGTAGCCGTCACCCTTCTTGAAGGACATGGAGAAGTCCCCGCGCGTCGCCTCGCCGGGGTTGCCTCCCGACTCCAGCTGCAAGTCGCCCTTCTCCACCGGCGCGAAGACCCGCGCCGGCTCACCCGCGTTGAGGTGCACCACCGTGGCGCGCGCCACGCCCGACGGCGTCGTGCCGGCCAGGTTCACCTTCGCGCCGGGCCGCAAATCCAACCCCTCCGTGGACACGGTGAGTCGCACCACCAGGTCCACGTCCAGGTCGTTGTTGCGGAAGTAGCTCACCTGCAGCGCCTCCGCGTTGCGCAGTATCTCCACCCGCGACACCTCGAGCGGGAAGAGCTCCGACACGCTGCCGGACAACGAGTTGTCCGGACGCGCGCACGCGAGCATCCCCGCGCCCGAGACCAGCCCGGAGAGCGTCAGCGCCGCGAGGGCGCGGACCGCGCTCCTCATTGCTCCACCGCCAGACGCAGGACACCCTTCTTGGAAGGCGCCATCACCGGCAGCCGGTACAACACCACGCGCTTGCCCGTGGACAGGTAGGCGAGCTTCGGAGACCACGCGCCGTCCTCGTCCACCACCGTCTCACGCCAGATGCCGCCGATGCGCGTGCTGATGAGGAGCCGGTCCTCCGTGGGGTTGCAGCCCGTGTCGTTGTTCCCCGACTCGGACGAGCAGAAGTAGTGCGCGATGGAGGGGTCGTGGTTGATGGGGTCGAACGCGAGCGACGGATACCAGCCACCCGTGCCACGGCCGAACACCGGGTCCGGCGAGGACCACTCGCCCTTCGTGTTGCAGCTCGTCGCCGTGGGGCTCGGGCAGTCCAGGTACAGCAGCACGTCGCCGCGCGACGAGGAGCCTCGGTTCTGCACCGCGATGCCGAAGACGCGCTGCTCCGCGTCGTACGCCATGCTCGGGCCCAGCTGCGTGTTGCCGATGCTCTCCGCCGTGGCGACCTCCACCGGAGCACCCCACGCCACCCCGTCCGCCGCGCGCCGCTGGAACACCACCCCGGCGCCCGTCGCCTGCGCGCCCTCCTTCACGTAGTCGTGCACCACCGCCGGCTGCGCGCCCGCCATGATGAGCCCGATGTGTCCGCCGTAGCCCGCCTTGGTGTCACCCGACGCCGCCACCATGCGGAACACCCAGCTGGACGGAGGACCGCCGCTCGCCAGCTCCAGGTCCGCCGACTCCCAGTCCTGTCGCCCGAAGTTGCCGTTGTGACCGTCGCGGTACGCGATGAGCGCCTGGCTGCCCGAGAACACGATGGACGAGTTGAGCCCCACCAGGAAGCCCACGTCGCTCAGCGGGTTGTTGATGGCCGCCGCGTTGGAGCGCGTGGCGACGATGCTCTCGGTCCACACGCCCGCCGCCGAGCGGTAGGACACCGCCAGGTCGCTCTGCAGCCAGAACGTGGAGTTGTCGCGCCCACCGCCCAGATACGACACCGCCGGCTGGCCGTTGGCGCCGAAGGCCACCGACACGCCGTACACCCGCTGCACGGTGGCGATCTTCTCCACGGGCCCGAGCACGCCCGCGTCGAACTCGCGGTAGCGCAGGTCGTAGTTCGTCTCGCTCCCCGTCACCGTCCCGTTGTTCACGAAGTACACCATGCCGATGCGGTCGTTCGGCCCCACCGCCATGGCGATGTTGGAGATGGGATTGAACTCGCTCGGGTCCGCGTCCACCTCCAGCTTGGTGAACGTCTCCGTCGTTCCCCCGCCGCCATCCGGGCGCCCCGCGTCCGGGTTGTCCGGCTTCGAGTCCTTGCCGCAGCCCATCGCCAGCGCCAATCCCAGTGCCCAGGCATGACGTCTCATCTTGGTCTCCTTGCGTTTCCGGCCGTGCACAACGTTGCGTCGCATCCTAGTTCACCCACGCACCCGAGGGAGCAGACGAGCTGCGCGCATCCAGACACGCGCCAAGCACGCCATGCTGGGTTACGCTTCCGCGCCTATGTCCCGTGCGCGTCCTGCTCGTCGGCGCCTGTCCCGGCGCTCCTTCATCCAGCGGCTGAGCTTCCTCGGCGGAGGCGTGGTGTTGCTCGGGCCCCTGGCGTGCAAGCGCTCCTCCGAGGAGCCCAGGCCCGCGAAGGACACCGGCCCGCTGGGCACCACCCCCGGCGGGCGTGAAACCCACACCTTCTCCTCCTTCGAGTTCGCCGTCGTGGCCGCCGCCACCGAGCGCATCCTCCCCAAGGACGAGGACCCGGGCGCGCTCGACGCGGACGTGCCCGTCTACATCGACCGCATCCTCCAGACACCCGCGATGCAGCCCATGCGCGACGACTTCATGACGGGGCTCGCCGCGCTGGAGCACCGCTCGCAGCGCATGTTCCAGAAGGGCTTCGCGTCGCTCACGCCCGCACAGCAGGATGAGCTGCTCACGCTCTTCAAGGACAGCCCGCCCAGGAGCGGCGAGGCGCACTTCCTGGAGCTGCTCACCGTGCTGACGTTGGAGGGCTTCCTGGGAGACCCGTCCTACGGCGGCAACAAGGGCAAGGTGGGCTGGCGGCTGATGGGCTTCGACACGGTGGGCACCGTGGCGATGGCGCCCCCCGAGGGCTACGACGGCCCGAAGTGCCTGCGCGAGTGCGGGGTTCACAAGTGAGCCTGCCCGAGGTGGATGTCTGCATCATCGGCAGCGGCGCGGGCGGTGCCCCCATGGCGCTGGAGCTGGGCCGCGCGGGCTTCAAGGTGGTGGTGCTGGAGAAGGGGCCGCACTACCGGCCGCAGGACTTCGTCCACGACGAAATCCTCAACAGCCGCCGCAACTTCTTCATGCCGCTGCCCTGGGAGGAGCCGCACCTGGTGCGCAAGGGCGCGCAGGGCAAGTACGAGCGCAGCACCGCGGCGTGGACCGCCAACTGCGTGGGCGGCGGCACCGTGCACATGAGCGGCTTCTTCTACCGCCTCAAGCCGATGGACTTCCGGCTGCGCACCACGCTGGGCGCGGTGCCGGGCAGCACGCTCGCGGACTGGCCCATCTCCTACGAGGAGTTCGCGCCCTTCTACGACAAGGCCGAGGCGGAGCTGGGCGTGTCCGGACAGGCCGTGCCGCACCCCTTCGCCGAACCGCGAAGCGGCCCCTACCCGCTGCCCCCGCTGGACGTGCACCCGGTGGCGTCGGAGCTCGACAAGGTCTGCCAGGCCATGGGCTGGCACTCGATTCCCACCGCGCGGGGCATCATCAGCCGCCCGTACAAGGGCCGCGCGCCGTGCGCGTACTGCGCGCTGTGCGGAAGCTACGGCTGTGAGATGGGCGCCAAGAGCGGCACCAACGCGAGCCTCATCCCCGCCGCCGTCGCCACCGGCAACGTGCAGGTGCGCCCCGGCTGCATGGCGCGCACGGTGGAGGTGGACAAGAAGGGGCGCGCGAAGAGCGTCGTCTACCTGGACGCGGACGGCGTGGCCCAGGAGCAGCCCGCCAAGGTCATCGTCGTGTCCGCCACCGCGGTGGAGAGCGCGCGGCTGTTGCTCAACTCCACGTCCAAGCGCTTCCCCCGGGGCCTGGCCAACGGCAACGGGCTGGTGGGCAAGAACCTCATCTTCAGCTCGTTCGGCGAGTCGCAGGCGACGTTCCGCCTGTCGAAGCAGGCGGACAAGCGCCCGTGGTTGAAAGACCCCGGGCCCTTCGTCAACCGCAGCATCCAGGACTTCTACCTGATGCCCGACGCGCGCTTCGGCTTCCGCAAGGGCGGCACGCTGGGCTTCATGTGGACGCACCCCAATCCCATCCACGCGGCGTCGGGGCTGGCGGGCAGCGGCGCGTCCGCGGTCTTCGGCAAGGAGCTCAAGGACCGCATGCGCGCGTACCGCGACTCGCGCATCCTCCTGTTCGAGGTCTACGCCGAATACCTCCCCACGCAGGGCAGCTACGTGAGCGTGGAGGGCGACGTGAAGGACAAGTACGGCATCCCCGTGGCCACCATCACCGTGGAGCGTCACCCCATGGACCTGGCGGCGACGCGCTTCCTCGTCGAGCGCGGCGAGGAGGTGCTGCTGCGGATGGAGCCGGACTCGCTCGAGCGCAAGAGCGTCTCCGGGGAGACCACCATCCTCCAGCACGGCACCTGCCGCTTCGGTGATGACCCGGCCCAGTCCGTGCTCGACCGCCACTGCCGCGCGCACGAGGTGGACAACCTCTACGTCGTGGACGGCAGCTTCATGCCCACCGGCGGCAGCGTGCCCTCCACGCTGACCATCGCCGCCAACAGCTTCCGGGTGGCCAGTCACCTGGTGCGCACGCTGAAACAAGGCGTCTCCTCGGGCGGCTAGCGATTGCGCAGGGGCGTCACGTCCACCTTCACGGCGTAGCGCGCCTGCATGTCGGACTCGAACTCGATGAGGTGGTCTCCCACGCCGGTGAGCTCCGCCTCGCGCGTGAAGACGCTGAACTTCTCCATCGAGTCGAGCACCGCGCGCCCGTCCGCCGCGGAGCGGATGCGCGCCCGGCAGCCCTCCTCGTGGAAGATGACCACCGTCTCCTCGCCCGCCGCGGTGACCTCATCCAGGTAGAAGCTCACCTTGATGTGAGACGCCTCCGGCACCTGCACGATGAACTGACTGCGGCCGGGGAAGCGACCCTCCGAATAGCCTTCCTCTCCCAGGATGCAGCCGGCGACGCGGCCACACACGGGCCACGACTCATCACACACATCCTTCACACGCGGACCGATGAAGTCGTCGCGAGTGTCTCCGCATCCCACCGCCAGCAACGTGAGCAGGAATGCACCGACGCTCTGGGCCTTACGACAGAACACTGTTACAACATTCATCATCATCGACCCTCTAGCGAGGAGTGAACGTCCATGCGACTGCACACCCCGTGGCTCCCCATTCTCTTCTTCTCACTCGCCGCCTGCGGCGAAGGTGCCGAGGAGCTCCCCAAGGCCCCGCAGCTCATCTCCGACCGCGACGAGATGGCTTTCGACCAGGAGTTCCGCTCCGGAACCTACGTCGGAACCACGGGGTTCAACTCCGTCCAGGTGAAGAACATGGGCGAGGATACGCTGGATGTCTCCAGCATCGCCCTCTCCGGCCCGAATGTCTTCACCCTGAAGCTCTCCAAGGATGGACAGGACCTCAATCCCCAGGAGGCCTTCCAGGTGAAGTCCAAGGAGCGCTTCTTCGTCGAGGTGACGTTCCGCCCCCGCGAGGCCCAGCAGTATCAGGGCGCGCTCATCATCAAGTCGAACGCGGCGAACCTCCCCGAGAAGAGCATCACGCTCAACGGGCTGGGCATCGCGCCTCCCTGAGACACGTTGACGGGCGGCCCTGGCCGCCCCCTCCCCCCTGGCGCCGTGCCCCCGCCTGCCCGCCAGGGTTTGCACCGCGAGGCCCTGCCCCGAGCTTCGCGCGCCCGCACCGGTTGCAATGACTTGCATGCCGCCCGCCCCGTCTCCCCGGGGCCGGACGCGCGAGTCATCCCGGACGCCCTCTTCATGGCCAGACATGGCGTGCCAGCATGGGGAGACACCCCGCCTGGGCGGGAGTCGCGCCCGCCGGACGCGAGGGCCTCCGAGCGCCCACCCGGAGGTGGGCCCCCGCCCCTCACGACGCTCAGGGCTGGCGCGTGAAGACACAGCCACCGCTCGGCGGAGCCACGCCGCCATCCGGGTCCGTGCCCGCGTCCGCGGGCCCCGGGCACTGCGTGGAGACACCGCCGTCCCGCGTATAGGATTGCGGGTAGTCGGCGTAGCCGGTGCGCAGCGTGTAGTTCACCTGCTCGTAGGAGTTGCGCTCGGCGGCGGACACGTCCACGCGCATCTTCCCGCCGCGCACGAAGCGCCCCTCCAAGCAGCCGCAGGCATACGGCGCCAGCGTGACGACGGTGGAGTTGGGCCGCTCCTCCAGCGTGTACAGCGGCTGCAAGCTGTTGACAGTCGCGCTCGCCGGCGTGTGCCAGGCCCGCAGCGCATCCGAGCGGTAGCCCAGCGTGAGCCCCTGGTTGCGGCTGCCCGCGCGCACCACCGCGCAGTTCTCGATGCCCGCGTCCGGCGTCGCCGGGGCGTCGCCGTCACAGAAGGTCAAATCCAACGCGAGCCCGTGCGGCGTGCCACCGTCCGCCGACTTCGCCACCTCCCACTGCACCAGCCACGCGCGGTCCTCCGGCGAGGGCACGGTGGGGAGCGTGAACAGGTACGAGTCCACGTCGGACGGCACCGCGTCGTAGTCCATGGGGCCGCGCACGCCGCGGCCATTCACCCGGTCATCACCGCTGCGCAGCCGGCCATAGCCGTGGGACAGCCTGCCGCTGACGGTGTACTCGGCGGTGTCCGGCGGCGCGGGGAACGCGCTGGTGGAGGCCATGGCCTTGGTCACCACCTGCTCGACGCCGCCCGAGTACCGGCCCTGCTCATCCGCGTCCTCCTCGCGCCACGTCACCACCAGGTCGTAGTCCTTGTCGTCCGCCCAGCCCACGCCGTTGTCCTGGACGTTGAAGAGGTATCGCTTCTCCCCGGTGAACGCCGGCACCGGGATGACGCCCCGGAAGTTGCTCAGGTTCACGAAGCGCGGGTTCTCCGACACCTCCTCGCGCAGCGAGTGCAGGCACATGGGCGCCGGCAAGTCCGTGCGCCGGCAGTAGTCCTGCACCAGCGGGGCGATGTCCGGGTTCTCCCCGTAGCCCTTCGGGCACTCGGCGTTGTCGGAGAGGCACGCGGTGCGCCACGCCTCGATGTTGGCGCCCTTGGACACCAGCGTGAAGACGAGCACCTGACGGTCCGGGATGTCCGGCAGCGGCGGGAAGCGGCCACCCTCGCTCTTGGCGACCAGGTGGTAGTGCAGCCGCGTGGGCACGGCGGAGGCGGGCAGCTTCACCTCGTACCAGTCCTCATCGCCGATGTAGCCCAGGCGCCCCGTGAAGGTCGTCGTCGCGCCCGCGGGAATCGTCGTGGCCAGGTCCTGCGCCGGAGCGGTCAGCCCACGCGCCAGCGCGTCCGCCACCTTGTCGTTGCCCACGACGACGCCGTCCACCACCCGCGTGTCCTGCGGGTCGGCCTCATCCAGCACCCGGATGTCCACCTGATAGGCCTGCTGGATGTCCCCCGCCGCGGTGTCCCGGTCGCTGATACCCCGGTAGCCGCGCACCACGAGCATCCACTTGCCGCCGTGGTTCGCCGCCTTCACCTTGCGCGCCGTGGCCAGCACGCCGGGCCGCACGCCGGGCCGCACCTGGTCCTCGTCCTCCTTCTCCTCCTTGGTGAGGAAGCCGGGACGCAGGAGCTGGTACGACAGCCGCCAGTTGGGCACGGCGCCCTGGTCCGGCGCGGTGAGGCCCACGTAGAGCACCTTTCCCTGCGGCACGTCGAAGGTGAAGCGGTCCACGTCGTTGTCCGTGGCCAGGTAGCCGGTGGCCGTGCCCGTGAGCGCCCCGCCCTGCGCGGCCAGCGCCACCGGCGTGGCGGCCGCCATGGCGTCGTTGGGCTCGTTGGTGTCCGGGTTCTCGGTGATGCGCGCCGTCAGCCGGTAGGGGCTGCGCGCATCGAACTTGGGCTGCGAGACGACGTCCGGCGAGTCCTGCACCAGCACCAGCAGCGTCTTGCCCGCCAGGTCCGCGCGCAGGGGCAGCACCATGTCCACCGGCTTGGGCGCGCCCTGACCGTGCTTGTCGTCCTTCTTCGCGAGCGCCGCCTCCTTGCCGTCCGGCAGCGTCTCCAGCACGGTGAGCGACAGCTGCACCGCGGTGCTGGAGGCCACGTAGACGCCATTGAGGTTGAGCAGCGTGCGCGCGGTGGTGTTGGCGGGCAGGACGATGCGGTACCAGTCCTGGTCGCCCTCGCGCTGCGCGCCCTCCTTGGCCAGGAAGCGCTCGAGCGTCTCGCCCGGCTTGAGCTCGCACTCGTCCAGCGTCAGCGCCTCCTCGCGGCTGTTGCAGACATCCACCACCGCCACGGTGCCGGCGTCCTCCTTGTCATCCCCCTTGGAGGAGCAGGCGGCGGCGAGGGCGAGCAGCGCGAGGGACAGCAGTCGGGCTTGGGTCTTCATGGCAGCGTCGTTTCTCACGGCGTCGGGAGGGTGACGTCGGGACGGCCGGGGCAGCCGTCGACGAAGTCCTCGGGATTCACGCGGATGATTCCGTCGGCGGGGGATTTGATTCCGCCCACCGGGTAGCGCACGTGGTTCACCCGGAAGGTGCGCACCTGCGTGCGCGCCGTCGGGTCGTCGGCGGGCACCATGGCCACCGACAAGGCGATGTCGTTGTAGCCGGCGCCCCGCACCACCACGCCCGCGTCGTCCGCAGAGGCGATGGTGGGCGCGAGCAGGATGTTGTCCACGCGCAGCGTGTAGCACTGCCGGCCCAGCTCGTCCGGCGGACCGTCCGCCTCGAAGGAGTATCGGTAGCCCTGCGCCGCCAGGTTCGCGGTGTCCACCACCAGCGGGCGGGTGTGCAGGCGCAGCTCGGCGCGGCTCGACAGGCCGTCGTTGTCCGGGTCCTCGTCCAAATCATCGCTGGCGCCCTGGGTGCCGCCGCGCCACTCGATGCCGTCGGGCACGCCGTCGCGGTCGCTGTCGGCCAGCGTCGCGTTGGTGCCGATGAACTGCTCATCGCAGTCGAGCAGGCCGTCACAGTCCGAGTCCGACGCGCGCAACAGCGGCGGGCAGCCCTTGTCCAGCCCGCCACCATCGGCGTCGGCCACCTGCGTGGGGTCGAAGTCCACGCCGCGCTCGCGGAAGTACACCTCCACGCCGTCGCTGAAGCCGTCGCCGTCGGTGTCCACGAGGTTGGGGTCCGTGCCCAGCTCCAGCTCGCGCGCGTCCGTCAGCCCGTCGCCGTCCGTGTCCGCCTCGCCGATGGGGCTGCCGGGCGGCGCCGAGAAGTTCGTCGCGATGACCTCCTTCACGATGAACGTCCGGCGCACCTGCCCGAAGCTGAAGTCCAGGAAGTTGATGGGCTCGTTGTTGCGGAAGTCGCGGAAGTTGCCGCCGCCCAGCGCCGCCATCTTCTCCAGCCGGTCCGAGTTCTGGTTGATGATGAGCAGCGGGCAGCCGCCGTCCCCCGACAAGTCACACACCGACGACACCGGCTGCGTGGGGTTGAAGACGTGCACGGTGTTGACGCGCACGTCCTCCACCAAATCCCGCAGCTGGCGGATGCGCACCACCGCGTCACCCTGCAGCAGCTCGTCGTCCTGGTCCGTGGTGGGCCGACCATCGGACAGGAAGAGGACCGAGTAGCGCGCCTGGGCCAGCGCCTGCGCCCCGCCCGGCTCCAGCCGGCTGCGCGCGATGTCCGTGTTGATGAGCGAGTAGATGTCCGACAGCGGCTTGACGAAGTCCGTCGAGTCGCGGTTCGGGGAGTTGTCCGGGTTGCGGAAGGTGAGCAACTGCTCGGTGAGCTGGCGCATCCGCGCGTCGTCGAAGCTGGCCACCTGCACGAAGCCGTCCTGCGGCGGACTGCCGGGCGTCTGGGTGAGGAACGCCGTGGTGCTGCCGGCGAAGAGCACCACCGCCAGGTGGACCTCGGGGTCCCTGGGCAGGTTTTCAATCAGCTCCACCAGCGCGGTGGCGCGGGTGCCGTCCGGGTCGCTGACGCGCATGGACTGCGAGGCGTCCATGGCGACCACCAGCTTGATGGGGCGCACCACCTCGTTGGAGCCCGTGGTGCAGAAGCGGCCCTGGATGGACACCGCGCGGTCCACGGGGACGTCCACGTCGCGGCGCGGGTCGTAGAGATACGAATCGGTGCAGGCCACCGTCACCACCACCGCGACCACCAGCCCCGCCAGGATACGTGCGGCCACACTCACGGAAGCAGACCTCCCTGCTGGCCGGAGGGCGGCGCGCCCACGCATCGGCCCTGGTTCTCCCAGGGATTGCTCAGCTCCGTGGGCACCATGAAGTTGTTGTCCGTCAACGTCAGCTCCGGCCCCACCGGCACGCGCACGCTGGGCGGCGCGTACTGGGACCACGCGCAGGCCGCGCGCCACACGCCGTAGTCGGTGGCCACGCCGCTCTCGGGCGCCTCCGCGAACCACAGCTTGAACAGGTTGAAGCCCTGCTTGGCGCCCGGCCGGTCCGGCGTGGCGACCATCTGCAGGTTCGAGACGGTGTAGTCGTAGCAGATGCTCCCGTTGGGGAGGACCTCGGCGATGCGCGTCTCGTACTGGAAGCCGTTCTTCTCGAAGAAGGCCCGGTCGCGCCGCGTGGGGTCCGTGCCCGCGCGCAGCTCCACCTCGTCCGGCAGGCCGTCGCCGTCCGTGTCCAGCCCCGCCACGCTGGGCTCCAGCGGGTTCAAGCCCCAGCGCGCCTCGATGCTGTCGGGGATGCCGTCGCCGTCGCTGTCGACGATGGTCTCGCGCGTGCGCAGGTAGGCCTCCGCGAACTGGGAGAGCCCGTCACCGTCCGTGTCGCGGCACGTGCAGCGCGGCGTCAGCGGCGAGTCCGGGTTGCAGCCGCGCGCGTCCAAATCATTGGCCGCCTTGAAGCCCTGGTCCGCGCGGCGGTGCTCGAAGCCGTCGTCCAGGCAGTCGCGGTCGCTGTCGGTGTTGAAGGGGTTGGTCTTCAGCGTGAAGGAGTTGTCGATGTCGTCCGGCACGCCGTCACCGTCGCTGTCGATGACGCGTCCGTTCAACCCGGGCGCGGAGCTCAGCGGCTCCACCAGCAGCGTCTTCATCACGTTGCGCGACGCGAAGGACGAGTAGTCCAGCGCGCCCAGGCCCAGGTTGGAGATTTCGGCCGTGTCGTTGAACTCCTGGTAGACGCCGTTGCCCATCTCCGCGAAGCGCTTGAGCAGCCACGAGGCAATCTTCTTGGCGGCCTCCGGGTACTGGGCCTGCGGCACGCCGGGGTAGATGCCGTAGATCTCCTGGCAGATGGGGCCGCACGCGCGCACCGCCTCCTGGTTGAAGAGCAGCACCGTGTGCATGCGCACGTCGCCGACGTTGTACTGGTCCTTGAGCTCCATCAGCCGGCGCACGTAGCTGAAGAGCTGGTAGTTCTGGTTGCGGTCCGTGCCGATTTCGAACCCGTCGATCTGGTCCGTGGTGTTCGTGGCGTTGCAGAAGCTCACGATGGAGTCCGCCCACGTCAGGTCCGGGTTGTCCGGGTTGGCGTACACGCTGAGGTTGTCGGTGGCCGAGCACCGCGGGTACGGCGTCCCGTCCGTGAGGAAGACGACGACGTAGCGGGTGCGCGGCAGCACCTCCGGGTTGGACAGGGCCACGGCGTTGATGTCGCTGGCGATGAGGCTGTACGCGTACGACAGCGCGCCCTGGTAGTCGGTGCCCTTGCCCAGCTGGCTCTGCAGCCCGTCGATGTAGCTGTCGATGTTGGTGTCGGGCCGGGCGAAGCGGTTGCCCGTCGTGGCCGGCGGCCAGACGTTGCGCACGTTCGTCTCGAAGGGGGCCACGGACACCTGCACGTTGCCGCCCGCCGCGTTGACCTGGCGGAACTGGTTCACCAGGCGCTTGAGCGCACGCACGCGCGCGGGCTCCGTGACGCCCGGCGGGATGATGGCCTGCACCTCGGCGCGCTGACAGAAGCCGCTGTCCGTCTGCGCGCCCGGCGGGTCGCTGATGCACATGCTGCCCGACTCGTCGATGACCACCACCACCTTCACCGGGAAGCCGGAGGGGTTGGGCGGGCGCGTGCAGACGCGCCCCTGGAGCATCACGCGGTCATCGACGTGGGTCTGCTGTTCCGTCCGGGGCTCCAACATCGAGTCGGTACAGGACAACAGCCCCGTGGCCAGGAGGCCCGCCATCAGCAGCGGGAGTCGGACAAGGCGACGCATGCGGTACGACCTCCTGGCGAGGGGGACGACGAGATTACTGCTCGCTGCGACGACGGCGCATCAGCATGCGCAGCAGCGCGGCGCCCAGCGCGGTGGCGCTGAAGCCGGCGGGGACGGAGCTGCAGTTGCCGCCCTCGCCATCGCCGTCACCCACCGTCAGGATGAGCGTGCTGGTGGAGACGCGCTGGTCCGGGAAGACGCGGTCGGCGAAGGCCAGGCGGGCCTCCACGGTCAGCTCGTACGTGCCCTCGGTGTCGGGCACGAAGTTCGGCACGCTGCCGTCCACGTACGAGTACTGCCAGTTGCGGCTGAGCGTCACCGCGCCCTGGGGGTTCTCCACCACGGCGTTGGAGCCCGACGGACGCTTGGTCACCGTCCAGCGGTACTCCATGGCCGCGCCGTTGCGGTTGGCGAACAGCGGCGGGCGCAGCGTCTCACCGGAGCGGGCCAGCTTCAGGGTGCCGCCGGCGCTGACGGTGAAGGGCGACTTCGGGTCCAGGCACTTGTCCTTCTGCGTGGGGTCCACCACGACGCAGTAGAGGCTGTCGCACGCGTCACCCAGGCCGTCGCCGTCGCTGTCGGCCTGGTCGCGGTTCGCCACCGCCTTGCAGTTGTCCACGTCGTTGAGGACGCCGTCATCGTCGATGTCCGCGTCGCACGCGTCACCCTGGCCGTCGTTGTCCGTGTCGACCTGGTCGGGGTTGGCGAGCCCCGGGCAGTTGTCGCTGCTGTCGGCGATGTTGTCGCCGTCCGCGTCCACGCGGCACTGGCTGCCGTCGGCCGGCATCACCTGGTCCGGGTTGGCGATGCGCGGGCAGTTGTCCGTGCCGTCCGGAACGCCGTCGTTGTCGTCGTCCGGGTCGCAGACGTCGCCCAGCCCGTCGGCGTCCAGGTCGGCCTGGTCCGCGTTGGGAATCAGCGGGCAGTTGTCCCGCTCGTTCGCGATGCCGTCGTTGTCGCGGTCCGGGTCGCAGTCGTCGCCGATGCCGTCACCGTCGGCGTCGCGCTGCTGGAAGTTGGAGAGCGTCGGGCAGTTGTCGCAGACGTTGCCCACGCCGTCGCCGTCGCTGTCCGCCTGGTCGCGGTTGGACGCGAACGGGCAGTTGTCGCGGTCATCCGCGCGGCCGTCGCCGTCCGCGTCGTCCGTGTAGGCGAGCGTGTCGCCGTCGTCCGTGTAGTTCACCCACACCGAGCCGCCGCAGCCGCACCCGCACCCGCCACCCTCCTCCTGGGGCTTGCCGCAGCTGTCGCCGAGACACTCCGGGTTGTCGGGATTGTCGTTGGACTGCGCCTGGGCAAGACCTGGGCTCACGACCAACATTGCCCCGAGCATCAGCACCGGAGCGAATCGAACGCGTGACATGGTGACTCCTTTCAGCCCCGAGCCCTTAGCAAGAGCCGATCCGCTCCCAGTTCTGAATCAAACATCTGTGATTTCAGAGAGTTGCGCATGGAGCGAGGGGGACTGGGCGGAGGAGTGTGGGGGGCACTCCCCAGCCCGGGCGAGGGGAAGACCCCACACCCACGGGTGGATCAGGTTCCGAGGATGAAGGCCTCGGGGTCCAACAAAAGGGTGCCGGAGGGGGTGCGCCCCTCCTTCTCGTCGTACTGGATGGTCTGGATGAGCAGGGAGCCGATGCCAGCGCCGCGCGGGTCGTTGTCCCGGCCGGCCTGGAGGTACAGGTAGATTTCGTTGGTGCCCGCGGGGATGACCTCGCCGGGCACGAGCGGGTGGGGCCGCGCCAGCGTGCGCACCAGCGTGATGTTCTCCACGCGCGTGTCGTAGCAGGTGCGCCCGTCCACGGTGGGCTCACCCTCCACCAGGTTGTAGCCGTAGGCGCGCTCACGGTGGAAGTCGAGGTCGGCGCTCAGCGGGTCTCCATGCGCCTCGATTTCGGCGATGTTGGTGATGCCGTCGCGGTCCGAGTCGAGCAGGTCCTCGGGCACCAGCGGGTTGGTCTGCGACAGCACCTCCACCAGGTCCGGAATCGTGTCGCCGTCGCTGTCGCCGATGCAGGGGTTGGTGCCCAGCACGCGCTCTTCACAGGTGTTGAGCCGGTCTCCGTCCTCGTCGAGCGACGGGTTGCAGCCGTTGATGATGTCGGGGACCAGCGGGTCCAACCCGACGCGGACCTCGATGCCGTCCATCAGCCCGTCCTGGTCCGTGTCGGCCACGGTGGGGTCCGTGCCCAGGGCGACCTCATCCACGTCCGGCAGGCCGTCACCGTCGCTGTCGACGAGCACCTGGCCGGCGCGCACCACCACGTTGCGGTTGAAGGCAAGGAAGCGCTTGAGCTTGAGGGTGTTGGTGCGCGCGGCGTACTGGATGCCGGAGAGCGTGGGGGACAGGCCCACCGCGTCGGTCTCCACCGGCTGGGTGCCGCCGGCGTGGGCGATGGCCGCCACGTGCGCGCGGGTGTTGGGGTCCGCCACGTCGCGCACGTAGACGGGCTGCACCACCACCTCGCCCGCGCCGTACTGCTGGGCCAGCGCCTTGATTTCGCCGGTGACGGCGGTGAGCTCGCACTGGCTGCAGGCGACCTTATCGGTCAGCGCGTTGCACGTGGCGTCCAGGCCGATGTTGAAGGCCGGGTTGGCGCAGCTGGTGTCCTGGCTGCGCACGACGACGACGACGACGTAGCGCGTGCGGGCCACCTCGCCGCGACACGACGTCTGCATGTCACCGGCGAGCAGCGTCTTGGCCAGCCGCAGCGAGGAGCGGATGCTGACGGGCCCCGTCTCCTGATAGGTGGCGAAGCGCGGCAGCGCGGCCTGGAAGTCCGCCGCGTCGGAGAAGCCGCCCAGGATGCCGGTGGCCACCGAGTGGTACGCCACCAGGCCGAACTTCACGAACGGGCCGGAGAAGCGGCTGGAGAGCGTGGCGAGGCCGTCCGTGGCGTAGCCCACGATTTCCGTCTCGACGCCCTCGCCGCCCTGCAGCGCGAAGAGGACCTTGGTGGGGAACGCCTCGCCGCCGGCGAGCGGCACGCAGACCTTGCCGGAGAAGTTGGCGCGGTCTCCACGGTTGGCCCCACGCCCGTCGATGGCGTACAGGCCCGCGTCGGAGCAGGACAGGAGCAGAATCGGAAGCAGCGGCCACGCGGAGCGCGGAAGGGGGCGCATCAGATGGATTGTAGACCGCAGCCCCCCACGACAACGCAAGCGACAGCCGCGTTCACGATGAAATCTCCTCGTGCTTGCACACAGCGATGGCGGTGATTTCGCCTCGCCACGGAACATGGACGCGCGCGGTTCGGCCTCGCGCTCACAATGTGAGCAGGAAGGCGAGCACGTCATCCCGCTCCTGAGGACTGAACGCGCGCGCGTCTCCATGGGCGGGGCCCGACATCTCCAGCACCTTCTTCAGCGGGAAGCGCGTGTCGACCACCAGGCGGCCATCCTTCACCCCATACCCCGCCGAGGCGCTGGTGAGCAGCGGCCACACATCCCACGTGCCCACCAGGGACGGCGGCCCCGCGCCCACCACCAGGTCCTGCTGCTCCACCCGCAGGGGCAGCGCCACCGGCGTGCCCACGTCCAGGTACTGGCCGCGCGTCGCCGCGTCCTGGTCCAACGTGTAGAGGGGTGCGGGGTGGCAGGCGACGCAGCCGCCCCGGCCCTCGAACAGCGCGCGTCCTCGCGACGGATGCCCCACGCCACCATCCGGGAGCGTCACCGTCGACAGCGGCGCGCCGTCCTGGTCCCGGTACGGATTGGGCGGCGTGGCAATCAGCGACGAGAAGAGCGTGAGCGCCTCCACCTCCGAGGGCGACGGGTCCGGGTTGTGGAAGCGGTTGCGCGCGCCGACGAAGCTCGCCGTCTCCGCGAGGCTGTGCTGGCTCGCCGGCGTGAAGAAGGGCGGCGTGTCGCGGCTTCCCTGCACGGTGGGCGAGCGGTAGATGCGCAGGGGATACTTCTTCGCGTAGAAGAGCCCGCCGGTGTGGCCCTCGATGTGGCACCCGTCGCAGGTGATGCCCGTGCGCCCCAGGTCCGCGGAGTAGAGCACCTGTCCCAGCCGGCGCTTGGCCTGGTGGCGCAGCTCCACCACGGGCAGCCGCCGCGTCACCACCGCCCCTCCCTTGCGCGCCCCGCGCACGTCCACCACCGCCACCTCGCGGGTGAAGCGGTTGAGCACGTAGAGCTGCTGGCCGTCCGGGGACAGCACCAGCGAGCGCGGCCCCGAGTGCAGCTCCGGTCCCGCGCGGCCCTTGACCAGGAAGTCCTCCTGGGGGCGAATCAGCGGCGTGCCCTCGGGCGGCGTCAGCACCAACTCCTGGAGGAGCGCGCCGCGCGCCACCTGGTCGTCGTTGGACACCAGCGCCCGCGCGTCGAGCACGCGCACCCGGCCCAGCGCCACGTCCGCCGCGTAGAGCAGCCCCGCTGTGTCATCCAGCGCCAGCCCCTCCGTCATGCCCACGCCGAAGCCCCGGTGGCGCACGAAGTCGCCCGTGGCCGGGTCGATGACGGACACGCCGCTGCTGCCGTGCACCTCCTTGTGCTGGGGCAAGGGCCCCAGGTTCGGCCCCAGGCTGCCCATGAAGAGCCGCCCCAGCTTGGGGCTCGCGACGAGCGAGCGCGGCGCGTGGCCGCCCATCACCTGCGCGCGGAACGGCTCCGTGCTCCCGCCGACGATGGCCACGCCCGGCCCCGGCGCCACGGCGAACACGGGCGCGCCGTCCCCGCGCCGCAAGAGCTCCACCTGCCCCGTCTGGAGGCTGCCCACCGCGAGCACGTCGCGCCACCGCGCCAGCGCGCGCGGGTTGGGGTCCACCGGCGTCACCCACTGCTCGCGCCCGTCCTCGAGCGACACCGCCCGCACCGTGTCGCGCACCTGCTCGGCGATGTAGGCCACGCCCCGCGCGCCATCCACCTCCAGCCCCGAGGCGCCCGAGGGTGCGGGCCACACCCGCGGCGCCCCACGCGCCTGCAGCGCATACACCCACAGCTCCGGCTGGAAGCGGTGCACCACGCCGAGGAAGGCCCCGCCGCGCGCGTCCTGCCACGTGGCCAGCGCGGAGGGACCGTCCCCCACGGGGAGCGCCTCCACGACGCCCGAGCCCACGTCCAGCGCGTACACCGTGTCGGTGGGCGGCGAGACGACGAACAGCATGCGGCCATCGGGCGAGGCCACCATGCCCGTCAGGTCCGGGAAGGCGGTGTCGTTCACCACCGTGAGCGCGTCCTGCCCCTCGCAGCAGCCCGCCTGGTCCGACACCAGCCGGGCCTCCACCACGACCTGGGGCAGGTCCTCGGCCAGCTTCAGCCCCGAGGGCAGCCGCGCGAACGCGTGGCGCGAGTCCACCACCTTCAGCGGCAGCTCCAATGACAGGGGCGGACCCAGTGACAGTCGCAACCCGGTCACCAATTGCTCGCCGTGGACCGAGAGCGGCTGGGAGGTCTCGTTGCTGGTGAGCCGGGGCCCCACGCCCGTGAGCCGGGGCCCGGCGGTGGTGGGTGGAGTGGGACCTTGGTCCCGCGGGGGCGGCTGACCTCCGGACTCCCGCGCGCTGAGCCGGTATCCGACGACACCCGCCGCGGACCAGAGCAGGACTCCCACCGACAGCAGACCCCATTTGCGCATCGCGCTCTTCACGCACGCAGCATCTCTCATCCCTCGCGTCGCGGCGATGATTCTCCGGTCGCTCGCCCGGCTGGAAGGCGTGCTCGGATGCGGAGCGGCACGCCACATTTCCAGTCGGCCGGCAACGCCTGACACGAGTCGTGGAGCACGCGCCCCACATGGGGTGGAGTGCCCCCCACACCTGTCGCACCACGCCTCGTGAATGGCCCTGGAGTGTGCGTTGACAGGTCCATACGCGCATCGCTTAACCTGTTGATGATGCGACGCTTCCTCCTCTGCATGGTCGTCGCCCAGCTCCTCGGCATCGGTACGTTGTTGCACCCGAGCGACGCATGGGCCCAGGGCCGCGGCCGTTCCGCGAAAACAGCGAAGGCCAACAAGTCCAAGGCGGCGACGGGCAAGAAGTCCGGGCCCAAGGCTCCGCCGAAGATTGAAACCAAGGGCGCGCCCGTGACGGACCCGGTGACGGGCGAGTCGGACGCCACCGCGTCGTCGGCGCCGCCGTCGCGCGGGCCCTCGCGCATCGACTTCGATGACCGGCTCATCCAGGGTCAGACGAACAAGTCCGGCGCGGTGTATCTGTATGACCGCAAGGAATTGAAGACCCGGTCGATGATCCGCGAGCGCGACAGCTTCCGCGCTGAAACGCTCGCCACGGTGTACGACCAGTAGGGCAGTACCGCCCACCCGCCCTTGAAGGGAGCGTCACCGTTGAGCGGCCAGCCCAGCGTCCTGCAAGTCGTCATCCTCCGCGACGGACTCCTCGTTGGGACGGAAGTGTTCGTCCCCGGCACGTATGCGCTCGGGTCGGACCCGGCGTCGGATCTGCGCCTGGACGACCCGGCCGTGGAGCCGCGTCACGCGCTGCTCTACTTCCAGAACGGTCGCGCGGCCATCCAGGACGCGGGCACCGCCACGGGCCTGTTCGTCAACGGCCACCGCGTCACCGCGTGTGAGATCCGCTCGGTGGACGAGGTGCTGTGCGGCCCCTTCGTCCTCAAGACGCGCGTGCTCGCGCAGCGCCCCCAGGAGGTGAAGCCCCAGCCTCCGCCGGAGGTCGCCGCGCTGTTCGGCACGCCGCAGCCCCCCGCGCCCCAGCCGCCGCCCCAGCAGGCCGCGCCCGTGCGCCAGCTGCGCCCGGTACAGGCGCCGACGCAGCCGCTCGCCACCACCGTCCCCGCGGTGCGCGCGGTGCCGCAGCACGCCGCGCCCTCCGCCGCGACGCAGGCCATCTATCCGCAGCACGCGGCCCAGCCCGCCGTGGTGCCCATGCCGGCGCCCGTCGCGCCGCAGCCCGCCGTCAACGGCGCGGTCGCGCACGCGGCCCCGCCCGCGCAGCCCGTGGCCCTGCACGCGCCGGTGCCCGTGCCCGCGGGTACCGTCCCCTCCGTGCGCCGCCGCGCGACGCAGGAGCCCGCCGCCGCCCCGGTCAACACCGGCATGCTGCTGGCGGAGGACCTGCTCGCGGACGTGGCGCTCGACCCGCTCCCCGTCGCGCAAGGCCCGCTGTTGCAGGAGCCGCGCGTCACCGCCTCCCGGCCCACGCACGCGCCGCGCATCGACGCGGGCAAGGGCTCCTCACAGCTGTACCTGGAGCTGTACTGGGGAACGGTGCGCCGCGACGCGCGCCGCTTCGCGCCGGACAAGAAGAAGCCGGTGGTCGCCTCGCTCGAGCTGCCGGAGGCGATGCCGCTGTGGGGCTTCACGCTGCCGGAGACCGGCGCGCCCTTCACGCTGGCCGAGTCCATCAGCGGCTCCTTCCGCCTCTTCGTGCCGCCGGGCACGGAGGTGGAGAAGAGCGGCTCGGATGGCCGCTTCACGCCCGTCACCGGCGCCGCGCTCGAGTCCGACGGCAGCCGCCGCTTCATCACGCTGCGCGAGGGCGTGGGCGCCCGGCTGACGCAGGGCCAGATGTCGCTGGTCGCCTACGCGGCCCCCGTGCCCGCGCGCGTGTTCGTCAACCCGCTGCGGGGCCTGCCGTGGCTGGCGCTCACGTGCTTCGCGATGTTCGCGTCGGGCCTGGGCGCGTTCATCGCGCTCAAGCCGCCCACGCCGGAGACGGCGGACTTCACGCAGAAGAACCTGCCGCCCGTGGCGCTGCGCCTCATCGCCCCCGAGCCCAAGAAGAAGGAGGAGGCGAAGAAGAAGCTGGAGGCGCTCAAGGAGAAGGCCAAGCCGGTGAAGAAGGAGGAGGCGAAGGTCGCGGAGAAGGCACCGCCCAAGCCGGTGGAGAAGACGCCTCCCCAGCCCGTCAAGGCCGTGGCCGCCGCGCAGCCGGAGAACAAGGCGCTCAAGGCGCTCGCGAAGCTGTCGGCCGCGGGCCCCGCCACCAATGACCTGCTCGCCGCCGTGGACAAGCTGGGCAGCGGCCCGGGCAGCAAGAACGTGAAGAACTCCAACTACAAGCTGTCGGGCCTCATCGGGAAGGCGCCCATCGCCAACGCGGGCCTGGGCACCTTCGGCCTGGGCGGTGGAGGCAAGGGCGGCGGCGCCACGCTCGGCGCGGAGCTCCTGCGCGGCAAGGGCGGCGGCGGCATCGGCGCGCTGGGCGCGGGCTCGGTGGGCAAGGGGAAGGTGGGAGGCACCGTCACGCGCGCCACCGCGCGCAGCATCGCCTCCACGCAGGGCACGGTGGACCGCGAAGCCGTGGCGCGCGTCATCAACAGCCACCTGAACGAGGTGCACGGCTGCTACGAGCGCGCGCTGCTCAAGGACCCGGGCCTGGCCGGCAAGGTGGTGCTCGAGTGGACCATCGGCGCCAACGGCCGCGTGGCCGCGGCGAAGACCAAGTCCTCCACGCTGCGCAATGCCTCCGTCGAGGCGTGCATCCTCTCCAATCTGAAGACCTGGACCTTCCCCGCCCCCAAGGGCGGCGTGGTCATCATCACCTACCCGTTCCTCTTCAACTCCGTCGGCTACTGACGCGGGGGGCCCACCCCCTCTCCCCGCGCTCCGTTCCGCTCATCCGCCAGGAAGCCCCCACCGTGCGATACGCCCTGCTCATCCTCTTGTTCCTGGCGCCCGGCCTTGCCCGCGCGCAGGCCGAGGCGCTCGAGAACCCCGGCTCCGTCTCCGCCATCCAGGAGCGGCAGTACCGGATGCACCACGAGCTGTACCTCGGCGTCGGCGTGCTGCCGGCGGACGCCTTCTACAAGGGCCTCACCGGAAGCGTCTCGTACACGTACCACTTCAGCGACACGTTCGCGTGGCAGGTGGGCCGGGGCACGTACAGCTACAACATCCAGACGTCGCTGCGCCGCCAGCTGGAGCGCGACTTCGACGTGGCCCCCACCGCGTCCGCGTTCGAGGACCAGGTGCAGTGGATGGTGGGCTCCGACCTGGTGTGGAGCCCGCTGTACGGCAAGACGGCGGTGCTCAACAGCTCCGTGCTGCACTTCGAGGCGTTCCTGCTCGGCGGCGGCACGGTGGTGAAGATCGACCGGCAGGACGGCTTCCGCCCCGCCGTCAACCTGGGCCTGGGCGTGCGCATGTTCTCCGGCAAGACGGTGTCGTTCCGGCTGGACGTGTCCAACAACGTCGTCTTCGCCGGCGCCTCGCGCATCATCAACGTCCCGGTCGTCCAGCTCGGAACCGCGTTCAACTTCGGCGCCACGGAATGACTTCACTCTCACTCATCGCCGCGCTCGCCAGCGCCGCGCTCGTCGTGTCTCCAGCGGCCGCCCGCGCCCAGTCCGGCGGCGGCGCGCTGCCCATGCCACCTCCCCCGGCGAACGCGAAGCCCGCGGCCGCCCCCGCCACGCCGCCCGCGTCCGGCACGAAGCCCGCGTCCGGCGCCGCCACGCCGCCCGCGCCCGGCACGAAGCCCGCGGAGGGCAGCGCCGCGCCGGCCGCGCCCGGAGCCGACAAGAAGCCCGAGGGCGACAAGAAGGCCGAGGCCCCCACGCCTCCTCCGGCGTCGCTGCCGCAGAAGGTGGACCCGGCCACGTTCGACCGCGCGCTGCAGGACTACTTCGACGGCAAGCCGCGCGACGCCGCGGGTCCCCTGTACGCCTGGCTCGAGGCCGCGCCCAAGACGGACGACAACTACGCCTGGGGCCAGTACTTCCTGGCCAAGAGCCTCATCGACCTGGGCCTCACGCACGCGGGCGCGTCGTACCTGGCGCGCATCGCGCGGGAGCGCTCCAACCCCAACGTCATCCCGCGCGCGCTCGACGCGCTCAAGGCGCTGACGGACCGGCCGCATGACGAGGTGATGATCGACGAGCAGGTGTTCGGCGCGCTGGACCTGGGCTTCTTGCCCGAGGACACGGGCGCGTACGCGCACTACCAGCAGGGCCTGGTGGACCTGCGCGTGGGCAACGAGCGCTGGGCGAACACGCACTTCGCCAAGCTGTCGGAGACGAGCGCGGAGGCGAGCCACGCGAAGTTCGCGCTGCTCGTCACGCGGCTCAAGCAGGTGAAGGAGCCGTCCGAGGAGCTCATCGCGGACTTCCTCACGCTGTCCAAGGACGAGAAGCTCACCCGCTCGGCGCGCAACGAGGCGGCGCTCGCGGTGGCCCGCCTGCGCTACGAGCGCCAGGACTTCACGGGCGCGCTGGAGGCCTACAACCTGGTGAAGCTGCCCCAGCTGGACCCGGGCCGCGCCAGCCTCTACCTGGAGGAGGCGTGGACCCGCTACAAGCTGGGCGAGCCGCGCGCGTCGCTGGGCATCCTCACCACGCTGGACGCGCCGTCCTTCCGCGACGAGTTCCTGCCGGACAAGTACCTGTTGCGCGCGCTCATCTACCGCGACCTGTGCCACTACCTGCCCGCCAAGCGCGCCGCCAAGGAGCTCACGCGCCGCTTCGCGGACTCGCTGGAGGCGGTGCGCAACCGCGATGACCTGACGCAGGACATCCGCCTGCGCCGCGCGGCCAACTCGCACGGCGGCACCCAGCGCGCCTCGCGCTTCGTGGAGACGCTGGATTTGGAGGGCGAGCGCCTGGGCCGCTACGCCGGCAGCTTCGGCGACCGGCTCTTCACCCACCTGACGAAGCTCTACGACTTGTCCCGCGCGGAGGCCGTGCGGGTGTACGACGCGCGGCTGGCGAGCGCGGTGCGGCACGAGGCGGACACGCTCCTGCGCGCGGCCGAGCAGGTGCGGCTGATGGAATACGAAGTGGGACTGAAGCTGTACGAGCGCGTGAAGAAGGGCGCCAAGCTGGTGGTGCCGGTGGACGAGCCCCTGTTGACGCCCGACAGCGTCGCCTTCCGCTTCGACGGCGAGTACTGGAACGACGAGCTCAAGTCGTACCGGGTCAGCATCGAGAGCCGCTGCATCGAGGAGACCCCATGACCGGCCAGCTTACCGGCCTGATTGCCGCCGCCCTGCTGGCGGCCGCCCCTGGTAGCCCGGGCCGCAACGCCGCGGGATTGAACCCCATCGTGTCGAAGGCGAAGGAGCGCGACGAGTTCATCGCCAAGCTCAAGCGCGACATCTTCAAGGTGGACCGCGCCATCGGCGAGACGGAGAAGCTCATCTCCAAGAGCCGCAACGCGCCGTACCTGCCGGACCTCCAGTTCCGGCTGGCCGAGCTCTACGTGGAGAAGAGCCGCTACGTGTACTACCTGCAGGCCGAGTCCCGGCCCGAGGGAGCCACGGGCGCCATCGTCTCCCCGGAGACGCGGCTGATGAAGCAGAAGGCGGTGCAGATGTACTACCGCCTGTTGCGCGAGTACCCGGACTTCAAGGACGGCGACCAGGTGACGTTCTACCTGGCGCACGAGCAGCGTGAGCTCGGGCAGTTCGACGAGATGCTCAAGACGCTGGGCGATTTGACGCGCAAGTTCCCCAACAGCCCGCTGCGGCTGGAGGCGGAGCAGATCCTGGGTGACCACTTCTTCGACAAGGCCGACCTGGTCGAGGCGGAGAAGCACTACCAGGCCATCCTCGAGGCCCCGCCCTCCCCCGTTCACGACCTGGCCCGCTACAAGATGGGTTGGATTCGCGTGAACCAGGCCAAGCACGCGGAGGCGGTGACGTTCTTCGAGGCCGCGGCGGCCAGCGCTCCTCTGCCGGGCGTGGACGTGAAGAAGGCGCTCAACGTCAAGCGCGAGGCGCTGCTGGACCTGGTCTACAGCTACACCGAGGCCCGTCCGGCCAAGGGCGCGCTCAACTACTTCGAGAAGCTCAGCGACAGCCGCGCCACGTACTCGCTCGCGCTGGACAAGCTGGGCAACCGCTACTTCATCAAGCAGCAGTACGAGTGGGCCATCCCCGCGCTGCGCAAGCTGATGGAGATCCAGCACGACCCGGAGATGGACCTGGAGCGTGGCCAGAAGCTCTACGACGCGCTCAAGGCGGCCAAGGGCAAGGTGCTGCCGGAGCCGGAGGACCTCCGCGTGCTGGTGCGCGCGGCGGTGCAGAGCAAGACGGACCCGGAGCTGGTGGAGTCCGAGCGCAAGAAGCAGCTCGCGGAGCTGGAGGAGATGGGCCGCGACCTGGCCACCCAGCTGCACCTGGCGGCGCAGAAGAAGGAGGAGAAGGAGCTCTACCTGAGCACCGCCGAGGCCTACGAGGCGTACCTGAGCCTCTTCCGCCCCGAGCAGTACGTGCGGCCGATGATGAAGAACCGCGCGGAGGCGCTCTTCTCCGCCAAGGCCTTCCCGGAGGCGGCCCGTCAGTTCGAGGAGCTGGCGCGGTACGAGGCCAAGGCCAAGGACGTGAAGGGCGAGGAGGACGCCATCTACGCGGCGCTGCTCGCGCACTTCTCCACGCTCAAGCCGGAGGAGGCGCTCAAGCGCAACGCGTATGAAGTGGCGGACGCGCGTCAGGCCATGAAGCTGCTCGGCGCGGAGTACGTGTCGCGCTACCCCAAGAGCCCCAACGCCCTGGACGTGAAGTTCAACATCGCGCGCGCCTTCTACGAGGACGGCGACTACCCCAAGGCCGCGGAGCTGTTCACCGCCTTCGCCCTGTCGCACCCGCAGCACAAGGAGTCCACCGTCGCCGGCAACCTGGCGCTGGACAGCCTGCGGCAGGTCAACGACTTCAAGGGCCTGGACGAGACGGGCAAGAAGTTCCTCGGCGCGCCGCTGCCGGGCAACTTCCGCGCGGAGGTGCAGAAGATCCTCACGCAGAGCCGCGCCGAGGCGCTCGACGAGCTGGCGCTGCAGAGCGCCCAGGAGACGGGCGACGTCATCCAGGGCCTCGTGAAGGTGGCCGACGAGAACAAGAACAGCGACATCGGCGAGAAGGCCCTGTACGGCGCCTTCACGGCGGCGCGCGAGAAGCGCGACTTGCAGGCCGAGCGCGAGCTGGGCTCCAAGCTGTCGCAGGACTACCCCAAGAGCCAGTACCTGTCGGACGTGCTCCTGACGCTCGGCCGTCACGCGGCGGAGGCGGCGGCGTTCGGCGAGGCGGCCACGTGGTTCGAGCAGGTGGGCCAGAAGCTGGGCTCGGACGTGGCCGGCGTGGATGGGTGGCTGGCGGGCGCGCGGCTGCGCATGGCGCTGGGGGAGTACAAGGAGGCCGCGCGCAACCTGGAGACGGCGGCGGAGTCCTCCGGCGCTCGCAAGGGCGACGTGCTGGTGCTCCTGGCCGAGGCGCGGCTGAAGGCGAAGGACTACTCGCGCGCGAAGCTGGCGGCGGAGTCCGCGCTGAAGCAGGACCCGCGCAGCGCGGGCGCGGCGGCGGTGCTCGCGGAGGTGCAGGCGACCACGGCGCCCACGGCGAACGCGGACGCGCTGGTGGCCACGCTCACCACGGCGGTGCAGGGCCCCAACGGCCAGACGGAGGAGGCGGCCAAGGGCCTGTGGTACCTGGGCGAAATCCTCTACCGCGGCTACAAGGACCTGCCGGCGGACAAGGTGGAGGAGAAGGTCGCCGCGCTGCAGAGCCTGGAGGGCATCTACACGCAGGCCGCGTCGCTCGGTTATCCGGAGTGGGCGGTGGCGTCGCTGTGGCGGCTGGCGCTGGCGTACGGGCACATCGCGGACGTGGTCGAGTCCACGCCGGTGCCGGGCGGGCTGTCGGCCTCCGAGTCGCAGCAGTTCCAGGCGGCGGTGAAGGAGCAGGTCGGTCCCCTCAAGGCGCGCTCCGAGGAGGCCTTCAAGGCGTGTCTGTCCCGCGCCGAGTCGCTGGAGGTCTTCAACGCCGCGGTGGTGGGCTGCCGCGCCCGCTCCGAGCAGGCGTCCCTGCCGGTGCCGCAGCCGGGCGCGCCGCTGCAGTCGGCCGCGCTGGACGAGCTGCGCAAGAAGGCCGAGCGCACCCTCAGCGTGGAGTCGCTGGAGGCGCTGGGCATGGCGTACCTGGACGCGCGGCAGTTCGGCGTGGCGCAGCTGACGTTCGGCCGCGTGACGGAGCTGCAGGACACCAAGGCCTCGGCGCACTCCGCGCTGGGCTGGGCGCTGCTCAACATGGGCGACGCCATGGGCGCGCGCGAGGCCTACGCCAAGGCGATGGACTCCGACCCCACCTACGACAAGGCCCGCCTCAACCTGGCCGCGCTGCGCTGCCGCTTCGGCGACGTGGACGGGGCCCGGCGGGAGCTGGCGGTCCTCAAGGACGTGGGCTCGCTCACGGGCTCGGACGTGGACAGCGCCGGATGGAAGGCGTGCAAGTGAGCCCGGGCATCCGCGCCATGGCGGTCTCCAGCGTCCGGCCCCTCTGGGGGCTGGCGCTGGCCGCCGTGCTGGTGGCTGGCCTGTGCGCGTGCGGCGAAGAGGGGGGGCGGCTGGAGGGCAGCGTGTCGCCGCTGCTCGACTTGCGCTACACGCGCTCGGAGGCGGTGCTGGCCGAGGGCGAGCTGTCCATCAACTTCGTCAAGCCGCAGGGGCCCGGCGTCAACACGCTCCTGAAGGTCAGCGCGCGCGTGGGGGACATGATTCCCGAGGGCTACACGGGCGGGTTGGACATCAACCTCGCGGAGGTCCTGGAGGGTGGCGCGCAGCGGGGCGCCATCGGCCGCAGCGTGCTGGACGAGCCGGCGCGCGTCTTCCCGCCGCTCGAGCGCGGCTCGCTGGTGGTGCAGCGGCTTCCCACCGCGCAGGGCCAGCGCATCAGCGGCGAGTTCCACGTCACGTTCGTCAACGGCACCGACATCTATTCCGGCCGCACCATCTTCGGCAGCTTCGAGGCCACCGTTCCATGAAGCATCTGCTCCTGCTCACCCTTCCCCTGCTCGCCGCCGGCTGCGGCTCCAGCTACGGCATGAAGGTGCCCAACTCGTTGGTGAAGAAGCTCCCGTTCGAGGTCCGCATCGAGCTGCTCGAGGCGGAGAACGAGCTGGCGCTCGCCGTCGACAAGGTGGACGAGGCGAACAACGAAATCGACCGGGCCCGCGACAACATCCGCCGCGCCAAGGACCGCCAGGAGGCGGCCGAGGACGAGGTGGACCGGGCCACGGACGAGGTGTCCCGCGAGGTCGCGAAGCTGGCCATCGAGGAGTCCGAGGCGCGCGTGGAGTACCTGCGCGCCAAGCAGCGGCTGTCGGTGGGCCTGCGGGACGTGTCGGAGCTGGCGCGCGACTGCGCCTTCGCGAAGTTCGAGCTGGCCAAGCTGACGTCGGCCCGCAAGGCGAAGGTGCAGGGCAGCGAGGAGCTGGACCCGAAGAAGTACGAGGAGCAGGTGGCCGAGTGCGAGGCGGAGGTGAAGGAGGAGCGCGCCGAGCTCGCCGAGGAAGAGAAGGAAGAGAAGACGGCGCGTGAGGCGTGGGAGGCGAAGAAGTCCGCCCTCGCCAAGAAGACGTTCGACGCGCGCGCCAGTCCCTACGTGGAGAACCTGTGATGACGAAAGCCGGCGTCCTAGTCCTCCAGCTGCTCACCGCCCAGACGTCCCAACCCGACGCGGCGGCGCTCGAGCGCACCGCGGCGGTGGAGAGCGCCCGGTTGCGCGCGTCCCCGGACGACGCCGACGCCCTCTACCGGCTGGGCACGGCCTTCCTCGCGCTGAACAAGCCGAAGAAGGCGGTGGAGCCGCTGACGAAGCTGGTGGAGTTGGAGCCGGAGCTGGTGCCGCCGAGGCTGGCCCTGGGCCGCGCACTCAGGCTGGCCGGCGACGCGGAGAAGGCGCGCACGCTGCTGGACCAGGCCATCGCGGCCTTCCCCGAGGACGCGACGCTGCGCTCGGAGCGCGGGTTGCTGGCGCGGGTGCTGGACGAGACGGACGTGGCCATCAGCCAGTACTCGGTGGCGGTGGAGCTGTCGCCCCAGGACGCGGAGCTGCGCTTCAACCTGGGCGAGGCGCTCCAGCGCGCCAACCGCACGGACGACGCCATCGAGGCGTACCGTGAGGCGCTGAAGCTCAACGGTCAGCTGAACGTCGCGCGCATCAACCTGGGCAAGGCGCTGGCGGAGAAGGGGCTCAACGGCGAGGCGAAGGCGACCTTGCGCGAGGCGACCCGCGAGAAGCTGGGCGACGCGGAGGCGCACTACAACCTGGGCGTCATCCTGCTGCGCGAGAACGATTTGGATGGCGCCATCGGGGAGTACCAGCGCGCCATCGCGGCGGACCCGAAGCACGCGCGTGCGCAGAACAACCTGGGCGTGGCGCTCAACGAGAAGGGCGACCCGCGCAAGGCCACCGACGCGTTCATCAAGGCCATCGCGGCGGACCCGAAGTACGCGGAGGCGCACTTCAACCTGGGGCTCGCGTACTACCAGCTGGGCGACAACGTGCGCGCCACCAAGGCCTTCGAGAAGGCGCTGGTGCTGGAGCCGCGTCGGGCCAGTGGTCCGTACACGCAGCTGGGCCACCTGTACCTGGAGCAGGGCAAGAAGAAGCAGGCGGTGGAGGCGTTCAAGAAGGCCATCGAGAAGAGCACCGACGACGGGAAGAAGACGACGGAGGCGTATCAGGGCCTCGCCCGGGCGTACCTCTCGCTGGGCAAGGCGGACGAGGCGGTGGCCACGCTGAAGACGGCGGTGGAGGCGTTCCCCAAGGACGCGGCGGCGCGCGCGGGTTACGGCGAGGCGCTGAAGGCCAAGGGGGACCTGGACGGCGCCATCGCGGAGTACGAGGAGTGCGTCACCCTGTCGCCGACGGTGGAGAACCGGCTGGCGCTGGCGGACACGTACGCGAAGAAGCGCGTGGCGGCGAAGGCGCAGCCCTTGTTCCTGGGCGTGTTGAAGGAGGACCCGAACCACCGCGCGGCGAAGCTGGGGCTGGCGGACCTGCTGATGGCGATGGGGGACTACCCCGGCGCGGAGACGTACCTGCGCCCGAAGGAGGGCGAGGAGGCCGACACGGCGGCGCTGGCGCGGCTGGGCATCGTCCACTCGCGGCGTGGGCGGCCGGAGCTGGCGGTGACGGAGCTGGAGGCGGTGGTGGCCAAGGACCCGGCGCAGATCGAAGCGCGCGCGGAGCTGGGCTTCCTGTACTTGCGTGGTGGTGATGGGGCGAAGGCGCGCAAGGTGTTGAGTGACGCGCTGGCGGTGGAGCCCCGCAACGCGCTGACGTTGCTGTACCTGGGCCATGCGCTGTACCAGCAGGGCAACACGAAGGACGCGGAGAAGTCCTTCCGGGGCTCCTCACAGGTGGACCCGACGTTCGCCGAGCCGCACAACGCCCTGGGACAGCTGCTCGAGGCGACCAAGCGCGTGGACGAGGCGAAGCAGGAGTACCAGACGGCGCTGAAGCTCCAGCCGAATCACGAGGACGCGCAGCTCGCCCTGAAGCGGCTGGGCGGGGGTGCGTCCGCGAAGGCGGAGTAGACACCCGGCGGGCCATGCCCGCCCTCGTCGACCCGGGGCCACGGCCCTGGCCCGGGTCCGAGTGGCGGTGCATCACGCCGGGATGCAGAGCAGCACCGACCGACGCGAGCACCACGTCTGCGCTGGCGCGTGCGCCAGTCAGCGTCTTCACGCCAGCGGGCGCAGCAGCGCATTGCCTGGAGCGCACTCCGCCTGAGCGGTTGTTGCACCGTGGTCACCCGTTGGCGGTTTCACGCCGGGATACCGAGCAGCACCGCGCCCACGGACACGAGCACCGCGCCCGAGAGCTGACGGTGTCCGAGCCGCTCTCCCTGGAACGCGGCGAGCAGCAGCGCGAAGGCGATGGAGGTGTTGCGCAGCGTGAGCACCACCCCTGCCCCACTGTCACTCAACGCCGTCAGCAGCAGCGAGAAGGACAGCATGCTGATGGTGCCTCCGACGAGCACCAGCCAGGGTCGGCTCCACGCCTGTCGCAGGAGTTCCACCCAGCCCAGCTGTCGCCCACGCTCCACCATCAGCACCGGGAGCGCGATGAGCAGGCCCGTGGTGAACAGGGCGGGCGGCTGCGCGCGCTCCGCCAGCGCCAGCTTGTAGCTCAGGTGGTAGCCCGCGATCGCCACCGCCGACAGCGCCGCCCACGCGACGCCCGCTGCCGCGCGCCCCTGGGGACGCGACGCGTGCATCACCGCCAGCCCCGCGCCCAGCACCAACGCACCCGTCAGCGACCACACGGACACGCGCTCCGCCAGCAGCAGCACCGACACCGGCCAGACCAGCAACATCGCCCCACCGCGCGACACGGTGTACGCGAGGCCCAGCGGTGCTCGGTGCAGTGCTCGCGCGAGCGCCACCAGGTAGACGCTCTCGCACGCGCCCGCGCACAGCGCCCACATCAACCCGCGCATCGTCGGGAACGCCTCGCCCTGCATCCCGAGCGACCACAGTCCTCCGCCCACCGTCGCCACGGTGATGACCCCCACCACTCCCGCCTCGGGATTCGGATGCCGCTTGAGCATCGCGTTCCACGACGCGTGGAGGAACGCCGACAGCAACACCAACACCAGGGCAGCGGTCTGCAACGAGGCTCCTCGGAACGACGAGGCTCCGTATCTACTCCAGCCTCGCCTCCCAGGTCCTCACCTGCTCACGGAACGTCGGAATCACTCCCCGAGAGGAGCCGGGCAGGCAACACCGGCCCCGTGGGTGTTGGAGGTCGCTCGAGCCGAAGCTCGCGCCCGAAGGTGTACCGCGCCTCCGCGTGCGCACCGAAGGACCCACCTCGCGCCTGAGCCGACAACACCAGGTCCGTCTCCGGAACCACGCCAGGAGGAACCGCCACCACACAGGGCGTCACCCGCGCGAGTGCCCCCGCGCTCCTGGGCAACACGAAGTCCGTGGAGCCCTCGACGACACGCACACCCTCGGGGAGCTCGATGCGCACCTCGATGTCCGCGTCGAACCCCGACCGCCGCTCCACCTCGGCCGCGAGTGACAGAGCACCGTCCTCGGACACCACCTCGCGCCAGTCGACCCGCATCGGCGCGGGCATGCGCGACGTGAGCCCGCTCGGCGCCGCCGCACCTCCCTGAGACGCATGTTCATCCGAAGAGGTCCTGGCCTCCTCCTCGTGACCACGCGAGGGAGTCCGCAAGAACGCTTCTCGCACCTGAGGCCGTGCACCTGTCTCTCGCGCCACGGCGGTGACCGTCGACACCTCCGGGCGAAGACGCGCATCCACCGTGCGTGCCACTCGAGGTGCCGCACGTGAAGCTCCCTCGGGGCCGACGGACGCACGCGCCACCCCTCCGCCTTGCTGTGAGAACGGAGGCCGGGGCTCCGGGCTCTTGCGAGGCCGTCCTCGAGCCCGCTCCAGTCCCGATGCCACTCCCGCCGAGAGCGCTCCCACCAGCGCCAGCGCCAGCACCGCACCCGCGATGCGCCGACGAGGACTCGCGAGCCACCTCACGGGCGCCCTCCGTCCACATCCCATCATCGACACGACGAACTCCCGGACGGCCCCTGGCGCGAACATGGACATGCTCCGCTCACCTGCACAGGGGTGCATGGCTCGGATACGGATACGCCACGGCGGGCTCGGTGGCGGCGTCCATCAGCGCACGCGGAAAGCCTCCGCACATGAGCGCATCCAGGAAGTCCGCCAGACACGGCGCCGCCTCCAGCGTCTCCACCACCTCCACCGGACTCCCCTCCTCCATGCGCCACGTGTGCTTGCGGTAGCCACGCGCCCACGGGGCCAGGTTCATCGCTGGAGCCGCGAGCGACTCGTACAGCAACTGACGCGACGGCGTGCTCGTGCCGAGTCGATAGAGGATGGCCGCCACCTCGTTCTCCTCGATGGGCTGGAGCAACCCCTCCTCGGGACGAGGCCTGCTCCACGCAATCATCTCCGGCGAGCGCGTCTCCAAATCCAACCAGAACATCGTCCCGCCCTGGCGGTCGTAATAGCGGGGACTGCCGCGCGTGTCCGAGCTGAACCACGTGGCCCAACCCTCACTCCACGCCTGCCCCGGGAACGTCGGCACGCCCAGGAAATGAGGCCCACCCTCGGACGGGCTCGTCCCATGGCTCGCCATGGCCCAGTGGCCCAGCTCATGGAGCACCATCGCCTCGGACCACCACGCCGCATCCGAGTCCCCCGGCAACCAGAGCTGCGCGGACCAGCGCCGCCCCGCCGCCGTCACCTGCCACGGCGCGAAGCACGCCCCACAGGACCACGTCGTGCCGAAGCCCAGCCACGCCACCAGCGGCAGCCCCGTGTACCCATATCGCTCCCGCGTCCCGTGCCACGCCGCGCGCACCGCCTCGAACACCGCCGCGGCCCCGGAACCCTCCGACTCCTCGATGGCGAACACAGGTGCGTCGAGCAACACACGCGTCGGCCTCGACCAACTCCAGATGCGCGCCGAAGCACCGGGCGTCGCGGGCACGCCCTGTGCTCCCGACAGCCCCGGGTCCGCCACCGCGTACTCCACCAGCCCCGTCTGCCCCTGCCCCGCCGCGTAAATCACCACGGCGTCCTCCGCGCCCACGTCCTTCGACACGCGCACGGTGAACCGCCCCGAGCCATCCGTCAGGCTCAGGTCCACGAGCGTCCCGCCCTGGAATGACGCGACGAGGAAGCCCCGCGCGGGCACCCACTCCGTCTCCGACGTCCAGTCGCGGAACGATGCATCCGGCAGACGCCGCGCATAGCGGGCCACGCCACTCAGCGTTCGCCCAGGAGCGCCGCAGAACCCCCGAGTCCCCTCCACCACACAGCCGGCCTCGCACGCAGCGGACGCCCAGCGTCCCTCCGCGCAGCGCTCCAGCGCGCCCGCGTCGGAGCAACGGGACAGGCCCTCCACACAGGCCGCCGCCACCTCGCAGTGCGCGCCGCCTGATTCCACACAGGCCTCGCCCATCGCGCAGTCCCGCTGCTGGAGCTGACCGTCGACACAGTGCTCCACCACGCGAGGCCCCAGGCATCGCCCCTCGGGAGGAAGCGCGTCACAGGCGATGCGCATCCGCGGGCTCTCCTCGGGCAGGGCTCCGCACGCGCTCAGTCGACAGGCCTCATCCGAAGGCTCGCACGCGGAATCACAGGGCGGCGCGCCCGCGCCACACGCCAGCAACCCCACGCTCCACACCACCAGCGCCCACGCTCGCGCCTGCACCGCGGACTCGAAACCCACCAGGGGGACATCCTCCACGCCCGCCACGCTGGTGACGGGTGCGCGGCAGGACAACACGCGCTCCTCCAAGGACAGCAGGAGCAGGAGGCGCGGGGGTCCCCTGCTCGCTCGCATTCGAGCACGTGCTCTGTCCATCAGGAGACAACAACAGTCGGGACACGGCCTGCCCGGCTGCTCCACACCCGAGGACGGGCGGTCAGCCTGGGTCCGACAAGAACACTCCTCGCGGGGGCGGGCGCCCAGCGGTACATCATGGAGGGAGGCCGGGTTCGCCGCACACCCCCGCGAGAAGCAGCTTCAGACAACGACTGCCAGACTCCCACTCACGCGGGAGGTGAGACCCGGCCCGAGGGGATGACGAAGGGACCGGGCACATCCGGCCACTCGACGACCTGGACCTGCAGACCAAACGTGCTCGCGATGAGCTCCGCGCGGAGCACCTGCGCGGGAGGGCCTATCTCCACCAGCCGACCTCCCGCGATGACGGCAATGCGATGCGCGTACCGCGCCGCCAGATTCAAATCATGGAGCACCGCGAGCACCGCTCCACCGTTGCGCGCGAAGTGCGTCGCCTCTTCCAGCACCAGGTGCTGATGCGACAAATCCAGACTCGACGTGGGCTCGTCGAGCAACAGGTAACGGTTCCCGTGCGCGGGCGCATCCCAGAGTTGCGCCAACACGCGCGCCAGCTGCACGCGCTGACGCTCGCCGCCCGACAGCGACGTATACGGACGCGAGGACAGGTGACGGATGTCCATCACGTCCAGCGCCGCCTGCGCCACCTCCAGGTCCGCGCCACTGTCACCGCGCATCGGATGCGGACTGCGGCCCAGCAGCGCCACCTCCAGCACGGTGAAGCCGAACCCCAGCGACGACTCCTGCGGCAGCACGCCCAGCCGCAGCGCGCGCTCGCGAGGCGGCCACTTCGACAGCGGGCGCCCATCCAGCAGCACCTCGCCCACGGTGCAGGGCAGCTCGCCGGCGAACGCGGACAACAGCGTGGACTTGCCCGCGCCGTTGGGCCCCACCACGGCGAGCACCTCGCCAGGCGCCAGCTCCAGGGACAACGGCCCCAGCGTGCGCCCGCGGCCCCGCCACACCTCGACGCCTCGTGCCTCCAGGCTCATAGCGTCCCCTTGCTGCGCGCCAGCAGCACGATGAAGACAGGCACCCCCAGCGCCGACGTCAGCGCGCCCACGGGGAGCTCCACCGGAGCCGCCGCGGTGCGAGCCAGCGTGTCCGCCACGACGAGCAACGCCGCGCCCAGCAGCGCCGAGGCCCCCATCAACCGACGGTGGTCCGGCCCCATCCCGAGCCGCAGCAGCGCGGGAACCATCAATCCCACGAAGCCGATGACGCCCGACGCGGACACCGCCGCCCCGACGCCGAGCGCTCCGGCCAGGATGAGCTTGCGCTTGAGCCGCTCCACGTCCACGCCCAGGTGCCACGCCTCGCGCTCACCCAAGAGCAGCAGGTTCAGCGAGCGCGCCTCGCTCAACAGCAGCACCAGCGCCGCCATCAGCGGCACCGCGGCCGCGCCCACCACGCTCCACGAGGCCCCGCTCAGGCTGCCCCACGTCCAGAAGGTGATGGTGCGAAGCTGCGCGTCGGTGGCGACGTGCGTGAGCAGGCCGATGCCCGCGCCCGCGCCCGCCGTCACCGCCACACCCGCCAGCAGCACCCGCGTCGTCTCCGAGCGCCCGCCGCCCGTGCCCAGCCGCTGCGCGAGCAACGTCGCGCCCAGCGCGCCGGCGAACGCCATGCCTGGCACCGCCAAGAGCCGGAACGCGCCCAACCTCGAATCGATGGACAGGTCCAGGATGATGGCCAGCACCGCGCCCAGCGCCGCGCCACCCGAGGTGCCCAAAAGGCCTGGCTCCACGAGCGGGTTGCGGAACAGGGCCTGGAGCGCCGCGCCGCACGTGGCCAGCACCGCGCCCACCATCACCCCGAGCGCCACGCGCGGCAGGCGGATGGACAGCAGCACCGCCTCCTGCACGGCCTCCAACCGATGACCCGTCTCCACTCCGAGCGCTCCCAGCAAGCTGCCCGCGAGCCCCAACAACGGCACCCGCACCGAGCCCACCGAGAGCGACGTCAGCGCGGCCACCACGAGCACCGCGCCCAACACCCACCACGGACGTGGACGGAGCCGGGCCGGATTCACCGGCGCGCGCGCGGGATAGCTCGCGGGTGCCGGTGCCACGTCCGAAGCGCTCATTTCGCGTCCCGCGCCGGCAACCCCATGCCGTCCTGGATGCGCTGCACGGCCTTGCCCAGATTCGGCCCCAGGCTCATGAAGTGCACGTCCTCGACGGTGGTCACCTTCCAGCCCTTCACCTGGGACAGCCCCGGCACGTTGCGCAGCGCCGCCTCACCGCCGAGCGCCGTCAGCGTGCCGTCCGGCACCAGGATGATGTCGGGCGCCGCGACGATGACACCCTCCGCCGTCAGCGGCCGGTGCCCCGAGTACTCCGTCACGGCGTTGACGCCGCCCGCCAGCCGGATGAGCTCCTCGGTGGGCGTCTCCTTGCCCGCCACCATCAGCGCGTTGGCGCCCCGCGCGTACAGCGCGAGGATGCGCACGGGCTTGCCCTGCTTGCCCTTGGCGACCCGCGCCGCCGCGTCCTGGAGCTGCTTCTCCAGGTCCGCCACCAGCGCCTCGCCCTGGGACTCGCGCCCCAGCTTCTTGGCGAGCACGCGGACGCGGTTGCGCGCCTCATCCAGCGTCGGCTTGTTGGACAGGATGACCACGTCCAGGCCCGCCGAGCGCAGCTGCTCGAGCACGCCCGGAGGTCCCGCTTCCTCGGACGCGAGCAGCGCCGTGGTGCCCAGCGCGATCAAGGGCTCCGACGCGAGCGCGCGCTGGTAGCCCACCTTGGGACGGCCACGGGCCATCGGCAGCGCGAGGCTGGTGTCGTCCACGCCCACCACGGCCTCGCCCATCCCCAGCGCGAACACCGTCTCGGTGACGGCGGGCCCCACCGTCACCAGCTTCACGGGCGCGCTCTTCGTCGCGGGAGCCTCCTTGGGCGCGCTCTTCGCGGCGGCGGGAGGCGAGGTCGCCAGCGCGCCCTGCGACAGGAGCAGCGCGGCGAGCCCCAGGCTCCAGGGCTTCATGACGCCACCCCGGGCGCGGGCAGCGCGGCGACGAGCGCATCCACCAGCGCCCGCCACTCGGCGGACTCGGGCACGCCCGGCTTGCGCTTGCCGAAGAGCAGCGCGATGTTCTCGCCGTCCTTGTCGAACAGCTCCAGCGACGTGACGACGCCGTCCCGCGTGGGCTTGCGGACAATCCAGGCCGAGTGGATGTGGTCGGTGCGCAGGTGCAGGTTGAAGCTGGGGTCCAGCACGTTCATCCACGGCCCCATGGCCTTCACCGTGTGCACCGGGCCGGTGTGGATCTGGATGGCGCCGGGGTTACCCACGAACACCATGATGGCCAGCCCCGAGGCCGCCGCCTTCTCCAGCACCCACGTCAGCGACGCGGGCGCCACGGGGGTGACGAACTCCTTGCCCACCAGCCGCAGCGCCTGGGTGCGCGCGACCTTGAAGCGGCGCAGCAGCGGGAAGAAGTCGTGCGTGTCCTGCAGCCCGCGCCAGCCCTCCACCATGCCCGCCACGTCGATGTCCGCGTCCGGACGCGGCGCCTCGGGCGCCGTGGCCGCCTCCACGGGGACGACCTTCGTCTGCTCCGCGTGGGTGAAGTCCTCGACGATGCGCTCGAACGCGGAGACGCCCTGCTCGTCCTCCAGGTAGATTTTGTGGAGGGCCATGCCGGCGGGGTCGAAGAAGTGCAGGCTGCGGCGGACACCCTCGGGCCGCGTCTCGCGCACCGCGTAGCCGAAGCGCCAGCGCGTCAGGAACAGGCGCAGGTCGATGTTCTCGTCGAGCACCAGCGCGACGGCGCCGTTCACCTCGACGTTGCGGTACAGGCCGCGCTTCTCGTGCACCGCGCTCTCGTTGCGCGTGAGCGTCATCACCTTGCCCAGCGTGTCCAGCCGGGGCAGCAGCGCGTCGAGGCGCAGGTCCAACCGGACGACGTCCTCGCCCACGCCGGTGGCGAGGAGCTGGGCCTCGCTCACGCCGAGCTGCTGGGCCGCGTCACGGATGCGCGTGCGGGGCTCTGCCTCGCGCAGCGCGGTCCAGCGCTGGCGAAGGGCGGTGGGCTCGGCGGAGGAGGCCGTGGAGGCGGTCTGGGAAATCATGGCGGACACCTGGTGAGGGGGGAGCGGAACGGCGACATCAACGCGAGACTTCGGCGGAGATTCCTTCGGACGGCACTTCATCGACGCCCGCACCGCCCGTGGGCGCCGTCAGCTTCGACCAGCGCAGCTTGAGCATCGCGGGCGTGCCGGCGTCGTCGTAGTAGGACTCCATCTTCACCTTGAAGTACGCACCGGAGTCGCTGCGCACCACGTACAGCTGCGCGCGCGGCGTCAGCTTGTGCGTGGACACGTCATACGAGTACCAGGCGCCGTTCGCCTCGAAGACGGTGTCCGGGTCCGCGCCCTCGTCGTCGCCGTCGTCCTTGTCCACCGCGTAGCCGCTCGCGGGCGCCTGGGTCAGTGCCGCGAAGTCCTGACCGGTCACCACCGCCACCTCCACGCCGCCCGTGCCGTTGACGCCGCCGCGCGAGCGGATGTGGTAGCGATTGAAGGACAAATCCCAGAGCGCGTCCGTCTCCGGCGGCACCTGCGCGCCCTCGTCCAGGTCCAGGCCAATCCAGAGCGACGAGTCGGTGGCGTTCACCGTGGTGGTGATGGAGCCATCCGCGTTGCTCACGTGGCTGATGTGCGTGCCGTCCGTCGGCTCCAGGTCGTCGCCCGGCTTGGGCTCCAGGTCGTCACCGCAGGCGGCGAGCAGACCGGACAGGCACAGCGCGGCGGCGACGCGGCCGAAGCGGGACGCGGAGAGGAAGGTGGGGCGGGACATACGGGCTCCTGGGAAGTGGGGGTGGAAGCTCACAGCCGGACAGCGACACCGGCCTGGAAGGAACGCGGAGGGATGGGCAGGTCGGACGGGTTGCCCGCGTCGGCCAGGTTCGAGCCGATGACGAAGAACTGGAGCGACTCGCGCGGACGCCATGCGATGCGCGCGTCCAGGGAGAGGTACGCGTCCGAGTCGTACGGGTTGGCGATGCCGTCCCCGTCCGTGTCCGGATAGAAGGGCCGCTTGCCGACGAGCGCGCCGCGCACCCACGTCTCCAGGCCCCACTCACGGTGGCGCCAGGTGACCTGCGCCGTCAGCCGGTGACGCGCCTGGCCTTCCAGCGCGCGCTCCTGCGACTGGTCGCGGCCATCGGTGAGCGAGTACGCGAGTTCGCCGGACAGTCGCCACGGGAACTGCTGACGGATGCCCAGCTCGCCGCCGCGCACCCGCGCGCGCGCCACGTTGACGTAGGAGAAGAGCTGCTGCTCTCCGCCCTGCTCCACGGACGTCCCAATCATGTCGCGCAGCGAGTGCTGGAACCCGCTCACCCACAGCAGCGAGCGCTCCGTGGGGCGCACCTCGGTGGCGACGCTGATGCTGCGCGAGCGCTCCGGCTTCAGGTCCGGATTGCCGCGCACGACGTAGCCCACCGAGGGGTTCTCGAAGTCGATGAGCAGCTCCTGGAAGCCCGGTGCCCGGTAGCCCCAGCCGTAGCTGGCGCGCACGGTGAGCCACGACAGCGGGTCCACCTTCGCCGCGAGCCTGGGCGTCACCGCCGAGCCGAACTGCGTGTCCACGTCCACGCGCGCGCCGGGCACGACCACCAGCTTGGGCTCTGTCAGCAACGTCCAGCTGTCCTGCGCGTAGAGCGAGCCGCGCCCCCGCTCGCCCGTTCCCGTCTCCAGCCGGTCCGCCGTCAGCCACTCGCCCAGCGCCTCCGCGCCGACGACGAGCGCGTGCCGCTCACCCAGGCGCGCGTCCAGCTGCGTGCCCAGGCGGGCCTGCTGGTCGCGCGTCTGTTCCACCGTGTCCAGCGCGGAGGAGCGGCGCTGGTCGCGCATGTACGTCCGCTGGAAGCGCGAGTACGAACCCTCCACGCGCAAGGACGCGTCGTCGCTCAGCTTCCACGTCGGCGCCACGCGCGAGTTGATGGACAGGTCCCGGCTGGCCCGGTCGAACACGGCGCCGGTGGCGCCCAGGTCCACGCCGCGCTGCGTGCGCCGCGAGACACCCGCGGACGCCTCCAGCGACATCGCGCCCTGGTTCTTCAAGTCACCGCTCGCCGAGACGTCGAAGCCATCCAGGCTGCTGCCGCTGGTGCCCACGTCCGACGTGTCCAAGTCGTAGGACGCCCGACGCTGCAGGCCGCCGCTCAGCCGCAGGCCCCAGGTCTCGCCGCGCGCCTCGCCCGTGGCGTCCAGGTCCAGCCGGTCCAACTGGCCGTACGCCAGCCGCAGCTCTCCGCCAAGCGGCTTGCGCGCGCGACGGGTGATGAAGTTCACCACGCCGCCCACCGCGTCGCTGCCGTAGAGGACGGACGAGGGGCCCTTCACGATTTCGACCTGCTCCACGTCCTCGAGGGACAGGCGCGACAGGTCCACGCTGCCGGCCACGCGGCCCGCGACGCGCTCGCCGTCCACCAGCACCAGCACGTACTCGGGGCCCAGGCCCTGCACCTGGAGCGACGCGCCGGCGAAGGTCTGGTTCACCACCAGGCCCGGGTGCGCCGCGAGCAGCTCCGACGCGTCACGCGCGCCGCTGGCGACAATCTCCGCGCGGGTGATGACCTCGGTGGCCACCGGCGTCTCGCTCAGCCGCTCCTGCGTGCGCGACGCCGTCACCACCGTGCGCGCCGTGGGCACCTCGTCGAGCGAATCCTCCGTCGGAGCGGGCACGGGCGTCGAAGATGCCGAGGTCGTCGAGGCCCCTGGACCCGCGACGACCTCGGCCTGCTTCGACTGCTCTGCCGCATCCTCGGTACCGCTCGACGCGGAAGACTCCGACTCCGCCGGGACCTGCTCCCCGGCGGCATGAACTTCAGAAGGGACAGAGGACTCGGGCGCGGCTTCCCCGGGTGCCTGGGCCGTGACGGCCCCGGGCTCCGACGACATCGAGCCCCACGCCATCGACGGCGTGGCACAGGCCAACACGAAGAGACACCAACTGCCGCGCATGCAACGTCCTCCGGCCCGCGACCGGTCGGGCCTCCCATGTCCTGGAGTCCCCACGGGGCACTGGGCTCAACGGCCTCGGGCCTCAAAGTCCAAACCTGTGACACCCCGGAACGCGCGCCCCGGGACCTCCCACCTCTCAACCGTGCGCGCCCGTCGCGCTCCCATCACCCGGTGGCCGCTCCAGCGGCACCACCCGCGTCCGATGACAGCGCCGGCACTTGAGCTCCACGCCCTCGGGCACCAGCTTCGCCAGCAGACTTCCGCACAGACACCGCAGCTCGCCCGCTTCGCCTTCCCGCTGGCATCCGTCGCGCATCTCCACCCCGATGTCTGAAACGCGACCGACGATATTGATACTCATTATCAAAGTCAACCCTATCGCCCAGGTTCTGTCCCTGGGGCGACAGGTGCGGGTTCCAGGAGGACCGTGAGTGGGGATTGGCGTACCCAGGGACTGTCCGGGGCGGACACTCCGTGGGGTATGGGCGCGGGTGGGGGTTCTCGGTGGAGGGCCTCGCCGTGAGCGGGAGGCTGGGCGTCAGCCCTCGATGAGGCGCGGAGGAGTGCCGGGCCTCGGCTCAGTGGAGCTTGGGGCGCGCGGCGGCCTCGCGCTGGATGCGCGGCTTGGGCGTCACCATGCGGGCGATGCCGTAATAGAGCTGGTCCTCGGTGTAGACCTTGCGCACCCGCCGGTGGGTGCCGGGGATGTACGCGGGGCCGGGACGCTCGAGCCACTGGAGCACTCGCACCTCGCCGGTGAGGGCCAGGGCGGAGAGCAGCTCCGGAGGGCACTGCTTGAGGTAGCGGCGCACCAGGGGACGCAGCTTCCGGGAGAAGTCCTTGCCGAGCACCGCGTGCCGCCGCCCCGAGTGCAGCGTGCCGTCGAAGCGGCGCGACATGTGGAAGAGCTCGTGCATCACCGTCTCCAGTCGGGCCTGGGCGGTGGACCCCCGGAAGAACAGCGGCCGCAAGGTGATGCAGTAGAGCATCCGACGGCCGCGGATGCGGATGACCGGCTTGCGCCGGCCCCGGCGGTCCTTGCACTTGCCGCCCCGGAAGCACAGGGGCTTGACGGTGCCGCGGGAGGCTCGGCGCGCCTCACCCGCCACCACCAGGATGCGGCCCGCCTTCACGTGGGCGAACTCCGGCAGCTTCGTCGCGATGTCCCGGATGAGGGCGCGGACCGTCTTGTTGAAGTTGGGGCGGCGTCGGACCACGGGTGGTGGACAGTCTAGCGGAAAAGCCCTTGGGGAGGCCCTCCAGGGTGCACACAATGTCTAGCGTCATGCGCAAGACTTCGCTCGTCGTCCAGCTCGCGGCACTCCTCTGCTTGGGCCTGGGGTGCGCCTCGGCCCCTTCCCGTCCGTCGGCCTCCGCCTCGCTGACAGGCCAGCAGACCTCCGTGGAATCCCAGGGCCTCACCGAGGCCACCCTGCGCTTCGGCGCCCAGCTCGAGAGCGCCGGCCCCGGCATGGTGGAGCGGGCCGACTACGAGCTCGTCTCCGAGGGGAAGGTGCTCAAGAAGGGCTCCGCGAAACTGGAGACGGCGCTCCAGCCCGGGGCCGCGACGGAGGTGTCCTTCCAGGAGAAGGCCGCCTACGTCCAGAGCCCCGAGGACCTCGCGCGGCTGAGCGCCCAGGGCGGCACGGTGCTGCTCGCCCTGAGAGGCGTGCTGGTGGTGCGCTCCGGTGACTCCGAGCAGCAGGTCCCCTTCGCCGCGAGCCGCGCGGTGCGCGTGCCCCGGCTGCCCACCGTGGTGGTGGAGGAGCTGGATGGCGCGCGCTACTCGGCCGAGGAGGTGCAACTCAACCTCCGGCTGGGTATCCGCAACCCCAACCCCTTCCCGCTGAAGCTGGATGGGCTGACGTGGCAGGTGGCGGTGGCGGGCAAAGCGCTGGACAGCGGGACGCTGGCCCAGGCGGACAGCGTGGATGCGTCCGCCACGGGCGTGTATCCGGTGGAGGTCGCGGTGACGAAGGACTCGTGGGGACCGGAGGTGAGGTCCCTCATCTCGCGGGGAATCCTGCCCTATGGGGTGACAGGAGAGCTGACGGGTCCACTGATGCGGGTGCCGTACTCGCTGACGGGCGAGGTGAAGCTGAACGTGTCCCGCTAGGATGGGCGATGCGTGCCCATCTATCTGTTGAGTGAAGAGCACCCGGAGCTGTTCCCGCCTCCGGACCGCGCGGACAAGAGCGGCGTGCTCGCCGTGGGCGGGGACCTGAGCCCCGAGCGGCTGTTGGCGGCGTACTCGCGCGGCATCTTCCCCTGGTTCAGCGAGGGGGACCCCATCCTGTGGCACTCGCCGGACCCGCGCTTCGTGCTGGAGCCGGACAAGCTGCACGTGGGCCGCAGCCTGAAGAAGACGCTGGCGCGAGGTGAGTACGAGGTGCGCTACGACACGGCCTTCGCGCGCGTCATCACCGAGTGCGGCCGCGTGACGCGCCCCGGGCAGAACGGCACGTGGATCACCGACGAGATGCTGGAGGCGTACGTCGCGCTGCACGAGCGCGGCCATGCGCACTCGGTGGAGGCGTGGGCGGGCGGCGAGCTGAAGGGCGGGCTGTACGGCGTGTCGCTGGGCGCGGCGTTCTTCGGCGAGAGCATGTTCGCGCTGGCGCCGGATGCCTCGAAGGTGGCCTTCGTCACCGCGGTGGAGCGGTTCAAGGCGTGGGGCTTCCAGTTCGTGGACTGCCAGGTGGAGACCGAGCACCTGTCGCGCTTCGGCGCGGAGTCGTGGACCCGGAAGCGTTTCCTCACCGCGCTGCGCGAGGCCCTGCGTCAGCCGACGCGCCAGGGGAAGTGGACCCAGCCCGCATCCGAGTGACACGTGCGGGTGTCAGTCCTCCACGCCCCACAGGCCCACGGTGCCGTCCGACTGTCCCCACGCCACGAGGCGCCCGTCGGGTGAGAACACCGCGTCGCTCGTGTGCAGCTCCTCGCCGTCGCTGAAGCGGAACAGTTCTTCTCCCGTGTCGAAGCGATGCACGCCGAAGCCTCGACCATCGCGAGAGGCGGCGAGCAGCGTGCCCTCGGGATTGAAGCTCAGGTTGCACGCGTAGCCAGAGAAGCCCGCGAGTGACCTCACCTGGCGACGCTCGCCCACGTGCACCACCGCGACCTCCTCCGTGATTCCGCCCACGGCGAGCAGCGGCTGCGTCGGATGGAAGGCGAGGCTCCACACCGTGGGCGCGTCGATGGAGAGCGCCACGGGACGGGCGTCGGCGGCGACGTCCCAGAGCCACAGGTTCTCCCTGCGTCGGTCATCGGCGTGGAAGGTCACCGCGGCGTGGCGCCCCTCTGAAGAGAGCGCGCACGCCGTCACCGACACCCCCATGTCCATGGGCGAGAGCTGACAAAGCGGCCGCCAGGACTCGAGGCCCCACACCTCGGGTGAGTCACCTTCCAACGGAACCAGCAGCAACCGCGCGCCCTCCGCGGACGCGGCAAGCCGGGTCACCGCGTGCGGCAGGTGCTGCTCACGCGCCTGTGAGCCGTCCGTCGCGGAGAGGGCCACCAGCCTCGGCCGCCACCGCCCCTGGGGCGAGCCGTTCGCGGACCACACCGTCAGCACGTGCTCCGCCGTGGGGAACACCAGCGCGTGCATCCCGGACGTGGGCCCGTGGGTCCACATCGGCTCCGACGAAAGCGCCTCCAAATCCCAGCACCGGAGGGGAGTTCCCCGCCGCGCCAGGGCGCCGAGCCTTGTGCCCGCCGGGTCGAAGGCGAGCCGCTGACCGGAGATGAACGAAGGCAGCGCGGGACCCAGCCTGGCCACCGGCCTCAGTCTCGCGGCGTTGGACTCGGTGATGACGGGACGGGAAGCTCGCATGGGGACGCTCGGCCGACGGGGCGGGTACAGGCGCCCCACCCTCCGCATACGAAGCCACGGCGCTTCCCGGGTCACCGGAGACGACGAGTTCCCTCAGCGCTTCACCTTGCACGGGGACAGCGTGCGCTGCTGCACCATCAGGTCCTCCTCGGAGGGGCTGCTGTAGCGCACGGCCTTCGGCGCGGCCTTGGGCTTGGCCACCTCATGCACGTAGAGCGACATCAAGTCCCGCGTGAGGATGAACCTCAGCCCGGCGCTGTCGTGCAGTCCGCCGAAGAACACCGAGCCACCGTTGCGCAGCTGCACGGGCGTCAGCGCCCCGACGGGCTTGTGCAGCACGACGGACAAGTCCTCCGTGGCCCAGTCACACGGGTTCTTCTTCCCGGCGCGCTCCATCCACGTCACCAGGAAGTCGCTCACCGTGGTGCCGTCATCCCAGCTCGCGCCGATGCGCTCCCACAGCCGTCCGCACTCCGGCATGTCGCAGTCGCGCGCGGGCACATACTCCATCACGTCCGAGGGGAGCCCCTCCGCCTCCTTGCCCGTCTCGCGCTCCGTCGGCCGGCGCAGCTTGCAGCCCGTGGGCTCGTCCTTCTGCCGCAGCGCCACCGGAGTGCCGGACAACCGGCCCGGCGGCAGCAGGTCACACTCCGCCTGCACCTCCGCCATGAGGAACGTCTTGCGGTCCGCGTCCGTGGTGCCCATGCGCACGGCCCACCAGGCGCTCGGCACCGCGCGACAGGGCACCGTGTCCGTCTTGCCGTAGATCCACAGCGGAATCGTCGGGTCGGGCGCGCCCAGCTTCCGGATGTCCAATTCGTCCACCCGCTTGAAGCCCACGCGCTCCCGCTCCATGCCCTTGAAGTAGGGGTCCTTCGACTCCGGGATGATGGCCTGGTGCACCAGCCACCCCGAGCCCTCCAGCCCCGCCTGCGAGCGCTGGGTGAAGGGCACCACGTCCGGGCGCTTCGGACAGCCCCGCTCCACGTCGGAGGGGACGATGAACTTCACCGAGCCATCGTCGTCCTGCGCACCCGCGCTCCACGGCGCGAGCAGCGCCCATCCCAACACCCACGCAGTCGACCGCATCGACACTCGCATCCGCGCTCCTCCAGATGACCCGAATCCCTGAGGCGTTCATACCCCAAGCCCGGCGCCACGCGGCACCTCGACGCACCGCGCCCGAGGCACGACCCGCACCTTCGCGATATGACCACCCCGACACCCACTCCCCAGGATGAGCCCATGCGCGCCCTGTCGATGCTGGCCGCGATGACACTGGCCTTGATGGCCTGCGGCAAGGACAAGCCGGACCCCGAACCCGAGCCGCCCGCCGGCGACGCCGACGTGGGCGACTGGGAGGACACCGGCCCCTTCGCCACATGCAGCGTGGACGCCGCCTCCAACGCCTGCGGCAGCCTGGGCAGCTTCAACACCACCGGCTGCACGCCCGGGCAACTCGCCTCGCTGGAGCCCGACGGCGTCTACACGATTCACGTGCGCGCGCGCTCGCCTCGCTACGGCAACGCCTACGCCTTCTCCTCCCAGTCGATGCGACTGGCGGACTCGGGCGACCAGTACGTGGGCGGTCTGCCCCTCGACACGAAACAGCTGCATGCCGGTGGCGTCGTCTTCGCCTCCGGCTCGTTCGCCTCGGGCACCACCTCCCGACGCCGCTCGTTCATCGGCTGCCAGTCCCCCGAACCGGACCGGCTGCAGGGCTGCTACGTGGACTGCATCAACGGCCGGCTCGAGAGCGAGGGCACCTTCGACGCGTGGAAGGTGACGCCCCGCGCCGGTGAGCCGGAGTCCTCCGGCCTGGAGCGCCTCTCCGAGACGGCCGTGTCCGCGGGGCTCGCCGTGGACGTCTACGTCACCAAGGGCCACGCCTACGTCGTGTCCCTGTACGGGGGCCTCTTCGTCTACGACGTGAGCGACCCGGCGCACCCCAGGCTCACCCGCAACATCCGACGCGCGAACGACAACTACTGGAACGGCGTGTGGGCCAAGGACGACGCGCTCTACATCGCCAGCGACTCGCGCGGCGTCATCGTCTTCGACATCAGCACCCCGGGCGAGCCCCTGGAGGTGCGCGCGATGGGCACCTCGCGCACCAACGTGCACACGGTGTTCGTCGAGGGCAGCCGCCTGTTCGCCGCCTCCCCCGCGCCCACCGGCGAGGTGCTCGTCTACGACATCTCCCAGCCGCTCGACCCGCAGCTGACGGGCACCTTCCAGGCCACGGGCTTCACCGCGGCGACGTCCTACGGCCCCCACGACATGTTCGCCTTCGAGGGGCGGCTCTACGTCAACTTCTGGCGCGCAGGCTACGTCATCGCCGCGCTGCAGGACGACGTCGCGCCCCGGCAGCTCGGCGCCTACCGCTACGAGCACTCCAACAGCCACGCCAGCGCCGTCGCGCGCTACGGCGAGCGCCTCATCGCCTTCGAGGGCGGCGAGGACTGGGGCGCGCACCTGCGCGTGCTGGACGTGACGGACGCCGCCAACCCCAAGCGCATCGGTGAGTACCGGCGGCGCCAGCAGGTCTCCATCCACAACATGGTGCTGTCCGGCACGAAGCTCTACGTCGCCTGGTACCACGAAGGCGTGCGCGTGCTGGACGTGTCCACCCCGGAGAGCCCCCGCGAGGTGGCCCACTACAACACCTTCCGTCCGGACGACCCGATGCGCGGCGAGAGCTTCTACGACGGCGCCATCGGCATGCGCGTGCCCGGGGATGGCTTCATCTACGCGGTGGACACCTCGCGCGGCCTGCTCATCCTGCGCGAGACGCCCTGAGCCTCACTGCGCCTTCTTGCGCGCGGGCTTCTTCGGCGCGGGCTTGAGGATTTCAATCTCCACCGGGGGCTCCGGCTTCACGTCGGGGCCCGCGTCCGGCGTGGCGGAGGGCTCCGGGGCCTTCACCTCCACCCGGTCCTCCAGCGGCACCCGCCCCGCCGAGCGGCGGAACAGCTCCCACAGCGCCTTGTGCCAGTCCTCGCGGCTCGCCGAGCCCGACACCACCAGCCCCGCGCCGCTGTAGCGCGCCTCCAGGCCCAGCGGCTGCAACGCGGTGGTGAACGACGTGAGCTGCTCCTGCAGCGCCGGCACGTCGAACGTCAGCTCCAAGTCGCGCGCGACGAACGCGTCCGTGCGCAGCACCTCCATCAGCGCCGCGCGGCACGCCGCGTCCTTCACCGTGGCCGTCAGCGCGCGCTCCGAGCCCTGCGTGGCCTTCAGGTCCGGACACGCCTTGCGCGCCGCGGCCAGCCGGGGCGTGACGTCCTCGTCCGGCAAAGCCCCCACGGTGAGCCGCCACACGGCGAAGCGCCCCTCCGCGTACAGGAGCATCAGCGTGCGCCCGGGCTTTCGCCCACTGAGCAACAGTTCGTTGCTGCCCTGGAGCACCTCCACGTGGGCCACGGAGGGGTCCTCCACCTCCACCCATTCGACGGCGGCCAGCTTCTGGAAGCGCTCCTTGTCGACGTCCAGGGGCAGGACCAGGTCCACCGGCCACGCCAGGGCCAGCGCGGGGACGAGGAGGGCCAGGAGTGCTCCAAGGGAATACATGCGAGCGGGCATCGGGGCTCCGGCGGGGTGGAACGGACCCTTAGCACGGGATAAGAACGGTGCTCTATGCCTACCTGGGCCCTCTGGGTCGCCTGCCTGGCGCTGTGCTTCGTCAGGTCCCTGGTCGCCGCGGCCGAATCCGCGCTCTACGGAACGTCGGACCTGCGTGCACAGGAGCTGGCCGAGTCTCACCAGGGCGCGTCGAGCCGACGCGTCCTGCGCCACAAGACGGAGCGCGAGGCCACCGCCACCGCGCTGCGCCTGGGCACCCTGCTCAGCGGGTTCCTCGCCGCCGCCATCGGCGCGTTCGTCCCGCCGCGCATGCTGGATTTGACGCGCTACGGGGAGGCCGCCTGGCTGCCCGTCGCCACCGTGGCCGCGGGCGCGCTGTTCGTCGGCGTGCTGGCCAGCCTCATGGAGGTCACCATGCGTGGCCTCGCCAACGCCAACCCGGAGCGCTGGGCGCTGCGGCTGTCGGGCGTGGTGTCGCTGCTGGTGGCGGTGCTCTATCCGCCCATGCGCGTGGTGCTGGGCGTGCTGAATCTCATGGCGCGCACCTTCGGCCGCACGCTGCGCTTCGAGCCGCCCCCGCCGCCGCTCGAGGAGCTGGAGAAGCTGCTCGCCGCGCAGGCCGCGAAGAACGAGGTGGACAAGAGCGCGCCCCAGCTCATCCGCTCCATCTTCGAGCTGTCCGACAAGCGCTGCCGCGACGTCATGGTGCCGCGCACCGACGTGGTGACGGTGGACAGCACCATCTCCTCCGAGGACCTGCTGCGGCTGCTCGCCGAGGAGAACCACTCGCGCATCCCCGTGTACCGGGACGACGTGGACCACATCATCGGCGTGCTGCACGCGCGCGACATCATCCCGCTGCTCCAGCACCCGGAGCTCATCGTCCTGCAGGACATCATCCGCCCCGCGCACTTCGTGCCGTGGATGAAGCCCATCGGCGACCTCTTGCGCGACATGCAGAAGCGCAAGATCCACATGGCCATCGTCGTGGACGAGTACGGCGGCTTCATGGGCGTCGTCACGCTGGAGGACATCCTCCGGGAAATCGTCGGCGACATCGGCGACGAGTTCGAGGTGGAGGAGAAGCAGGTCGAGAAGATGGCGGACGGCAGCTTCATGGTGGACGCCGCCATGGAGGTGGACCGCTTCACCCAGGCGTTCGGCTTCCCGCTGCCCGAGGGCGACTTCGACACGCTGGGCGGCTACCTGTCGTCGCTCGCCGGCCACCTGCCGGACGTGGGCGAGCGCTTCACCTACAACGGCTGGCAGTTCGTCGTGGCCAACAAGGAAGGCGCCCGCATCGACCGGGTGCGCATGTCCCGGCTCAAGAGCGCCACGCCCGGCAAGGACGCGCGCCCCAAGGAGCCGCGCTCCGAGGCCCCCGCCGCCAAGTCCTGAGCGTCACTCCGCCATGCCCTCCAGCGGGGGCACGTGCGTGAGCTTGCGCGAGCCCTGGACCCGGAAGGACGCCCGCCGCTCGGTGCCACCGAAGCGCAGCACCACCCCGCCGCGCAGCCGCACCGGCAGCGGCGCCGTCACCGGCACCACGCGCTCGGCGGACAGCGGGAAGAGCACGCGCAGGGGCACCTCTGCCTGGGGCGGCAGCGCCGCGTCCACGTGCTGCTGGCCGGTGGCCACGCGCCGTCCGTCCACCCACAGCTCGAAGTCCACCGAGGTGAGCGTCGCGGCGTCCGACGCGGGGTTCTTCACCTGGAGCCCCACGTCGAGCAGCCCCGAGCCGTCCGCCTGGAAGTCCACGTCCAGCGACTCGACGCGCACCGCTTCGTCATAGGCGCGCGGCTTGAGGGGCACCGCGCCCAGGCACCCGGGGCCACCGAGCGCCGCCAGCGCCCCGAGGACGAGGAGCCGTGCGCGCATCAGCCGCCCAACAGGGGCTGGAGCGCCTCCACCGTGAGGGGCCAGCCCGCCCGACGGGCCAGCGCCTCCAGCGCCTTGATGAACTCCGCCGCCGACTGGAAGCGCCGCGCCCGGTCCGCGAAGAGCGCCTTGCGCACCACCAGCCCCGCGTAGTCCGGCAGGTCCGACGTGACCGAGGACAGGAGCGGCACCCGCGCGTCGCGCACCTTGTGCATCAGGTCCGCCTCGTTGTCGCCCGAGTACAGCCGCCGGCTGGCGAACAGCTCCCACAGGATGATGCCCACCGCGTACAAGTCGGTGCGCGAGTCCACCAGCTGCCCCAGCACCTGCTCGGGGCTCATGTACGGCAGCGTGCCGCGCAGCGCGCCCGCGTCGCCGCGCATCATCCCCTCCACCTCCGCCACGCCGAAGTCCGTCAGCTTCACGTCGCCGTTGATGCCGAGCAGCACGTTGGCCGGGTTGAGGTCGCGGTGGACGATGGTGGCGCCGTTCTCCCCTACCTTCGCGCGGTGGATGTAGTCGAGCGCCTTGAGCAGGCACCACGCGATGTAGCACGCGGCCTCGGGCGGCATCGCCGCGCCGGCCTTGAGCAAGAGCTCCTGCATGTAGCCGAGCGTCCGGCCACTGACGAGCTCCTGCACCATGAGGTAGTCCGGCCCCGCCTTGAACAGGCGGAACGTCCGGACGATGTGCGCGTGTCGCAGGCGCACCGTCAGCTTCGCCTCGTCGACGAAGGCCTTCACGTAGGCCGTGTCGTTGCGGAACGACGGGTGCAACCGCTTGATGACAACTTCGTCAGGCTCGCCGGGCGAGCGCTGCGTCGTGGACCGGGCTCGCGCCTGGTACACCTCCGCCATGCCGCCAACGGCCAGTCGGCCAACTACTTCGTAGCCACCCAGGTCCGGAGCATCCGCCACGACACAAGCCTACTGCGATTTTCCGCAGGCACCCACTATTCAGCCATCAAGGCTGAATACAGGGCCTCGTATCGCCGGGCGGAGACATCCCAGGAGAAGTCCTTCTCCATGCCCCGCCGCCTGAAATCCGCCAGCCGGGGCGGGTCCGCATAGAGGGCCTGGGCCCGGCGGAAGGCGGCCAGGAGCGCGGCCTTGTGGAAGGCCTCGAAGAGGATGCCGTTGCCGTCCAGCCCCCCCTCCACGGTGTCCACCAGCCCTCCAGTGGCCCGGACGATGGGAACGGTTCCGTAACGCAGCGAATACATCTGATTCAGCCCACACGGCTCGTATCGGCTGGGCATCAGGAAGAAGTCGGCGCCGGCCTCCACCTGATGTGACAGGGCCGCATCGAACCCCAGGTGCACGGACACCTGGCGCGGGAAGCGGGCCTGCAGGGCGCGCAGCCCCTCCTCCAGGGGGCCCTCGCCGCTGCCCACGCCCACGAAGCGGATGTCCGCCTGGAGCGCGGTGGGCAGCACCTCCAGCAGCAGGTCCATGCCCTTCTGCCACGCCAGCCGGCTGACGATGGCGAACACGGGCGCGTCGCCCTCCGGCAGGCCGAAGCGCGACAGCAGCGCCCGCTTGCACACCGCCTTGCCCTCCATCTCCCGGGGGCCGAAGCGCGCCGGCAGGTAGGGGTCCGTGACGGGGTTCCACTCGTGCACGTCCACGCCGTTGAGGATGCCGTGCAGCCGGTGGGCGCGGCGGCGCAAGAGCCCGTCCAGGCCGTAGCCCTGCTCGGGCGTCTGGATTTCCCGCGCGTACGTGGGCGACACGGTGGTGAGCGCGTCGGAGAAGACGAGCCCGCCCTTGAGCAGGTTGACGGTGTCGTAGAACTCGAGCCCGCCCTCGGAGGTGAACAGGTCCCACGGCAGCCCCAGGTCCGCCATCGCGTCCTTCTGGAACTGCCCCTGGTAGGCCAGGTTGTGGATGGTGAACACGCTCTTGGCGCGCGACAGCGACGTGGACTCGAAGCCGCGCCGCAGCGCCACCGGGACGAGCCCCGTCTGCCAGTCGTTCGCGTGGATGATGTCCGGCTGGAAGCCCACGCGCTGGGCCGCCTGGAGCGCGCCCACGGACAGGTAGGCGAAGCGCCGCGCGTTGTCGCCGAACTCACCCGCCGCGTCGCCGTACAGGCCGTGGCGGCCGCCGAAGAAGTGCTCGTTCTCCAGGAAGAGGACCTCCAGCCCCTCCGCCACGCGGGCGGAGAGGATGGGCCCGCCCACCTCACCGAAGGGGAAGCGCAGTTGGAGCGACTGTCCGGTGGGAACGAGTCGTCCCGCGTCGCGCAAGTCACGGTAGCGCGGGGTGACGACCTTGACGTCGTGGCCCAGCGAGGCGAGCGCGGCGGGCAGCGCGCCAGCCACGTCCCCCAGTCCCCCCGTCTTCGAGAAGGGCGCCACCTCCGAGGAGATGAAGAGAATCTTCATGTGACAACCATGACGGTTGCACGGGATGAGTCAACCGTGAACGTGCGCCCACTGTCGGCGTCCCTTATGGTGCGCCCGTGCTGATACCTCCCGACCCCATCCAGCGCTTCGCGGACGTCTTCGAGCGCGCCAAGAAGGCCATCCCCGTGGACCCCAACGCGGTGGTGGTGGCCAGCGTCGGCGCCGACGGCCGCCCCAGCGCGCGCGTCGTCCTGCTCAAGGACTTCGATGCGCGCGGCTTCGTGTTCTTCACCAACCACGACAGCCGCAAGGGTCAGGAGCTGCGCGCGCACCCCTTCGCCGCGCTGTGCTTCTACTGGCAGCCCCTGGACGAGCAGGTCCGCGTGGAGGGCCGCGTGGAGGTGGTGTCCTCCGAGGAGGCCGACGCGTACTTCCAGAGCCGCGCGCGCGGCAGCCAGGTGGGCGCGTGGGCCAGCCTCCAGAGCCAGCGGCTGGGCTCACGCGACGAGCTGGAGTCGCGCGTGGAGGACGTGGAGCAGCGCTACGCGGGAGGGGACGTGCCCCGCCCGCCGCACTGGTCCGGCTTCCGCGTGGTGCCAGACCGCATCGAGTTCTGGCACGCCCAGCCCAGCCGGCTGCATGACCGGCACGTCTACCTGCGCGACGGCGACACGTGGCGCACGCAGATGCTCTACCCGTAGCGGACGCCCCCCTCGTGCTACCAGGGCACCTCCGCGCCCTGGTAGTCGAAGAAGCGACCACTGTGTTCGGCGCGCAGCTCATCGATGACGTTGAGCATCCCTCGCACCGAGTCGCGCGGCGGCAGCGGAGCGTCCGGTCCGCCCATGTCCGTCTTCACCCAACCGGGGTGCAGCAGCACGGGGACGATGCCGTGGGCACGCAAGTCATTGGACAGGTTGCGCACGCCCATGTTCAACGCGACCTTGGACATCCGATAGGCATAAGCGCCGCCGTCGCTGTTGGACGACAGCGAGCCCATGCGCGAGGTGACGTAGGCCACCTTGCGAGAGCTGCCCCGCAGCAGCCCCGGCAACAGCGCGCTGGTGACGCGCAGCGGCCCCAGCGCGTTGACCGCGAACGTGCGCACCACGTCCGCGTAGTCCACGTCCGTCAGCGCGCACCACAGCCCCGCCACGCCCGCGTTGTTGATGAGGACATCCACCGGCTCGCGCAGCACCTCGTCGGCGAATTCCCTGACACTCGCCTCGTCGGCCACGTCCAGCGCGTGGATTCTCAAGCGCCCCGCACAGCCGTGTTTCAGCGGCTCCAGTCGCCGCCTCCCCTCCTCGGTGCGCACCCCGGCGTCGACGATGTCGCCGCGCTCGAGGAGCTGTTGGACGAACTCATACCCAATGCCCCTGCTCGCTCCGGTGATGACGTAGCGCATGCTCTTCATTAACGCGCCGAATGGATGTCCTTGGCAAAACACGGACGAATGACGCGACTGAGTGCACGCTGGTCACCGGAAAATTTGATTCAGGAGAGACAACCCATGACTGTCGCCGTCGTAGGAGGTGGGATTTCAGGTCTGGTCGTCGCCTGGCGATTGCGCTCCCGCGGTAGGGATGCCGTTGTCCTGGAGACAACCTCCCGGCTCGGCGGCGCGGTGGGCACGCGCGCGCAGCAGGGCTTCCTTCTGGAGACGGGCCCCAACAGCTTCCTGGACCGCGAGCCCGCCATGCGAGAGCTGGCATCCGCGCTCAATCTGGAACACAGGATTCGCGCGGCGGATGGGGCGGCGAAGCGGCGGTATGTCTACACGCGGGGGAAGCTGCGCTCGGTGCCCGCATCGCCGCCCGCGTTCCTGAAGTCGGACATCCTCCCCTTCGGGGCGAAGCTGCGGGTGATGGGGGAGCTGTTCAGCGGCCGCGCGGCCCCCGGCGTGGACGAGTCCCTGGCGGACTTCGGGCGCCGGCACCTGGGGCCCACGGCGACGCGGGTGCTGCTGGACGCGGTGCAGACGGGCATCTTCGCGGGCGACGTGGAGAGGCTGAGCGTGGGCGCCACGTTCCCGCAGCTGGTGAAGCTGGAGCGCGAGCACCGCAGCCTCATCCTCGGCGCCATCCAGGCCCAGAAGGCTCAGGCGACGGCTCAGGCGAAGGCCCTGCCCGCGGGCAGCACCGCGCCGAAGCTCAGCGGCGCGCTGAGCACCTTCGAGGGTGGGCTCGGCACGCTCATCGACGCCCTGGGCACGGCGCTCGGGGACGCCGCGCGCACGGGCGCCACGGTGGAGGGCCTGACGCGGGGCGACGACGGCTGGCGGCTCGCGGTGAGTGAGCGGGGGCAGCGCTCGGAGCTGAAGGCGTCCCGTGTGGTGCTGGCCGCGCCCGCATACGTGACGCGGGGCCTGTTGGAGCCGCTGGACGCGGAGCTGGCCGCGGGCGTGGGCGGCATCGACTACGCGCCCATCGCCGTGGTGCACCTGGGCTTCGACGCGGGGACGACGCCCGCGCCGGACGGCTTCGGCTTCCTGGTGCCGCCGATGGAGCAGCGCCGGCTGCTCGGCTCCATCCACGCGTCCACGGTGTTCCCCTTCCGCGTGGAGGCGGGCCGGGTGCTCTACACGTGCATGGTGGGCGGCGCGACGCGGCCGGACCTGGTGGCGCTGGACGAGGCCGAGCTGGTGGCGCTGGCGCGCGAGGAGCTCAAGGCGCTCGCGGGGGTCACCGCCACGCCGACGCTCACCGAGGTCTTCCGCTGGAAGCGGGGCATCCCCCAGTACAACGTGGGCCACCTGGAGCGGATGGACAGCGTGGACCGGGCGCTCACGCGCCTGCCCGGGCTGCACCTGGCGGGCAACGCCTACAAGGGCGTGGGCCTCAACGACTGCATCCGCAACGGGCTGGCGCTCGCGGACGCGCTGGTGGACGCGGGGGCCTGAAAACGACGGCTCGGGCCCGGGCGGCGACCGTCCGGCGCCCCCGCGTCAGCGGTGGGACGAGGGCACGTCAGACTGGGCATGCATGCTGCGCAGCCTTCGGAGACCCCCATGCCCCCCACCCTCCTCGTCGCCGCCGCCATCGTCCTGTTCCCCGTCGTCCTCGCCGGAAGCATCCTCGTCGACGCGCTCGAGCTCGACCTGGACAAGGCCCCCGAGCAGTGACACCCCCGACGGTGTAGGCTCCGTCGGGAGCATGTCGGAGAAGCCCGAAGGGTCCATCGTCCGCGCCACCCTGCGGGCCCTCGCCGAGCCCCGCAGGCTGGTGCCCATCCTCCTCGTCTGCGCCCCGCTCGTCGCCGCGCAGGTGAGCTTCAGCCGCGAGCCGCTCGCCCCGCACCTGGGCGTGCTCATGTGCCTGGTCTTCGTGGGCGTCGCCCCCGTCACCTACCGGGTCCTCTTCCCGGGCGGGCTGGACTTGAGCCACGGCGGCGTGCGGGTGCTGATGTACGGCACGCTGGGCAGCGGCGTGGTGCTGGTGACGGGCTTCGTGCTGCCCAACCTGCTGGACATGGGGCCCACGTTCCTCACCCAGCGCACCAACCTCATGGTGTGCAACGCGCTGTTCCTCGTCGGCGGTTGGGGACTGGGGCGCGACATCGGCTTCGAGGAGTCCCTGGCGAAGGAGCGCGCCCGCGCGGCCCGCTTCGCGCTGGAGGCGGAGCAGGCGCAGTTGCTCGCGCTGCGCAGCCACCTGGACCCGCACTTCCTCTTCAACACGCTCAACGCCATCGCCGAGTGGTGCCGCGAGGACGGCGCGGTGGCGGAGGCCGCGGTGCTCAGGCTGTCCACCATGCTGCGCTCGGTGCTCGCGGGCGTGCGCAAGGCGACCTGGCCCCTCGCGGAGGAGCTGGCGCTGATGCGCACCCTCTTCGACCTGCACCTGCTCAGGGACCCAGAGCTGTTCCAGCTCGCGGTGGACATCCGCCCTGGCGCCGAGGACGTGCCCGTGCCGCCGCTGGTGCTCTTGCCCCTGGCGGAGAACGCGGTGAAGCACGGCCCCGCCGCGGGCCACCGGGGCCGGCTGTCGTTGGAAGTGCAGGTGCGCGACGGCCAGGTGGCGGTGGCCATCGAGAACCCCGGCGCCTCCCGAGGTCCGCGCGAGGGCAGCGCGGGCCTGCCCACCGTGGAGCGCAGGCTCGCGCTGGCCTATGGCGAACAGGCGCGCCTGTCGCTCACCAGTGACGCGGAGCGCACCCGTGTCACCGTCACCCTGCCCCGCTCGGGCCCCCTGCCAGGAGTCATCACGTGAGCCCTCCTCTGCGTGTCCTCATCGCCGACGACGAGCTGCTCGCCCGAAAGCGCCTGTCACGCCTGTTGGGCGCGCTGCCCGACGTGCAGGTGTGCGGCGAAGCGGCCGACGGGGACGCCGTGCTCACCGCGGTGCGCGCGGGCGGCGTGGACGTGGTGCTGCTGGACATCCACATGCCCGGCCTCAGCGGCCTGGACGCGCTCGCGCTGCTGCCCGCGGGAGGCCCTCACGTGGTCCTTTGCACCGCGCACGCCGAGCACGCCGTGGACGCGTTCGAGCACGGCGCGGTGGACTATGTCTTGAAGCCCGTGGAGCCCGCGCGACTGCAGAAGGCGCTGGAGCGCGTGCGCGCGCGACTCGGCACGGACGCACGCCCCCGCGTGGACAGCGCGCCCCCGGAGAAGCCGCAGCAGCAGACGCGGGCGCTCGCGCGCCTGCCCATCCCCACGCGGCAGGGCATCGTCCTGGTGGACCCGGAGACGATTTCCCACGCGGCGCTGGATGACGAGCTGGTGACGGTGTTCACCGCGCAGGGCGAGTTCCTCACCGACTTCACGCTCAACGAGCTGGCGGAGAAGCTGCCCCAGGACATGTTCCACCGGGTCCACCGCCGGGCGCTGCTCAACCTGCGTCACGTCGCGCGGCTGGAGCCCCTGGAGACGGGAGGCTATCTGGCGCGCACGTCCCGGGGCCACGCGGTGGAGGTCAGCCGCCAGTCCGCGCGCGAGCTGCGGAGGATGCTGGGTCTGCGCAAGAGCGCCGAGGACGAGGGCTGAACGAAGTCCCCCTCGCGTGTCGCGGCGCGCCCAGCTCGCGCCGCACCTCGCCTGCGACTACTGCACGCACACCTCGACGTCGACGAGCTTGCCGTTCACCACGCGCTGGAAGCGCACGGTGCCATCCTGGGTCCACGTGGGCGAGGTGCCCTGGCCCAGGCTGTAGGCCGACGCGACGTCGTCCGCGGCGTCCAGCTTCAGCACCCGCACCTCGGTGGTCGTGGTCGTCTGCGGCGACAGGTAGACGATGATGCGGCGCTGGTTGGGCCCCCACTGCACGGGGGTGTTGCTCACCGGGGCCGGCACGTAGGCGGGGTCCGTGGCGAGCGTGGTGCGCTGGTTCGTCACCTGCGCGAGGCTCTTGCCGTTGGGCTTCACGCGCCAGAAGGACGCGAGCCCCGAGCGCTGCTTCGACTGGAACAGGATGCTCTTGCCGTCCGGCGTCCACGACGGGCTCTGGTCGTCATGGCCCGTCGTCAGCCGCTCCGTCTTGCGGTTGCTCACCTTGTACAGGTGCAGCTCCGCGCTCTTCACCGGCTGGCCCACGTTCCACGAAGAGGGCAGCTTCGCGAACACCACCTGGCTGCCATCCGGCGACACCGACGGGGTGCTCGCGCGCTCGGCGATGAGCGTCGACTTGCCGTCCTCCACCGCGTACAGCTGCTGGCTCGGCGTGAGGTAGACGATGATGCGTCGGTCCGCGACGGCGCTCTGCGACTGCTCCGCCACGGTGGCATCACCGGAGGATGCGGCCTCCACGTCCGCGCCACCGCAAGCGGTCAGCGCCAGAGAAGAAGCCATCCACATCACGAGTGTCCCGCGACGAGCGATGCTTCGGACTTCATTCGGATGCATACGGTCCTCTGTGTGAAAATTTCCGCTGCTGAGTACGAATACTGACAAAGGAGTCTGACCCGCACTCACGGGTATTTCACGTCAGACTGTTGGAACAATCCACCCAGTCTCAATTGACCCGCCGATTACCGGACGCGTCTCTCGCACCGCGTCAGCGGTTGACGAACAGCGCGGGGATGCGCGCCGCGTCGTCGCCCAGCACCTCCGAGAGCAGCTGGTATGCAGGGGTGGGAAGTTGGGTGCCGGCGCGTGCACAGCGGGAAGCCTCGTCCAATGTGCGCATGGGCACGTCGCAGTAGGACTCGCGCCAGTGGATGGAGAGCGACTCCGCGAAGCGCCGGGCCATCAGCTCCACGCGCTGCTCGAGCCAGCCCTCGGGGGACGTGAAGCTGGCGCGGCGCGGGCGCACCTCGCCGGGCTCGAAGTGGACGTCGTGCTCGAGCGAGGACTCGGACAGGTGGTCCTGGAGCACCGTCGCCACCGGGCCCCGGCGCGGGTCCAGCACGCCCGAGGAGGACAGCGTGAGCTGGTGATCCACCGACAGGCGCAGCGCGTGGAACTCGAAGGTGCGCGCCACATCCCTGTAGCGCGTGACGGGCACGGTGAAGTTGCGCGTGAACGTGCGCACCTTGGTCACCTTGCGCGTCTTCGTCTTGCCGTCCTTGTCGGTGTACGTCTCGTCCGCCTCGAACGGCTCCTCGATGGTCTCCTTGCGCTCCTCGTGGTCGGTGTAGGGGACCTTCTCCGTGTACGGCGCCGTCATGGCCACGTTCTCGCTGCCGCGGCGCGTGTCGAAGCGGCCGGCGAGGAGCATCCCCGGCTGGGGCTTCGCGGCGGGCGAATACCAGGGCGAGACTTCGTAGGCGCGCGAGAGCCGCGAGCGCAGCAGCTCCATGCGCGCGGAGTCGAGGCCCGACACCTGGCCATCCCACGTGGGCACGCTGGTGAGCTCGGGGGCGGGAGCGGGCTCGGGCGCGACCTCACGCCAGTGGCGGCAGTAGCGCGACACCAGCTCGCGCCAGTGCGAGCCGTTGTCGGACTTCACGGCCTTGAGCCGCCCGCAGGTGTCCTTGCCGCTGTTGAGCACGGAGGACTCCATCTCGCGCTGGATGCCGACCATCTCCTTGTGCGCGAGCAGCGGGCGCTTGCGGATGAGCATCTCCTCCGCCGTCAACGCTTGTCCCTGGCTCGCGGGGGTGACGATGATGGCGCGCAGGTGCCGGTGCGTGCCCTCCATCTCCTCCAGGAGCGAGCTCTCCAGGCCGCCGCTGAGCTTGGCGTTCCACTGCGCGCGCCGGTCGAGGAAGCGCAAGAGGTCGTCCTCGGCCCGCTCGTCGACGCCGTCCAACCGGAAGCGCCGCGCGTTGCCGAGCAGCTGGCTCAGCGCCTTGCCGCGCAGGCCGTCGCGCTCGGTGACCAGCGACTTGTCATGCGGGTCCTTGGCGACGAGGTCGTCATAGAGGCCGGCGGCCTCGACGAACTGGCCGTTGCGCGCCAGCTCATCGGCGCGACCTCGCAGGGTGGAACAGGCACTTCCGAGAGCGGCGAGCAACAACAGAGGAGGAAGGAGTCGGGACATGGGCACGAAGAGCAGGACCTCTGCCGCTGACGTGGCGGGCGCCCGGATATTCGCCCCAGCCGCGCCCGGCTCGCAACGGCGGGGGTCCTCCCGAGGCCGCCCGGCCGCCCTCGCCTACTCCACCGGCCAGTCGTGCACGGGGGCCCCGGAGGCCGTGAGCTCCAGGTAGCGCTCCAGCATCGCCGCCAGGGCGTCCCGCCGGGGCATGCCCGCCTCCAGCCGCGTGAGCACCTGCCGCTGCCAGCGCGCCCCCGTCCTGCGCGTGTCCACCCGGCGGGAGATGATCTCCAGCATCCGGGTCGCCTCCTCGGCCTCCACGCCCGCGGACACCAGCCCCCGGTGGGCCACGGGGATGAGCCTGCGCACCAGGTCCACCACGGGCACCACGCGCGGGCTCGGCGCGGACTCGCCCGGCCACAGCAGCTCCGCGTCCAACCCCTTTCGCGAGGCGCGGATGAAGTTGCCCGCGGCGTGCGCGAAGGGCAGCGCGGGGAGCAGCGCGTCGATGCGCTCGGCAAGCCCCAGCGTCAGGCCCAGCAGGAACGCGCCGTTGGCCACCATGTCCACGACGGACGGGCCCGCGGGCAGCGCGCGCAGCTCGATGCGCAGGTGCCCCGCGTCCTTCGGGTCGTACACGGCCCGGTTCCAGGACCACACCGTGCTCTGGTGCAGCCGCAGTTCCTCCAGCCCCGGCGGACGGCCCGAGGCCGCGTGCTCCAGCGGGGACTCGTGCCCCACGACGGGCAGGAGCGGCGGGTGCAGCGCGACGGATTCGGCGAACAGCTCGTAGGCGCCCTCGCGCACCCAGCCATGGCCGAACGTCACGCGCGCGTGGGGCTGGAAGCCGCCCTCACCCGGCTCGCTCCGGTCATCGACGGCCTGACGGAACAGCGCCACGCGCGTCTCGTCCCAGAGCTTGCGTCCCAGGAACAGCGGCGAGTTGGCGCTGATGGCCAGCGCGGGCGCGGTGGCCAGCTGCGCGGCGTTGTACAGGCGCGCGAAGTCGGCGGGAGTCACCCGCAGGTGGAACTGGAGGGACGTGTTCGCGCCCTCGAGCGTCGTGTCGTCCCAGGCGAGCGTCAGCGCCTCCTCGTCGCCGCGGATGGCGACCTCGATGGGCTTGCCTCGGCGCTGGCGGATGGCGTTGTTCAGCGCGCGGTAGCGCGGCTGGGCCGTCAGCGCGCCCTTGCCCAGGTCGGCCTCGCGCAGCGTGGGCAGGATTCCAATCACCGCCACCCGCGCGCCCTCGGCCGCCGCCGCGCGCCGCACCTCGGCGAGCGAATCCTCCAGCTCCGCCCGTAGCGCGGTGAAGGGCCGCCCCGCGAGCGGACCGGGGCGCAGGTTGACCTCCAGGTTGAAGCGGTCCATCTCCAGCGTCACGCGCGGGTCCTTCGTGCGCGCGAGCACCTGCTGGTTCATCGGCAGCGGGAAGCCCCGGTCGTCCACGAGGAACAACTCCAGCTCCGCGCCAATCGTCGTCGGCCCCTCGCCGAAGCCGGGCCTCGCCAGGACGATGCGCAGCGCCTCCAGGCTCTCGTCGAGCCTGCGCGAGAAGCGCTCGAAGTCCTCCGGACCGAATTCCTCCTGCTGGATGGAGAGCCCCATGCGCGGACAACCTGTGCACGGTCGCCCGCACCGGCAGCACTCGCCAGGGGCTCGCCGGCCCGGCCGCCGGGACTTCCAGGGGCCGTCCGCTCCGGGGACTCGTCCGTCTCCCACTTCGGGGCACCCGGGTGACGAGGGTCCCGGGTGTGTTATCTGGCGTCCTGGCCATGCCGTCCGACACGCCCACCAACCTCTACGATTTGACGCGGCCCGCGCTCGGCGCGTTGCTGTCCGACTGGGGCTACCGGCCCCACCACCGCGACGTGCTCTGGTCCGGCTTGTACCGACAGCAGGCCCGGGCGCTGGACGAGGTGGAGGGGCTGCGCGCGGACTTGCGCCAGGCCCTGCGTGAGCGCGCGCGGCTGGGGCAGCTCACCACGCACCACGAGGCGTTCAGCTCCGACGGCCACACCCACAAGCTGCTCATGAAGCTGGAGGACGGGCAGACGATTGAAACCGTCCTCATGCGTTTCAAGGGACGGGCGACGGTGTGCATCAGCACCCAGGCGGGGTGCGCCATGGGCTGTGTCTTCTGCGCCACGGGGCAGATGGGCCTGTCGCGTCACCTGACGCCCGGCGAAATCGTGGGGCAGATTCTCCACGTGCAGCGCATCCTCCGCGAGTCCGGCGAGACGCTGCGCAACATCGTCCTCATGGGCATGGGCGAGCCGCTGCACAACTACGACAACACCCTGGCCGCGGTGGATGTCCTGGTGGACCCGCTGGGCCTGGCCATGGCGCCGCGCTTCATCACGCTGAGCACGGTGGGCGTGGTGCCGGGCATCCGTCGACTCGCGGATGAGGACCGGCCGGTGCAGCTGGCGGTGAGCCTGCATGGCGCGACGGACGCGGAGCGCGCGGCGCTGGTGCCCGCGGGCCGACGCTGGCCGCTGGCGGAGCTGATGGACGCGTGCCGCTACTACATCGCCCGACGCAAGCGCCGCATCTTCTTCGAGTGGACGCTCATCGAGGGACGCAACGACACGGTGGAGCACGCCCACACGCTGGGCGCGCTGCTGGGGGACATGGACGCGCACGTCAACGTCATCCCCCTCAACCCCACGGTGGGCTACGACGGCGGGCCCAGCCGCCCCGAGTCGGTGCGCACCTTCCAGGACGTGCTGATGTCGCACGGTGTCCCCAGCACCGTGCGTCAACGCCGGGGCATCGACATCGACGCGGGCTGTGGTCAGCTGAAGTCCGCCGTGGAGCGACGCTCGCGCCGTTCACTTCCCACCAGCCCGTGACGCGCTCGCGCGCGCATGTCAGTCGCGCCCGTTAACGTCCCGCCGCCGGAGGCCAGGTGCCGACCTCCGGACCCACACCTTCATCTTGTGTCGCTGGAGGACACCCGCGAGGTTTCCGCGGGGGGGCTCTTGCACGCTCCATGGCCGTGGGCACATTCTTTCCATCGGCTTCCCCGGGGAGGTGGGCGATGCTTTCCATCCAGGAGCATTCGACGACGGAAGAAGCGAGCAGCGACTTGCTCGACTTCATCCTCCAGCCGTCCAACTGGCTCTCGGCCGCGCGCCGTGAGACGGACCCAGCCGTATGGCCGGGTCAGAACACGCTGTACCAGCGCCGGGTGGGCCCGCTGCGCATCAGCGCGTGCGTGGAGGTCTCCGCGGGGCTGGAGGTGCTGCTGCACATCGCCTTCCGCGCGCCGGGACTCACGCCCGTGAAGGCGGCGGACCAGCTGGAGAGCTTCCTCAAGGAGCGGCTGCCGCTCACGCCCAACTCCGAGTGGCAGGTGGAGGTGGACGAGCGCCGGTGGATTCACTTCTCCCGGCGCTACGCGGCCTCGCACCTCACGGCGTGAGGGTGTCCAGCCGGTGATGGCGCAGGGGCTGCGCCACGTTCTTCACCGGCGTCTCGGTGAGCGCGCCGAAGCGCAGGCCCTGGATGAACGGCTCGGTGGAGTCCACCAGCACATCCCGGGCGCTCGCCATGACGAGCGTCTCGCGGAAGCCCGCCAGTGACTGCAGGCGCGCCGTCTGGTTCATGCCGCTGGAGAAGGCGGTGTACTGACGGTTGGGGCCGAAGAGGCCACAGTTGACGTGGGCCAGGTTGACGCCCACCGCCACGCCCAGCCCGGGCAGCTTCACGCGCTCGCACAGCGCGGCCACCTCCTCGCGCGCTCCGAGTCGGGCGGTGAGCGCCTGGATGTCGCACGCGGTCCGCACGGCGGCCTCGGCGCGCTCGCGGCGGCTGGACTTGAAGAAGGGCGGGCCGAACAGGCCGATGACGCAGTCGCCGACCATCTTGTCGAACACGCCGCCGTGCTCCCAGATGCAGTCCACGGCGCGCGCGCTCCACTCGTCCACGAAGCGGCCGATGTTGCGCGGGCTGTCGAAGCCGTGCTCGCAGATGCGCGTGAAGCCGTTGATGTCCGCGAAGAGGATTCCCACCTCCTGGTCCTGCGCGCGCAGGTGCTGCGCGTAGTTGGGGTCCTGCAGGAGCGCGTCGATGATGCTGGTGGGGAAGAACTGCGACAGGTGGATGCGCTCGCGGTTGTAGTCGAGCAGGCGCTGGCTGAGCGTGGAGGCCAGCACGCGAAGCAGGTCCATCGTGTACGCGGAGAAGCCCTCGTCACAGGCGACGGCGATTTTGCCCAACGGCTCGCTGGTGGCGGAGCCGGAGATGAGCACCGCCTCGGTGGTGCGGCCGGGGAGCAGCTGGCGCAGCGCGGAGACCTCCTCGGACAACAGGCGGTGGCCGTGTTGGCGCAGGGCGCGCTCCACGTCCTGGCTGGGCTGCTCGCCGCTCTCGAACTCCAGGTGACCGTTGCGGTACAGGCGGTAGTGGAGCACCTGGGGGCGCACGGCGTCGCGGTAGAGCAGGAGGAACGAGGGCACGCGCACGCGCTGGGCCAGCGTGAGCACGGCCTGGTCCATGCCTACCTCGAACACGGGGTTGGCCAGGTGCGCGTTGCACTGGATGATGAGCTGGTGCTTCTCCGACGCGGTGTGGACCAGGCACAGCACGGTGTCCAGCTGCTCGGCGATGGTGTCGAGCAGGCGCAGGGCGCGGGCCGAGGCCTCCGGTGACGTGTGGTCTCCGGAGATGAGCAGGCCGAAGGAGCCCACGAGGTCTCCGGCGACATCGAGCGGCTGGGTGATGAGCGTGGCGTCTCCCAGGCGCTGGGGGCCGGGGGGGCCGTCGAGCAGCGGGCCGGGGAAGTCTCCGCCCCAGTCGCCTTCCTGCCAGGTGCGGGTGCGCAGGTCCTCGTCGCGGGTGGTCAGCGCCACGGCGCGGGCGCCGGTGAGGGCGAGGATGGGCGGGAAGCAGCGGCGGAAGGTTTGCGTGAGGTTCTCGCGTGCGCGGAGGCTCTCCTCGAGGAGGTCGTCCACCGCGCGGTGGAGGGCGCGCAGCGTCTTGTACTCCTCGAGGCTCAGGTCCGTGGCCGGCGGCGAGACGTGCGGCGGATGCGTCATGGGGCGGGTTCTACCGCCGACGACGCGGCGTTGTCACAGGGGCGGCGTGTGGGGCTGGCCGCCCACGACCTGACCGTGGGCCACCTCGATGAGCCAGTAGCCCTCGTGGCCGGCCTCGGTGGAGGAGCCAGCGCCGAAGATGTGGGGGTGCTCGGCGGTGGCGGGGTGGTGGTAGCGCTGGTGGATGTGGCCGTGGAGGACGGCGTGGCGGGGACCCGGGAGCAGCCGCAGCAGGGCCTGGGCGTCGCGCAGGCCGTGGTGCCAGCGGTCGGCGCGTCCCTTCCGGGTGAGGGGCGCGTGGTGGACGACGACGAGGATGGCGCGGCCGTCCAGGCGGGGGTCCTTCACCAGGGCCGCGAGGCCGTCGAGCTGGGCGTCGCCGATGACGCCGTAGGACAGGCCGGGCGAGGGAGGGACGCGGGCGGACAGGAGGCCCACGACGGCGGCCTCGGAGCCCACGAGGCGGACGAAGGGGAAGGCGCCCTCGCGGCGGTGCTCGGGCAGGTCGCTGTGGAGCAGGTGGCCGAAGTGGCTGGCGAAGCGGCCCTTCTGGTGGCTCCCGGGTGTGTAGACGTCGTGGTTGCCGGGGATGATGGTGCAGCGGCTCGGGTCGTCGGAGAGCGGGCCGAGGGCCTGGCGCGCGCCCTTGAACTCGCTGTCGAGCGCGTACGCGGTGAGGTCGCCGGAGAGGATGAGGTGGTCCGCGGCGTGGCGGTCGACCTCGCGAGCGATGGCGGCGAGGGCGTGGGGGGCGCGGGCGTAGCGCTTCGCGCGGCCGCCGACGGTGAGCTCGGCCAGGGCGACCCAGCGGCGCCAGCCGAGCTTGTGCAGGGGCAGCGCGAAGTAGTCGTCGGTGATGTGGACGTCGGAACAGTGGATGAAGCGCATGAGACTCCCGCCCGGGAACGGGCGGCCGGGTGCGGACATTCTCTCCGGATGAGGGATGGGGGGAAGCCCCATCGACACGTGCATGCCCGCCCATGGGACTGGCGCGCCAGCTACTTGCGAGGTCTCCGGAACAGGTCTCCCAGGCCCTTGCGAGCCTGGTTCACGGGGGCTTCGAGCGCCTTCGGCACCGCGGGCAGCAGCCCCTTCACGATGTCCGTGGGGCTCCCCGCGCTCACCTTGGGCTCCTTCAACGTGCCGGTGATGGTGAGGGGGATGGACACCGGCGCCTTCACCGGCACCGCGCCCCCCGTGAGACCCGAGACGAAGTCCTTGGAGGCCTTCACCGTGCCCTCCAGCTCCAGGCGTTGATCCAACCCCACCCGCCCCTTCAGCGTCCCATCGCCCAGGTCCGACTGGAACGCCATGGGCTCCGAGAACGAGACCCATCCATCCCGGACGTCGAACCGCGCGCTCAAGTCCCGCAGCCGGGTCCCCTTGCCCGCCTTCTGGACGCTGCCCGCGGCGCCCGGCTGTCCCAGCTGCGTGAGCCCTCGCGCCAGGACCGGGGCCAGCGTCGCCCCCAGGTCCGTCGTCGAGAGTGCCCCGTCCCGAAGCCGCACGCTCCCGCCTCCGGTGACGTGCTCGCGCTGCGCCGCCCAGTCCAGCCCCTGTCCGACCAGGTGGAGCTCGCCACTCGCGAGGCCCTGCAATGACGAATGCCCCGACAGCGCCTGGAAGGCGCGCGCAGTGTCCAAGCCCTCGAGGTTCGCCTTCAACGTCCATGCGGGCTGCGACTTCGTGAGGTCCACCTTCGTGCCAGAGAGGTCCGCGCGGCCGCCGTACACCGTCGCATCGCCGCGTTGAACGACGAGCACCCCGTCGTCCAGCCTCGCCTGCGCATCCACGTCCGTTGCCTGGAGCGCGCCATGACGGAGACTGGCGAGCTTGAGCACACCGGCCACGTCCACCTTCGCGAGCCGCGCGCGCAGCGAGGCCGGGAGCGCGGCGGAGGGCGCCTGCGACTGCGACTCGGGCGGGAGCGCGCCGAGCAGGTGGCTCAGGTCGAGTTCCTTGCCCTCCAGCGCGAACCGGACGCGCAGCGGCGCCACCTGGACCGACGCGGTCCCCCCCAGCTCGAGTCCCGGGCCCGAGAGCGCGAGGCGGGTGAAGTCCAGCTTCGTGGCCTTCGGGTTGGCCGGGTCCACCCGCGAGCCGAAGTCGAACGAGCCGCTGGCTGGATCTCCACGGAGCTTCAGCCCCTTCGCCGCGCCGTGGCCCGTGAGGACGTAGTGCCCCGCCTCCGTCTTCACCTCCGCGTCGACGTCCACCAGGCCCCCGGTGAAGGAGGCGCTCACCGAGGGGGGCAGGAAGTCGCGAAACGCGCGCACGGAGAGGTCCCTGCCGCGCAGGTGCATCGTCACCGTGGGCCAGGGCTGCCCCGGCTCTGGTTTGCGCGTGGGGAGCGGGTCGACCTTGAAGTCCACGGCCACGTTCTGCTTCGCGGCGGCCACCGCCCCCTTCAGTGAGCCCTCGAGCGGCAGGCCGGGGCCCACGTGCTTCAGGTCCACATCCAGGTCCTGGAGCGCGGCCACGGCCGTGCCTCCCGCCGCCTGTCGGTCCGTCACCTGGACGACGCCATCCCGAATCCTCAGCGCATCGACGGAGGTCTCCCCTCCTCCCTCTGTGCCCGAACCTCCCGATGCCCGCCCCACGGCCTCGTAGTTCCACGTCCCGTCCTCGCGCCGGACCAGGTTCACCCGTGGCGCCTCGAGCTCCACGGCGCCCACGCGCACGTCCTTGCCGAGGCTCCGGATGAGCGGCCAGAGCTGGACGGTGGCGCTCGCGCGGGGCGACTCGATGAAGGCAGGCTCGTCGCTTTCACCTTCGGCCCGGAGGTTCGTAAGGGTGGCGCCCGGCCGCGGGAACCAATGGGCGTCCAGCTTCTCCAGGGTGACCTTGTGACCGAGTGCACGGGTGGCGGCCGTCTCGACCTGACCGCGCAGCTGTTCGCCGAGCCAGGATGGCTTCACCGCCAACGCGACGACCAGCAACACCAGCGCCATGGCCACGACGCCGAGCGCGACCTTCAAGGCGTGGTGATGCGAAGGGGCTCTTCTATTCATCGCATCCTCTTCTTCTCCAATGCATCGAGGATGCGCAGACCCGGGCATCACGGCGCCCCCCGACGGGGCGGGCCTCCGGTGGCACGCCCCAGGCGCCAGTGAGGCGGGGCGATGAGGCTCGGATGCAGCGCCGCCACCCGCGAGAGCGGTCGGGCCATCGCGTCACGTGGTTCCCGTGGACCCTACGTTGACAGCCGGAGGATGCGACGCGCGCCTCCTGGTTCAACGCAATGACGACCCGAGGAGACAGGTGATGGAACGACTGGAAGCCGATCGTTTGAAGTCGGGACTCGCGAAGGGCATGGCCGTACTCGCCATCATCGGCGCCATCAACTGGGGGCTGATTGGCTTCTTCAACTGGAACCTCGTGGCCGCCATCTTCGGTGGCGAGACACGGGAGCAGGCGAGCGCGCTCTCGCGACTCATCTACTGCATCGTGGGCCTGGCGGGAGTCGCACTCGCGCTCACGTTCCCATGGCGTCGCCTGGAGGCGACCACGACGACCACGACGACCACGCTGACGGGCCGGCGAACCCTGAGCGGGAGGACGTGACTGAGAGGGAGCCCTCCAGGTTCGTCCGGCGGAGCACGGTCAGCACGCGAGGCGCCTCGGGTGAACCTGGAGCCCACGAGGAGGCCGGAGGTCTCCTCCCATGCATGCCTCCTGCGGCGTAGAGGGGGCCCAGGGCCTGGCGCGCCCTTGAACTCGCTGTCGAGCGCGTACGCGGTGAGGTCTCCAGAGAGGATGAAGTGGTCCGCGGTGTGACGGTCGACCTCGCGGGCGATGGCGTGGGGGCGCGGGCGTAGCGCTTCGCGCGGCCGCCGACGGTGAGCTCGGCCAGGGCGGCCGGGTGCGGACATTCTCTCCGGATGGCGAATGGGGGGAAGCGCCATCGACGCGCGTGGGGCGTCCAGGCATGACGGAATCGCGGCGAAGCGATGGTCAGGCCATGGACCTTCGCGGCGAGCGATTCGAGATGCTTCGAGACCCCTGCTTCGTCCGCGAGGTCGACATGATGCGTCTGCGACTCTTGACGTTCGTCGTGCTGTGGCTCCATGCCCCCCTGGCCAGTGCCTATCCCATTGCGCCGCCGACACTCTGGTCGCTGACGCAGGAAGCGAACAGCATCGTCTGGGTGGAGGTGGAGAACGTCCGCATGGCCCCGAGACGTGCTGGCGATACCTGGGCAGATGACCCAGGGGATATCGCGCGGTTGAAGGTCCTGGAGTCACTGATGGGCTCGGCCCGACCAGGAATGACCCTCGAAGTGCCCTCCTCCTCGACATCCATTTGCCCGGCCCCTGCGAGCTATACGAAAGGGAAGCGGGTGCTCGCGTTCCTCTTCGAGGAACAGGACGAGTGGTGGACGGTGGGGATGGCCTACGGCGTGCGCCCCTTGGAGAACGAGTCCGAACTGGACGCGTACCGACAAGTCGTGAAGGCCGCGCGGGAGGCACATGCGCTCACCGCATCACTTCCGGAGACGTCACCCGTCCGGACGAAAGCGCGACAGGACTGGCACGTGCTCGCCGCACGTTTTCCAGCGACGCGCTGGGATGGGCTGCATGACCTGATCCCCGGGGCGAGCCTGCCCCAATACAGCGCCTTCATGCCTCCCAGCGAGTCCTCCCTTTCGCTCACATCGGCACAGCTCGGACAAGTGGCACGAGATTTCGTGAGCGCGCCGTCGCTGGACCTCTCGTTCATGATGACACTCATGATTCTCCGAGACGTCCCGCACCGGAGCTTCGACCAGATGGCCACACGCGTCCTGGAAACCATCGTCCTCAACAGGCAGATGGCCCCCTGGGGATTCACTGCCTTCAACCTCCTGCGAGCAAGACGTGGCGAGACACCCCATCCGCCTCCCAAGCTTGTCCTCAAGCCGGACATGCGCCGCGCCGAGATGAACGCGCAGCGATTCAATGCGCTACAGCTCGAATGGACCGCGTTCAAGCAGCGCCATGGGCTGAAGCCTCGACCCCTGCCGCTGCCCGCCAGGCCCCAGCCCTCGGGTCCATGAGGGGTCTCTTCTTGGATGCATCCCCGTAGCAACCATTCGCCTCGGGACCTCCCGTTCCGTGGCGAGTGAGCAGTCGGTTCTCACAGGGCCTGTCCTATAAAGGGGGCTGGCGGCACGGAACGCGGCTCCGTGCTAGGAACACGGCCGGAGTCACTGCCGACCATGAAGCGATTCGCGCTCCTGCTCTGCCTCGTTCTCGGAGCCTCTTCCCTCGCCGCGCAGCCGCGCGTGCCTCGGAAGAAGGTGGCCGTGCTGCCCTTCCAGGCCATCTCCGGCGATGTCCCCGCGCGCGCCGGCCCGCGCCTCTCCGCGCGGCTCGCCTCCGAGGTCCATGGCACCGCGGGGCTCGCGCTCGTCGACCCTCCCGCGACCACGCCCTCCGAGGCCACTGTCGATGCACTCGCCGCCGCCCATGCGGCCGTGCAGGAGGCCTCCACCGCGCGCGCCGCCCGTGACTTCTCCCGCGCCGATGCCGCACTCGGCCGCGCGCTCGAATCCTACGCGGACAACGCCGTTCATCTCACGGATGGCGCGGAGCTCGCGGACACCTACGCCCTCCGCGCCGCCGTGCGCTACGCCGTCGGCCGCGATGACGAGGCCGCCCAGGCCCTCACCCACGCGCTCTCCATCGCGCCGGGGCGTCCCCTTCCCCTCGCATCCACGTCCCCGCTCTTCGCGCACACGGTCGAGCGCGTTCGCACCACCCACGCCGCGCAGCCGCGCGCCACGCTCCGCTTCGAGTCCGTTCCCTCCGGTGTCGAAGTCACGCTCGATGGCGTCGCCGTCGGTACCACGCCCGTCCGCGTGCTGCATGTGCCTCCGGGCGCGCACCTCTGGCGGGCCACGTTGCCCTCGGGCGAGAGCATCTCGGGAGTAGCGGAGGCCGTGGCCGAGCGCGAAGTGCCCGTGATCCTCATGCCTCCAGGGGACGGCCCTGCCGCGTCTCTGGCGCTCTCACTCTCCAACAATCAGCTCGATGCGTCCGCGCTCAAGGCCGCGTCGACCCTCGGTCGCGACCTCGGCGCTGACTTCGTCGTGCTCGGTACACTGTCCCGCTCGGGCTCGGGCCTCGCCCTCGACGCGTTCGTCCTCGCGCCCGGCGACACTTCGCCACGCAGACTGCCTCGCATCGCCATGGACCTGGAGCTGCTCGACGCGGGCGACCCGCTGCGGGCGCTCGCGGCACAGCTCGCCTCGCGCGGCGTGGAGGCAGGACTCACCGAGTCCGTGCCGCTCTCTCCGACTCCCGGCGCCTCGCGCAACACGCGCACCTCGCAGACCGTCTATGCCGTGCCTGTCGCGGACGCGGCGAAGCCCGTGGCCCCCGTCCGCAAACCTGCCGATGCCATCCGCAAGCCGCTCGTCCGCCCATGAGCGCATTTCGACACGACTTCGCGCCTCATCTCCTGTCACCGATGGGCACTTCACGAATCCTCGGTGCCGCCCATGAGTGACTTCCGCGGACGCTTCGCGCCCAGCCCGACGGGCCGGATGCACCTGGGCAACATCCGCAGCGCCCTGCTCGGCTGGCTCCAGGCTCGCGCCGCCAACGGGCGCTTCCTCTTGCGCATCGAGGACCTCGACCGCGCTCGCTGCAAGCCCCAGTACGTCGACGACCTGATGCAGGACCTGCGCTGGCTCGGCCTCGACTGGGATGAAACACCCCTCGTTCAGAGTCAGCGCGACGACCTCTACCGCGAGGCCCTCGTCACCCTGGAACAGCAGGACCTCGTCTACCCGTGCTTCTGCACCCGCGGGGAGATTGCCCGCGCCGCCAGCGCGCCCCACGGCCTGTCCGAGGAAGGCCCCCGCTACCCCGGCACCTGCGCCCACCTCACCTCCGCGCAGATCGCCGAGCGCGCGAAGACCCGCGCCCCCGCCATCCGCTTCCGCGCGCGCCCCGGCGAGGTCCACTTCGTCGACGCCCTCGTGGGCCCCTACACCCAGGACGTCGACGCCGTGGTCGGTGACTTCGTCGTGCGCCGCAACGACGGCGTCGCCAGCTACCAGCTCGCCGTCGTCGTCGATGACGCGGCCACCGACATCACTCACGTGCTGCGCGGCGACGACCTGCTCTCCTCCACGCCCCGCCAGCTCCAGCTCTACGACGCCCTGTCGAAACGAGCGCCCGACTTCCTCCACGTCCCGCTCGTGCACGGCGAAGACGGCAAGCGCCTCGCCAAGCGCGAGGGTGCCTTTGCCCTCGCGGAGTTGAGAGAGCGCGGCGTCGCCCCCGAGCGCGTGCTGGGCCTGCTCGCCGCATGGAGCGGGCTCGGTGACGGTACGCCCAGGACCCTCGACGCACTGCTGCGCGCCTTCTCCATCGAAGCCCTTCCCCGCTCGCCCGTGGTGGCCAAGGAAGCGGTGCTCATCGAGGCACTCGACCTGCGGTGAGCCCCCGCCGTCTCCCTCTCACCGAGGAGGCGTCCTGGAGTCGTGGAATCGTCCGTTGCTCGACGATGCCCATCTTTGCCGCGGAACCCGAGCAGCCCGCTTCAGGGGTGCTCACCGCGGCAGGAGGCCCGGCCCATGGCAACAACCATCGTGGAAAGAGAGAAACCCGGCGTCATCTCCGCCAGCGCGGGGACGCCCTTCAAGCTCAGCTGGGGCGCCATCCTCGGCGGCACCTTCGTCGCGCTCGGCGTGCTCATCCTCCTGTACTCGCTGGGCCTCGCGCTCGGACTGTCGTCCGTCGACCCGAGCAACCCAGGCAGTGCACGCTCCGCGGGCATCGGCACCGGCATCTGGGGCCTCATCGCTCCGCTCATCGCGCTCTTCGCCGGAGGCTTCGTCGCCGCTCGCACCGCGGGCGTCGTGGACAAGGGCGGCGGCGCGATGCACGGCGCGGTGATGTGGGGCCTGACGACCATCGCGGGTGTCGCCCTCATGGGCATGGTCGTCTCCACCATCGTCGGCACCGCGGTGCGCACGGCCACGGGCGTGGTGGGTGCCACGGGCGCCGCCGTCGCGGGCGCGGCCTCCCAGGGTGACCAGGTCGCCAACGCCTTCGGCCTCAACGCCAACGACGCGCTCGGCCCGGTGAACGAGCGGCTGCGCGCCGAGGGCAAGCCGGCCATCACCGCCAACCAGCTCGAGGCCGCGACGAAGGACATCGTCACCACCGCCGTGCGCACGGGCAACGTGGACCGCGAGCTGCTCGTCAGCTCCATCGCGGACAACACGCGCCTGTCACGACAGGACTCGGAGGACGTCGCCAACCGCGTGCAGGGGCAGATCGACGCCGCCAAGGTGAAGGTCGGTCAGGTCGGCGAGCAGGTGCAGCAGGGCGCGCTCGTGGCCGCGGACAAGTCCGGCCGCGTCTTCTGGGGCATCTTCGGCGCGCTGCTGCTGGGCCTCATCGCCTCCGTGCTCGGCGCGGGCCTGGGCGTGAGCAAGCGCCAGCGCGTCTACGCCGAGGGCGCCATCTCCACGCCGGGCACGACGACCCGACGTGAGGTGTACCCGTAAGGCACACGGCACCAAACACCCGGAGCACCCGCGAGGCCCACTCCTTCACGGCGGTGGGCCTCGCGTCGTCTCCTCCACCTGGAAGCAGGAAGCGCGGCGCGCGAGTTCCACCGCGGCCCCTGGCCTCCGCAATCCCGTGTGGTTGCGATGTTCATCGCGACGCCACGAAGCACCCCGCCCCTCACGACAACGCACTCCGACGTGGGCCTCCTGCGGTAACCTGCTCGCGAGTCGTCATCAGGGGGGCGCCCTCACACCTCCAGGCCCCCGAGTCACGCTCCATGACGGGGGAAGCTCGTGAACCGAAGTCGGACGTCCCTGCTGTGTCTCGTGCTGCTCGCCACCCTCCATGGCGGCTGCTTCCTGCGCACCGGCTACATCCTGGAGGCGCTCAACGAGCCCTCGGAGCCGAAGACGCCGCCCCTTCCGCCCTCCTTCCGTGAGCGCGTGGGCCGCCTGACGCGCTCCCACCTGATCGACGCCTACGCCGACCCCGCCGAAGTGGCGAAGTGGATGTCCGCCCTGGGCAGCGCCCCCCGCCCCATCGTCGAACAGGTGGAGTGCCTGCGCGCCCACGCCGGCGGCAGCAACGCCACCTGCTACGACGCCTTCCTGCGCGCCACCGTCCCGGGCGGCATCTGGGGCCTGCCCGCCCAACCCCGGAGCGTCAACCCGACGGCGCCCACCGCCGCGGAGGTCGACGCGCAGCGCTTCCTCGGCAACGCGATGGGCATCGCCGCGTCGCTCGCCGCGCTGGGCGATTCGCTGTCGGACCCGATGAACCCCAGCCTGCTCAACCAGGGCCTGCGCGAGGGCGCCGAGTCCGCCGCGCAGTACGTGAGCGCCCGCCGCTGGAGCCGCAAGCTGGGCCGCCCCTCCAACGCGGTGGTGCTCAGCGGCGGCGGCGCCAACGGCGCCTTCAGCGCGGGCATCATGTGGCGAATGCTCGGCGTGCTCGAGCAGTGCCGGGGCAAGCCCGAGCCCGAGGGTTGCGGTGACGCGCGCATCGACCTGGCCGCGGGCTCCAGCACCGGCGCGCTCATCAGCACCCTGGTGGACCTGTTCCACACGCCCGGCCACGAGCAGAAGGCCCGCGACATGCTCCTGGGCAACTACACCTGCTCGGTGGAGTCGGACCTGTACTGCGTCAACTCGACGTGGGTCTGGAAGATCGCCACCGACCTCAAGGGCCTGGTCCGCTTCGACGGCGTGGAGAGCAAGCTGCGCGCCGCCGTCGTCCCCGCGCAGCTCACCAACGGCACGGAGCTGGTCTCCGTCTCCGTGGACTTCGAGACCGGTGACGTCCATGGCGTCAGCGACCAGGACCCCGCGGACTTCTCGCCCACCGCCACCGATGCGCAGCGCGTGGACGGCCTCATCAACGCCGTGCTCGCCTCCATCGTCGAGCCCGTGCTCGCCGAGCCCGTCCCCTGGATTCCCACCAGCAAGGGCCGCTACGCGGGCACCTTCATGGATGGCGGCGTGCGCTCGGGACTGCCCGTGCTCCAGGCCGTCCAGCGCGGCGCCGAGCGCGTGCTCGTCATCTCCACCGGCAACCTCGAGTCCACGCCCGTGCCGGCCCCGGAGAACGCGGTCTCCACGCTGATGCGCACCATCGACCTGTTCGTGGCCCAGCCGCGCGTGGGCGAGGTGCAGCAGGCGGAGCTCGCCGCCGTGGGCCGCCGCTTCGCCGAGTACAACGTCTGCACGCTGCGGCTCGCGCAGGTGGAGGACACCACCGTGGTGGAGCCCTACTGCCGCCGCACCGGCTCGGGCTTCGTCCCCACCGAGCCGCGCTCGCTCCAGGCCGCCACCAGCATGTGGCTGGGCCCCGCCCGCTTCGAGCAGGTCGCGTCGAGCTGGCGCACGTCGTGGATGTTCCGACCCGAGTCGCAGCTCGCCACCGCCAGCGGCTACGCGTTCTCGCCCCAGGTCATGCGCCCGCTCTTCAAGGAGGGCGTGAAGTCCTTCCAACAGCGCTGCGCCGAGGTGCTGCGCCTGTTCGAGGTGCGCGGCACGCTCGCCCAGAACGAGTGCGCCCGCCCCGTCGACGAAGTCGTGACCGAGGCCGAGTCGCGCTTCGCCCCGATGGGGAAGTGCACCGACGGCAAGCCCGACCAGCGCTCCTGCGATTGAGGTCCCCCATGGACTCCGGGGCCCGCATCCGCGCAGGCGGGCCCCACGGATACCGGCGTCGGCATATCCTCGCGCGCCCGCTCCGCGGGCCTCACCCGAGTGCGCCATGTCCCAGAGCTCCACCCACCGCTGGATCGCCCTGCCCCTGGTCTGCCTGAGCATCCTGTTGCTCCTGGCCGCCCTCGCCTACTGGCTCACCCAACCCACCTCCCCGCCGCCACCGCCCGAGGAGCCCCTCGCCGAGGCCCCTCCGCCGGCCCCCGCACCCACGCCGCCGCCCCGCATCACCCCGCCGCCCGTGGTGCCGCCCCCCGCCTTCCCCTCGCCCCAATCCGAAGTCCCCGTCCCCGAGCAGCCCGACCAACGCCGCGTCATCCAGAGCGAGTTCACCCTCGAGGAAATCCACGGCGACTTCCGCCCCGAGGACATCGAGGCCGCCCTCAAGGCGGTGACTCCGCTCGTGCAGCAATGTTTCCAGGATGCCGCACAGCGAAACCGGGGCCCACAAGCCGTGAAGCTGCGCTTCAACCTGGAGTCACGCGGCGAGGGCGAGGGGCGGATGGACAAGGGGGAGGTGCTGGCGAGCACCATCCCGGACCCGATGGTGCAGGCGTGCGTGGTGGACTCGCTCCTGGACATCGGGTTCAAGACCCCGTCCCGAGGGGGGCGGGCGACGGTGGTGTATCCCTTCGAGTTCCGAGTACCGTTGGAGTAAGTTCCCGAGGCCCCCAACCCCACCTCAATGCCCGTCTCCGTCGAACAGCTCGGCCCCCAGGACGCGGACGCCCTGCGGGCGCTGCTCTCGAAGGACCCGGTCCACAACCTCTACCTGCTGGGGTTGCTGGAGGAGTTCGGCATCGCCGCGCGGGGCCGCATCCCCTTCGCCTTCTACGGGCGCTTCGACAACCAGCTGCTGACGGCCGCCGTCTTCGTGGGCGGAGAAGGTGGCCTCGTGGTGCCCAGCGCCAGCGACGCGAGCGCCACCAGCGTCATCGCGGACGCGCTGGCCTCCTCGCTGCGCCTGAAGGCCGCGGTGGGCGACAAGTCCTCGGTGGACGCGCTCCTGCGCAGCCTGTCCCCGGGCAAGCCCCGGCTGTCGCGCACGCAGCGGCTGTTCAGCGTGTCCGCGGACGACCTGGGCCCCTTCACCAATCCGCTGCTGCGGCTCGCGCGCGAGGAGGACCTGCCCCGCCTGTTGCCGCTGGCGCAGGGCTACGTGCGCGAGGCCATGGAGAGAGACCCGCTCTCCGAGGACCCTCGGGGCTACGAGGCGCGCGTCGTCCAGCGCGTGCGTCAGAAGCGCACCTACGTGCTGGAGGAGAACGACGCGCTGGTGCTCAAGGTGGACATCGGCAGCCGCTCCCAATACGGCGCGGAGCTCGAGGGCCTCTACACCCTGCCCGCCGAGCGCCAGAAGGGCCACGCCACGCTGTGCCTGGGGCAGATCTCCCGGCACCTGCTGTCCTCGCTGCCCCGGCTGACGATGCGCATCGACGAGCGCGACGAGAGCACCGCCCGCATCGCCCGGAAGGTCGGCTACCTGGCCGGCCGCACGTGGCGGCTGGTGCTGGTGGAGTAGCTCGCCCGGGCCGGGGGCGATGCCGTACAGTCCGCGCCCTCCATGAGCAGCCGTCCCACGCCTTCCCGCCGCCCCCTCTCCGGAGAGGGCCCCGTCATCCTCCACTCGGCCACGGACCCGCGTTGGCTCCCGCTGGCGCTCGAGCACTTCGACGCCGTGCTGGTGGACCACGCCCACTGCGAGAAGAAGGCCGCCGCCAACGCGCTGTCGCTCCTGCAGGCCTACCCGGACCTGCCAGGGCTGCCCGCGCAGATGGCCCGCCTGGCGCGCGAGGAGAGCGCGCACCTGGCCCGCGTGCTCGACATCATGGAGGCCCGGGGGCTCACGCTCACCAAGGACTCCGGGGACCCGTACGCGCAGGGGCTGCAGAAGCTGGTGCGCACCCCGGCCACGGAGCGGCGCACCGACAGGCTCCTGGTCGCCGCCATCATCGAGGCGCGCTCGTGCGAGCGGCTGTCACTGCTTGCCGAGGGCCTGACGGACCCGGCGCTCGCGCGCTTCTACGGGGAGCTGGCCCAGTCCGAGGACGGACACCAGTCGCTGTTCTTCCGGCTGGCCGTCACCGCGTCCGGAGGCGACGACGCGCTCGTGCGCGAGCGGATGGAGTGGATGCTCGGCCACGAGGCGCGGGTGCTCGAGGACATCGGCGTGCGCGCGGCCATCCACTGACGCCTTCGCGTCGAAGGGCCACACCCACGGCACCGCCACCGTCAGCACCACCACGAGCAGCAGGGTGAGCGGCGTGCCCAGCCGGAAGAAGTCCGTGAAGCGGTAGTGTCCGGGGCCGTAGACGAGCACACAGCTGGGCTCCAGCGGCGTGATGAACGAGCAGCTGGCCGCCAGCGTCACGCCGATGGCGAAGGGGCGCACGTCCACGCCCAGCTGCGCCGCCGCGTTGACGGCCACCGGCAGCACCACCAGCGCCGCGGCCTGGTTGGACATGGGCGCGGACAGGACGATGGTGAGCAGCATCAGCGCCACCAGCACCGTGCGCGGCCCGCCGAAGTCCCCCAGCTCCGCCACCCGCTGGCCCAGGAACCTCCCCGCGCCGCTCACCTCCATGGCCAGCCCCAGCGCCATCATGGAGCCGATGAGCAGCACCACCCGCCAGTCCACCCGGAACGCCTTGCGCGCGTCCACGCAGCCGGTGGCGATCATCGCCAGCATGCCGGTGAGCCCCGCCACCGACAGCGGCAGGATGTCCAGCGAGCCCGCGGCGAGCGCGCACAGGAAAAGCACCACCGCGAGCAGCGCCTTGCCATAGCGCGGCGGCTGGTACTCGTGGCCGCTCAACACCGTCAGGCTCGCCCCGTCCGACAGCTCCGCCGCCTTCTGCTTGGGCCCGCGCAAGAGCAGCACATCCCCTACCGCCAGCGGCAACAGCGACAGGCGCCGCTCGCCGAAGGTGCGGCCCAGCAGTTGGAGCTTGGTGACGCGCTGGAGGCTCGGGTGGCGGTGCAGCGCCAGCGCCACCAGGCCGTAGCGCTCCACGAAGAGCGCCTCCTTGAGACTGCGCCCCACCAGCGGACTGCCCGGCGGCACCGCGGCCTCCACCAGCGCCGTGTCCTCGTCGAGCTGCGCCTCGTCCGCGTGCCGCAGGTCCGGACGGATTTCGATGCCCTGCAGGTCCTTCACCCGGAGGATGTCCTCGCGCGAGCCCTCCACGAGCAGCCGCTCGTCGCCGCTCAGCACCTGCGCGGGCGTGGCAGACGTCGCCTTGCCGTCGCGCAGGAGCCCGATGACCCGCAGGCCCAGCCCCTCGGTGATTTCCGCCAGCGGCTTGCCGAGGTAGCGCGAGCCCTTCGGCAGCACCGCCTCCGTCAGGTAGTCGCGCAGCGTCCACTCCTCCGCGCGCCCCTTTCCCACCCGCGAGGGCAGCAGGAGCGGCCCCAGCAGCACCACGACGAGGATGCCGATGACCGCCACCGGAAAGCCCACCGGCGCCAGCTCCGCCACGCCGATGGGCCGCATCCCCATGCGCTCGAGCGCCGCGGACATCACCAGGTTGGTGGACGTGCCGTAGAGGAAGACCATGCCGCCCAGCATCGACGCGTACGCCAGGGGCAAGAGCACCTTGCTCTTGGGCACCTTGGCCCGGTTCGCCGCGCCGATGGCCACCGGCAGGAAGGCCGCCGTCGTCACCGTGTTGGAGATGACGGACGAGAACACCGCCACCACCACCATCATCGCCATCACGAACGTCTGATGGCCGAAGCGCGCGAAGAAGGCCAGCCGCTGCCCCACCAGCTGCACCACGCCCGTCGCCGCCAGCCCCTGCGTCATCGCCAGGAGCGTGAAGATGAAGATGACCGTGTCGTTGCTGAAGCCCTCGAAGGCCTGCGCCGGCGTCAGCACCCCCGTCAGCGCCAACAGGCACACCACCACCAGCGAGCTGACCTCGATGGGGATGCTATCGATGGTGAACAGAACCAGCGCGACGAGGACGACGCTCAGGACGATGGCGATGGTCATGGAAAACCGGTGGGGCCCGCCAACTTGTGCCCTGTCCGGCCGGGCGGCGAGCCCCTGCCGCACCGTGTCGTCAACTACTAGATGACCGAGCGCTGATAAGAGGAATTAGGAGATTGAGCCCAGTGAGGCGGGTCATCTTCCGACGCCAGTTGCTTTTGGGCGCCCCTTCCAGAAGTTTTGTCGTCTCTCCCGCTGGTAGGGGCCGTGCCCTACTTCACCAGGACCGGGAGCCCCTATCTTGAGAGAACACAAGGATACTTCCATGGCTTCGACGCAAGTGGCGGCGGAGGGCTCCAAGGCCCCCACGAACAACCCCACGCTGCTGGCCTGGGTGGCCGAGATGGCCAAGATGACCCAGCCGGACAGCATTGTCTGGTGCGATGGCTCCGAGTCCGAGAAGAAGCGGATGACGGAGCAGGCGGTGAGCGAGGGCATCCTCATCCCGCTGAACCAGGAGAAGCGGCCCGGCTGCTACCTGCACCGCTCCAACCCGAACGACGTGGCGCGCGTGGAGCACCTCACGTTCATCTGCACGCCGAACAAGGCCGAGGCGGGCCCCACCAACAACTGGATGGAGCCGGACGAGGCGTACCACAAGCTCGGCAACCTCTTCGACGGGTGCATGAAGGGCCGCACCATGTACGTGGTGCCCTACGCCATGGGCCCCATCGGCAGCCCCTTCACGAAGATCGGCGTGGAGCTGACCGACAGCATCTACGTCGTGCTGAACATGCGCATCATGGCGCGCATGGGGAAGCAGGCGCTGGACATGCTGGGCGACAGCGACGACTTCAACCGCGGCCTGCACAGCACGGGCGACGTCAACCCGGACCGCCGCTACATCTGCCACTTCCCGCACGACAACACCATCTGGAGCTTCGGCTCGGGATATGGCGGCAACGTGCTGCTCGGGAAGAAATGCCTCGCGCTGCGCATCGGCAGCTTCCTGGGCCGCGAGGAGGGGTGGCTGGCCGAGCACATGCTCATCCTCGGCGTGACCAGCCCCAAGGGCGAGACGACCTACGTCGCCGCCGCCTTCCCGTCCGCGTGCGGCAAGACGAACTTCGCGATGATGATTCCGCCCGCCGAGTACAAGGGCTGGAAGATCGAAACGGTGGGCGACGACATCGCCTGGATGCGCCCGGGCCCGGACGGCCGGCTGTACGCCATCAACCCGGAGGCCGGCTACTTCGGCGTCGTCCCGGGCACCAACAACAAGACCAACCCCAACGCCATGGAGACCATCTCCAAGGACACGCTGTTCACCAACGTGGCGCTGACGCCGGATGGTGACGTGTGGTGGGAGGGCAAGGACGGCGAGGTCCCCGAGGAGCTCACCGACTGGCAGGGCCGGCCGTGGAAGAAGGGCAGCCCGGAGAAGGCGGCGCATCCGAACAGCCGCTTCACCGCGCCCATGTCCAACAACCCGGTGCTCAGCGCCAAGGCGAATGATCCGATGGGCGTGCCCATCTCCGCGCTCATCTTCGGCGGCCGTCGCTCCAGCACCGTCCCCCTGGTCCTCCAGGCCTTCAACTGGACCCACGGCGTGTTCCTGGGCGCCACCATGGGCAGCGAGACGACGGCGGCGGCCACGGGCAAGGTCGGCGTCGTGCGCCGCGACCCCATGGCCATGCTGCCCTTCTGCGGCTACCACATGGGCGACTACCTCCAGCACTGGCTGGACATGCAGAAGACCATTCCGCAGCTGCCCAAGATCTTCCAGGTGAACTGGTTCCGTCAGGACAAGGACGGCAAGTTCCTGTGGCCGGGCTTCGGCGAGAACATGCGCGTGCTGGAGTGGGTGGTGAACCGCGTGCACGGCCGCGTCCCCACCAAGGAGACGCTGCTGGGCTGGGTGCCCCGTCAGGACGAGGGCCTCAACCTCAAGGGCCTGGACATGTCGGTGGACGCCGTCGCCGAGGCCACCTCCATCAAGGAGGACGAGTGGAAGAGCGAGCTCAAGAGCCAGGAGGTCTTCTTCGAGCAGCTGGGCACCAAGGCGCCCGAGGCCCTCATGCTCCAGCGCAAGCTGCTGATTTCGCGCCTGGAGCACTGAGTTGAACGGGCTGTAGCGCCCTGAAGCACCCGTCGGGGCCGCTCCCCCTCCCAGCCTGGGAGTGGAGGCGGCCCCGACCCGTTTCACGAGGTGTGAGGTCACCCTCTTCGCCCTGGGGCGGAAGGCGCGCTAGTCTCGTGTTCATCATGAGACTGGTCTTCGTATTGTCGGCGGCCCTCGCGCTGTCGCCCCCGGTGGCGTTCGCCCAGCGCGCCAAGAATCCAGCGGCCCTCATCAAGGAGGGCGAGCGGCTGTATCAAGCCGGCAAGTACCAAGAAGCCGCGGACGTGCTGAAGAAGGCCCACGAGGCCCAGCCCAACCCGCGGCTCATCTTCAACATCGCCGTGGCGCTGGAGAACTCCGGGGACCTGCGCGAGGCGCTCTCCTGGTACCAGCAATACGTGGGCAACACCGAGGGCACGGACCCGGCGCTGCTCAAGCGCAGCGCCCGCAGCATCGACAAGCTGCGGCTGCTGCTCGACAAGGAGAACCAGGCGCAGGCGTCCGCGGAGGCCGAGCGCCAGAAGCTGCAGGGCGAGGCGGCGGCGGCGCAGAAGCGCGCGGAGGAGGAGCAGCTGGCCGCGCAGCGCGCCGAGGAGGAGAACCTGCGCCAGCGCCAGGCGGAGCTGGACCGGGCCATCAAGTCCTACCAGCGCCAGAAGATCGCCGCGTTCGCGGTGGGCGGCGTGGCGGTGCTGGGAGTGGGCGCGGGCGTGCTGTTCGGCCTGCAGGCGAGCGACGAGCGCGAGAAGTTCGACGCCGCGCGCACCGAGGACACCAAGCAGACCTTCGCGGACAATACGAAGACCAAGGCGCTGCTCGCGGACATCGGCTTCGGCGTGGGACTGGCCGGCGCCATCACCGCCATCATCCTGTATCCGAAAGACGGCCCCCCGGTGGAAGGCGAGGTCCGGATGACCCTGGCGCCTCGTGGCACCGGCGCGGGTCTGGAGGTCAGCTTCTGATGAAGACCCTGCGACTCATGTCGTGCTGCGCGGCGCTGCTGGCCGGCTGCAGCTTCACCACCGCGGGCGGGCTCGACGAGTGCGAGACCAGCGCGGACTGCGACACCAACCAGGTGTGCTCCACGGGCGGCTTCTGCCTGCCCCAGCCGGAGGGCTGCGGCGAGGTGGTGGGCCCCACCACGGGCAACCCGATTGTCCTGGGCGCGGCGCTGCCCCTGACGACGTCCACCGGCGAGGACGTGTCGGAGAAGCAGGCGCTCAACGCGCTCAAGCTCGCGATGGAGGAGATCAACCAGCGCGAGGGCGTGGGCGGTCGGCGCTTCAACCTGCTCATCTGCGACACGCGCTCGGAGCCGGCCCGGGCCCGCGAGCAGGCCGAGTGGCTGGTGACGGAGCGCGGCGTGCCCGCCATCTTCTCTTCGGGCAGCGCGCAGACCATCGCCATCAGCACCATCACGATTCCGCGCAACGTGCTGTTGATGACGCACACGGCGACCAGCCCCGACATCGCCACGTTGAGCGACAAGACGGCGGCGTCCGGTGACGCGGGCCTGGTGTGGCGCACGGCGCCGTCGGACCGGTTGCAGGGCCGCATCATCGCGGACCTGGTGAGCAACGTGCGCGCGGTGGACGGGGACCAGCGCCCCTTCGCGGACACCACCACGGTGAGCCTCGTCTACGTGAACGACGCCTACGGTCAGGGCCTGTTCGACACCGTCCTCGGCCGGGTGAGCAACGGCCGGACGCCCTCCTCCGCGTTCTACGCGCGCAACGGCGACGTGACCGCGGCGGTGACGCACCTGGCGACCAACCCGGCGCCGAGCATCGCGGTGATGATGGGCTTCTCCGAGGACAACGCGAAGATCATCACCCAGGCGGCCAGCCAGGGGCGCACCAGCCAGCGCTACTTCTTCACGGACGCGAGCAAGGACGCGAACCTCATCACGTCGCTGGGCACCTCGAAGGGCATCGTCGAGGGCGCCTACGGCACCGCGCCCGCGCAGGCGCGTCCGGGTGACGCGGTCTACACCACGTTCAAGGAGCGCTTCCGCACGGCGTACAGCGGCACGGACCCGGGCCAGTTCTCCTTCACCGCGCACGCGTACGACTCCATGTACCTGGTGGCGCTGGGCGCGGCGTTCGCGGCGGGCGCGGAGGTCAACAACCCCCAGCCCATCACCGGCGACCGCATCGCGCAGGGTCTGGCCAAGGTGACGCCGCCTCCGGCCACCGCGGCCACCACCTACGCGCTGGGCTTCAGCCGCTTCACGGAGGCGCGCGGCGAAATCAGCGCGGGCAAGTTCATCAACGTGCAGGGCGCCAGCGGCGCGCTGGACTTCGACGCCACGGGTGAGGCCCCGTCCGAGTACGAGCTGTTCCGGATTGTCGACGGCGCCTTCCAGACGGTGGAGCTCATCGCTCCCGCCGCGGACTGAAGAGCGTCGGTGCGTGAAAGGAGCGCTCCCGCAGCCGAGGGAGCGCTCTACCCCGCCGCCCCGAGCACCCGCGTCAGCGGCGCCAGGGCGGCGATGGATGGTGGAGCTCATCGCTCCGGCTGCGGACTCAAGGCGCCGGTGCGTGGAAGGAGCGCTCTACCCCGACGCCCCGAGCACCCGCGTCAGCGGCGCCAGGGCGGCGATGAAGTCCTCGGGTGGGGTGAGCAGCGAGAGCACCAGGAACGCCCCCCCGCCGAAGTCGTAGAAGTAGCCGGGCTGGACGAGCACCCCCGCCGCCAGCAGCGCGAGGCACGTGGCCTCCTCGCCCGGCTCCCTCGGAATCCGCAGCACCGCGCTCCAGCCGCCGTGCGCGGGCAGCACGTCCCACGTCGCGCCCGGGGGCCGCGCCCTCGCGAGGTGCTCTCGGTTGGCGCGCACGCGCCCGAGCAGCGCCTCCTGGAACACGGGCGCGTGGGCGAGCAGCCGGGGCAGCGCGAGCTGCACGGGCGTGGCCACGGACAGGTACGTGTCCGCCACCCACTCCAGCCGGGCCAGGGCCTCGTCGCGCGCGGCCTCGGGTCCGCCCACGTGCATCCACCCGAGCTTCAGGCCGGGCAGGCCCGCCACCTTGGACAGGCCGGACAGGCTGAAGGTGGGCATGGGCAGCGCGCGGCCGGCCACCGTCGTCACCCGTCCGGGCACGGCGTCCCAGGCGTAGTCGGCGAACACCTCGTCGCTGATGAGGGCCAGCTGGTGGCGCGCGCAGACGTCGGCGAGCGCGGCCAGCTCGCCCTCGTGCAGGAAGTGGCCGGTGGGGTTGCCGGGGTTGATGATGAGCACGGCGCGGGTGCGCGGGCCGATGGCCGCCTCCACCTCGCCCACGTCCAGGCCGAAGCCGTGCGCGAGTGGAAGGCGGTAGGAGCGCGTCTGGACGGCCTCCAGACGCGCCAGGTGCTCGAAGAGGGGGTAGCAGGGCGCGGGGACGAGGACGTCGTCACCCGGCTCGCACAGCAGCTTGAAGAGCCAGCCGTAGGACTCGCTGGTGCTCGCGCTGAGCACCAGGTGCTCCGGGGAGACGGCGGTGCCCCGGGAGCGGAGGTACCCGGCCACCGCCTCGCGAGCCGAGGGGAGGCCGAGTGCTTCCGGCGCGTAGTCGAAGGCGCCGGGAGGGTGGAGCGCGCCGGCGTCGGGCGCCGGGAGTCCCACGCGGGTGGGGTTGGAGACGGTGAGGTCCAGCAGGGGGAGGCCCTGGGCGCGGTGCCCGGCGAGCGCGTCCGCCAGTGGATTCGGAGTGCGGGAGAAGTCCGAGCGGAGGGAGAAGCGGCTCACAGCCCCGTCTGCAGCATGGCGTTGGCGACGCGGCGGATGAGCTCGCGGCGCACTTCCTTGCGGCAGTGCTCGATGGCCTTCTCATGAGGCCTGGGAAGCTCCGGGTCCCTGGCTCGCAGGGCGGTGCGGAGGACGAGCTCCACCTTGGTGGGCTCGATGTGGAACAGCCGCGCTCCGTCCTTCTGGAGGAAGTAGGACAGCCCCCTCTGGTCGATGAGCTTGTTGAAGAAGCGTCGGACGTCCGCGAGGAACGTGAGGTCGATGATGTCCGCCATTCGTGACGGCTTTCTCGCGCGGAAAAATCGGCCCGTCCATTTCACGGCCGCGTCACCCGAAAACTTGCGCGACCTGTAGCACCCGTCCGTCCGGCCGAACGCGCGGGAGGCCGAATTCTCGGCCCCGGCGCTCACGGCATCAGAGGGCGGAGGGCGCGCCGGAACGCGGTGTGCCGACGTCGCGCGTCGGGCTCGAACGGCACCGGCCCGAGCACCGGGACACCGTGCCGCGCCTCCAGCAGCGCGCGGTTGTCGCGCTCGGAGACATCACGGGTGGCGCTGCTCCGCGAGAGCAGCACGGCGCGCACGGGGATGCGGCGGGCGGCGAGCGCCTGGAGCGACAGCGCGGTGTGGTTGAGCGTGCCCAGCCCCGCGCGCGCCACCAGCAGCACGGGCAGCCGCAGCGTCTGGATGAGGTCGATGACGTCATGGCGCGAGTCCAGCGGGACGAAGAGCCCGCCAGCGCCCTCCACCACGGCGGGGCCGCCCTTCAGCTGCCTCCAGGCCGCCAGGGTGAGCTTCCAGTCCGGCTCGCGCCCCAGACGCGCGGCGGCCACGCCCGGGGCCACGGGCAGGCGGAAGCGGTGCGGACACAGGACGTCCAGCGGGAGCGTGCTGCCCGCGGCCTCGCGCAGCGAGAGCGCGTCGGCGGGGGCGCGCAGGGAGGCGCAGCCGGACTCGTAGGGCTTGAAGCCCTGGGGCGACAGGCCCGCGTCGTCGAGGAGGGACAGCAGCGCGCGCGAGGCCTGCGTCTTGCCCACCCCCGTGTCCGTGCCGGTGACGAAAATCTGGAACGGTCGGCTCATGCGGTGTTCCCTCCGTGGATCATCCCCGAGCGAGGAGCTCCATGCCCGGGCCTTCGCGTGAAGCCCACTTCGTCCCGGGGCACGCACGCTCGACGTCCGGAGTGGAGAGGACCTCTGGGTGGCGACCACGCCGCGCGCGTGAGGCGCGGCCCGAGGGCCTCACCACGACGTGCCACGGTCATGCACGCCCACGTGCCGCAGCGCCTCGAGCGCGAGGTCCACGTGCCCCAGCGTGTGTCCCGCCGACAGGCAGAACCGCAGCCGGCTCGTCCCCTCGGGCACCGTGGGCGGACGGATGGCCTTCACCAGCACCCCGGCCTCACGCAGCCTCCGTGCCGCGTCCAGCGCGCGCTCCGGCTCGCCCAGGATGACCGGGAACACCGCGCTGCGAGCCTCCGCGCGCAGCCCCAGGCCCCTCAACCCCTCGGCGAAGCGTCGGATGTTGCGCCACAAACGCTCGCGCAGCTCCACGTCCTTCTCCACCGCGTCCACCGCCACCTCCGCCGCCGCGCACAGCGCCGCCGGCAAGGCCGTGGAGAAGATGAACGGCCGCGCCCGGCTCGTGAGCAGGTCCGCCACCCCGCGCGACGTGGCCACGTAGGCCCCCTGCCCGCCCAGCGACTTGCTCAACGTCCCCATGCGCAGCGCCACCCGCGACTCCAACCCCAGCTCCTCGCACAGGCCCGCGCCCCGAGCGCCGAGCACGCCCGTGGCATGCGCCTCGTCCACCATCAGCGCGGCGCCCTGCGCCTCACACGCCTCCACGATGTCGCGAAGCGGCGCCAGGTCCCCATCCATGGAGAACACCGTGTCCGTGACGACCAGCTTGCGCCGCGCCGTCGTCGACGCGAGCGCGCTCGTGAGCGCCTCCACATCCGCGTGCGGATACACGACGACCTTCGCGCGCGACAGCCTGCACCCGTCCACCAGCGACGCGTGGTTCAGCGCGTCCGAGAACACCGCGTCCCCCGGCCCCACCAGCGCGGGGAGGATGCCCGTGTTCGCCGCGTAGCCGCTGTTGAACAGCAGCACCGCCTCCGCCCGCTCGAACGCCGCGAGCCGCGCCTCCAGCCGGTGATGCGCCAGGGTGTCGCCCACCACCAACCGGCTCGCGCCCGTCCCGACGCCGTAGCGCTCCACCGCGGAGATGGCCGCCGCCCTCACCGCCGAGGACGCCGCGAGCCCCAGGTAGTCATTGGACGAGAAGTTGACGAGCGTCTCGCCCCCCATCGTCACCACCGGCCCCTGCGCCGAATCCAGGGGCTCCAGCCCACGCCGAAGCCCCCGCGCCTGCAGCGCCGACAAGTCCTCGCGCGCCCACTCCGAGGCCACGTCGCGCGTCGAATCACTCACGCGCCACCGCCCTACCGGTCCTGCCGGGGCTCCAGCGGACGGATGCCCGCCTTCTCCAAGAGCGCCATGTCCTGGGTGTACTCGGGGTTGCCCGTGGTCAGCAGCTTCTCGCCGAAGAACAACGAGTTCGCGCCCGCCATCATGCAGAGCAGCTGCGCCTCCTCGTTCATCTGCTGACGCCCCGCGGACAGCCGCACCATCGACTGGGGCATCAGGATGCGCGCGGTGGCGATGGTGCGCACCATGTCCACCGTCTCCACCCGGGGCTGCTCCGCCAGCGGCGTGCCCTCCACGGCCACCAGCGCGTTGATGGGCACCGACTCCGGGTGGTGGTCCTGGTTGGCCAGCGTGCGCAGCAGGTTGCAGCGATCATCCACGGACTCGCCCAGGCCGATGATGCCGCCGCAGCACACGGAGATGCCCGCGTCCCGCACCCGGCCCAGCGTGCGGAGCCGATCTTCGTACAGCCGCGTGGAGATGATGTCGCCGTAGTGCTCCGGCGAGGTGTCCAGGTTGTGGTTGTACGCGGACAGCCCCGCGTCCTTCAGGCGCCTGGCCTGGCTGTCCGTCAGCATGCCGAGCGTGGCGCACGCCTCCATCCCCAACCCGCGCACCCCGCGCACCATCTCCAGCACGCTGTCGAACTGCGGGCCGTCCTTCACCTCGCGCCACGCGGCCCCCATGCAGAAGCGCGTGGCCCCCGCGGAGCGGGCCTTCTGCGCGGCGGCCAGCACGTCCGGCACCGCCATCAGCTTCTCCGCCTTGACGCCCGTCTTGTAGCGCGCCGCCTGCGGGCAGTACGCGCAGTCCTCCGAGCACCCGCCCGTCTTGATGGACAAGAGCGAGCACAGCTGCACCTTGTTGTCCTGGAACACCGCGCGGTGAACCGTCTGCGCCCGGTGGACCAGGTCCAACAGCGGCAGCGCGTAGACGGCCTTCACCTCGGCCAGCGTCCAATCGTGCCGCACCGCCACTCCCTCCGGAGCGGGCTCGGCGTGGTGGGCGTGGCCATGGAAGGACTCGGTGGCGGCGTCGGACATGGGCTCCTCGAACGGACGTGAGGAGCGCGAACGTGCGCGGGCGCCGGAGACTTGTCAACCACTCAGCGAGAACAGGTTGACGACCCTCCGCCCCGCCCCGAACGGACGACCGGCGCCCGAGGAGAACCCTGGAGCGCCGGCCTTCCACCCTTCATGTCATGCGGGCTGGCGTCAGACGTGGACGCGGCGCCGGCCGGCCAGTCCCACCAGGAACAGGACCAGGAGCGAGCCCAGCACGGAGAACAGCAGGCCGGACGGGTGCAGGTCGAAGACGCGGCCGTCGCTGCGGAAGAGCGAGCCGACGAAGCCACCCACGAAGGAGCCGACGATACCCAAGAGCGTCGTGGCCACCAGCCCCATGGACTGGTTGCCGGGCATCAGGGCCCGAGCGAGAAGACCGGCGAGAAGACCGATGACCAGGAAAGCGATGATCCCCATGACACGACCTCACAGTGAGTGGTGAAGGAGGCGCACGCAGTGGCGCCCATCCGGCTTGTGTGAGGGTCAGCGCCGTTCGCGCCGCCCGTGGGAATGAAGCTGGGTCGCCCCTCCCCAAGGGACAACTCGACGGCATGGGTCTTGACACCAAGCCTGCCTGCCCTCCAGACGTGCCTGCTCGTCCGCCCGTGGCGACGTCAGGGTAGTGCGGTACACACCCGACCCATGGCGAAGGCGAAGACGCACTACACCTGTCAGGCGTGCGGGTACCAGACGGCGAAGTGGCTGGGGAAGTGCCCGGACTGTGGCGCATGGAGCTCGCTGCTCGAGGAAGCCGGGGCGAAGCAGGACGAGAAGCGCCCGGCCTGGGGCGCCTCGGGTGGGGCGGCGAAGCCCATGCTGCTCAAGGATGTCAGCGGTGACGCGGAGGTGCGCCAGCGCACCGGCATCGCGGAGTTCGACCGGGTGCTGGGCGGCGGCGTGGTGGCGGGCTCCGTCGTCCTCCTGGGCGGCGACCCCGGCATCGGCAAGTCCACGCTGCTGCTCGCGGCGCTGGACAAGCTCGCGCGCCAGGGCGCGGTGCTCTACGTCTCCGGCGAGGAGAGCCTGCGCCAGACGAAGATGCGCGCCGAGCGGCTGCGCGTGGAGGGCGACTGCATCCACCTGTTCGCGGAGACGGACGCGGAGCGGGTGCTGGCCGCCGCCGAGTCGCTCCAGCCGCGCGCGCTGGTGGTGGACTCCATCCAGACCATGTACCTGCCGGAGCTGGGCAACGCGCCGGGCAGCATCACCCAGGTGCGCGAGGTGGCCGGGCGGCTGATGGCCTACGCCAAGCGCACGGGGGTGCCCACCTTCATCGTGGGCCACGTGACGAAGGAGGGCTCCATCGCCGGCCCCCGCGTGCTCGAGCACATGGTGGACACCGTCCTCTACTTCGAGGGCGAGCGCGGCCACCCGTTCCGAATCCTGCGCGCGCACAAGAACCGCTTCGGCTCCACCAACGAGATTGGCGTCTTCGAGATGAAGGGCGCGGGGCTGGTGGAGGTGACGGACCCGTCCGCGCTCTTCCTGTCCGAGCGCCCCGCGGGCAAGTCCGGCAGCGTCGTCACCAGCACCCTCAACGGCACCCGCCCCCTGCTGGTGGAGGTGCAGGCGCTGGTGGCCCCCACCGGCTACGGCACCGCGCGGCGCACCGCCATCGGCGTGGACAGCAACCGCGTGGCCCTGCTCGCCGCCGTGCTGGAGAAGAAGGAGGAGATTCCCCTCGTCGGGTGTGACTTGTTCGTCAACGTCGCGGGCGGCATGCAGCTCAACGAGCCCGCGTGCGATTTGGCCGTCTGCGCGGCCCTGGTGAGCAGCCTGCAGAACCGGCCGCTGGACCCGCACACGCTGGTGCTGGGCGAGGTGGGCCTGGCGGGCGAGGTGCGCGCGGTGGGCCAGGTGGAGCCCCGGCTCGTCGAGGCGGCGAAGATGGGCTTCAAGCGGGTGGTGATGCCCGCGGGCAGCGCCCGCCGCATGGAGGCCACGAAGCTGCGCGTGGTGGGCGTGGAGACCCTGGGCGACGCGCTCCGGGCCATGTTCGACTGACGGCCCTACCTCCGCGTGGGACCGGACGGAGCGGGCGTCGCGGGCCGCGTGTCGTAGCGGCCCCGGGCCGTCTGGATGGCGGTGCGGCTCCGCAGCGCCCACCGGGCCAGCACCTGGACGGGCTCCAGCAGCGTATGCCCCAGGGGCGTCAGCGCGTACTCCACCCGGGGCGGCACCGTGGGGTACTGCGTGCGCGTCACCAGCCCGTCCCGCTCCAGCCCCCGCAGGGTGAGCGTCAGCATCCGCTGGGAGATGCCCTCGATGCCGCGCTTCAAGTCACTGAAGCGCAGCGGCCCCTCCCCCAGGCTGCCCACGACGAGCACGCTCCACTTGTCGCCCACGCGCGTGAGGATGTCGCGCACCGCCAGACAGGACTCGGTGGCGCCGTGGGGGGTCTTCGAGCGGGAGCGCTTCGCGGGAGGCGGTGACATGGATGTGCCTTCTTGCGGACAAATCGGGCCACCGTTACAGGTGCGCCGGTTACCCGTTGTAACCGACGAACCTTTCGGAACCCACTCCCATCAGGAGCCGTCCCCCATGACGACCGCCGCCCCCACCGCCATCCCCGCATCCAAGCCCTGGGCCCTCTGGACGGGCCGGGTCCTCTCCGGCCTCGTCGTCCTGGCCCTGGTCGCCAGCGCGTCCATGAAGCTGCGTCAGCCCCCGGAGGTGGTGGAGGGCTTCGCGAAGTCGGGCTTCCCGGCGTCGGTGCTCTTGCCCATCGGCGTCGTGGAGCTGCTCTCCGCGCTGCTCTACGCGGTGCCTCGCACGGCGGTGCTGGGGGCCATCCTCGTCACCGGCTACCTGGGCGGCGCCACGGTGACGCACGTGCGGCAGGGCGACTCGTTCCTCGTGCCCGTGCTGCTGGGCGTCATCGCCTGGGGCGGCCTGTTCCTGCGCGACGCGCGCGTGCGGGCGCTGCTGCCCCTGCGCGGCACCAACTAGGCAGCCTCCATGCATGCCGCCGCGCCCTCGTTCTCGGCGGGGACGCGGCGGACAAGAGGGAGGTCGCCGCCGGCTACCAGGTCACGACGAAGGTGCAGGAAGCGCCGCCCTTCTGACGGCAGCCTTGGTTCGGGTCATGCGTGACGACGGCGTGGGGCATGAAGCGCTGGGCCATGCCCTTGATGAGGCCCTGGTCGAACCGGCACGGATAGGGATTGCCGCACACCACGTGGCCCTCGCTCTTCCCGGGCACCGCGCTGTACGAGTAGTGGCCGATGCCGTCCGCCATCTCCCCCGTCAGGGGGTTGAACATCGACTTGCCGTTCTTCCGGTGGTTCATGTGGAAGGCGACGTCGATGGAGGCGAGCGCCTTGTGGATGTCGGTGATGTCCGCCGGGAACGCGGCGTTCTTCGGAATCATCGAGCCGACCTTCTCCAGGCCGCGCCCTCCCAAGAGGGAGTCGATCTTCCGGTACGCCTGGAGGTAGTCCTCCAGGGGGTACCAGGCCGCCACGTCGATGGCGCGCTCGGCGCCCGCCCCGCGCGCGGGGACCTTCATCACGTCCAGCAGCGCGCTGACGAGGACGGAGAACGACTGGATGGCCTCCACGATGGAGGCCACGCTCGCGCCCGTGACGGTGATGCCGGGCTCGTGGGTGACTTGAGACATGTGAGTTCAGGGTTCCTGAGAAGGGTTCGGAAGGCTACCGGCCACCCGCGTCGAGGGCGCGGTGGGCGGTGTGGTTGCGCAGGTACAGGAAGCACTCCTTCAGCCCGTCACGCAGGCTGCCGAGCGTCTTCACGTCCCGCAGGTCGACTCCAATCTGCGTGAGCGTCTGGGCGATGACCGGGCTGATGCCCGTCACCACGCAGTAGGTGCCGAGCAGGCGGGCGGCGTTCACCATCTTCACGAAGTGGTTCGCGGTGGAGGTGTCCACCACCTCCACGCCCGTGATGTCGATGATGGCGCAGCGGGCCTTGCCCTGGGAGATGCGGTGGAGCAGCCGCTCGGTCATCTCCAGCGAGCGCTGGGTGTCCACCACGCCGACGATGGGCAGCGTGAGCACGTCCTCCCACAGCTCGATGATGGGCGTGGACAGGTCGCGGATGGCCAGCCGCTGCTTCTCGATGGTGGAGAGCTTGTCCTCCAGCTCGCGCCGGGCCGCGTCGAGCTTGAGCATCGACTGCTCGCTCTCCTGGACGGACGCGTGGAGCTGGCGGGCGAAGAGGTTGATGGTGTCCTCGAACGAGGAGAACACGTCATGGTTCTCCACCGTGATGAGATGCTCGTCCGGGTTGAACTCCCCGAGCGAAATCATCGCCAGCACGTCCCGGATGCGCTCGAGACGCTCGAGGTTGATTTCGATGACCTGCGGTTGCGACTGATTCATGGGCGATGAGGCCCGGGCCGTGGACGAGGGAGTTGGCGTTGGACGGCCCGAAACGTGATTCGACACACCAAGGTATGCCCAAAACCTCTCAATGCTTCAAATGGGTGGACATGGACCCGGATGAAACATTGAAAAGCCCGCCTCCCGGCCAATCCCTCTCAAACCAGGGACTCAAACCCTGACGGACGGGCGAGCGCTCGCGGACCGCATGCGCGACAACGCTTCGCGTCGAGGACGCGGGGGCGCGCGTGGGGGCTTCTGGACGCCCGCGGAGTCCGGGAGTGCGGAGCAGTCGACGCTCGCGGCGGGCCCGGCGTCCACGGGTGGACGGGATGTGGGAGTCGCTGACGCACCGGTGACGCGGCGTGACTAGGACAGGGGGCATGGCGTCCATCGTCCCTCCCGAGCTCCGCGCCGTCGTCGCGGAGGTGAAGCCCCGGCTGCGAGGCGTGTCGCACGCGCTCGCGTTCCTCGCGGCGCTGTGCGGCTTCATCGTGCTCGCGCTCGCGCCCGCGCGGGGCCTGCAGCACTTCGCCGACTGCGTCTTCGGCCTGTCGCTGGTGCTGATGTTCGGGACCAGCGCCACCTACCACGTGCCCACGTGGGGCCCCGCCGCGTACCAGCGCCTGCGGAGGATGGACCACGCGGCCATCTATCTGCTCATCGCGGGGACCTTCACGCCGCTGGCCACGCTGGACGCACCGGACGCGTGGACGCGGCACCTGCTCTGGGTGATGTGGGCCTGCGCGCTCACGGGCGCGGGCCTGTCGCTCTTCGGCATCTCCGGCACGCGAGGGGTGCGCTCGGTGCTCTACGTCATCCTGGGCGCGCTCTCCGCCCCGGTGATGCTGCGGCTGCCCTCCGTGGTGGGCACCCCGCGCGCGACCTGGCTCGTCGTGGGCGGGCTGCTCTACGCGGTGGGCGCCGTCGTCTACGCGCGCAGGTGGCCCAACCCCCACCCCACCGTCTTCGGCTACCACGAGGTCTTCCACCTCATGGTCATCGCCGCCGCCTCCACGCACTACCTGGTGCTCGTCGACTTCCTCTGGAGCCGGTGACGACGGGGTGACGGCGCGTGCCCGCACCAGGACGATGCGTGCATGCGTCCTCGCGCGCTTCCTCTAGGGGCCCGGGCGCGCTCCGTCCCGAAGCCAGACATGGGGTGAAACCCACGCATGCGCCGAAATGAAACCCCATTGAGGGGTTACCAACTTCTCGCGTGCGTTGGCGCGCATTCCAGGTAGTTTGCCATTGCGGTTCCCCCTCCTCGAGGTCTCTCCATGGTCGCCAGGCAACGCGCTGCTCCCCCCGCCCCGCCGGTTTCCAAGGGAGAGCGAAGGGACGGCTTCGCGTTCCGCGCGGGGCGTGTGTCGCTGGACCTGCCGGCGACGCTGGCGGGGCGGCTGAAGGAGACGAGCCAGGAGCTGCTCCAGACGCCGAGGGATTTGACCCGGTGGCTCATCGCCGCGGGGCTGGCGGCGCAGGTGCAGGAGGCCACGCTGGAGGAGCTGGCCCAGGCGCGCGAGCTGCGCGAGGCGCTCCACCGGCTGGCCCTGGCGCGCGCGCGCGGGGAGAACTTCTCCGCGAGGGACCGCTCCATCCTCAACCGCTGGGCCGCGGAGCCGCCGCCCGCGCCGCAGCTGGGGCCGCGTGGGCTGTTCTGGGCGGGCGCGGACGTGCGAGGACTTTTGGTGACGGTGGCGCGCGACGGCGCGGAGCTGCTCGGCGGCGAGCTGGCGGAGCGCGTGCGGACGTGTGAGCAACAGGACTGTGGCCTGCTCTTCGTGGACACCTCGCGCTCGGGGCTGCGGCGCTGGTGCTCCATGTCCGGCTGCGGCAACAAGGCCAAGGTGGCCGAGTTCCGGCGTCGGCAGCGGCAGGAAGCCCGCTAGCCACCGCGCGCCAGGGCCAGCAGCTTCTGGGCGCGGGCCTCCAAGGCGGCGCGCAGCCCGTCGGGGCGCTGGATGTGGAACGCGAAGGGCAGCCGCGACAGCTCCCGGGCGAACCAGTCCAGGTCATCCGTCTGTCCCGACAGCCGCACGCCGCCGGGCACCGCCTCCAGCACGCCCAGCGTGGCGAAGAGGTGCTGGCGCGCCCGGTCCAGGTCCGTGTCGAGCAGCACCTCCACCGCGAACGCGCGCGGCAGCGACGCCACCGCGGCCTCCACGTGCGCCAGCGCGTCGAAGCCGTCCGGCCGCGTGAAGTAGACGTCGAGCGGGAGCACCGAGCGCACCCGGTCCAACCGGAAGGTGCGCAAGTCCTCGCGCAGGTGACAGACGCCCACCGCGTACCAGCGCCCGCCGCGCCAGACCAGGCCATACGGGTCGAAGTCGCGCTCGGTGTCCTCCTCGCGCGCGCCGCGGTAGCCCAGGCGCACGCGCTTGCGCAGCTGGGCCGCGGAGCTCAGTGAGACGAGCGCGGTGTTGTCCGCCATCTCACGGGCGCGGGAGATGTCGAGCGTCACCGACTCGTCCACGGAGCGCACGCGCCGCTTCAGCGTCGCGGGCATCACCCGCTCCAGCTTCGCCTGGGCGCTGGCCACCGCCGGGGCCGCCTCCGCCAGGCCCAGCCCGCGCGAGGCGAGCAGCCCCACCGACAGCGCCAGCACCTCGTCGTCGGTGAACATCATCGGCGGCAGCTTGAAGCCCGCCACCAGCATGTAGGCGCCGTCCCGGCCGCGCTCGGCGGTGATGGGGATGCCCAGCTCCTCCAGCTTCAGGATGTAGCGGCGCACCGTGCGCCGGTCCACCTCCAGCCGCCGCGCCAGCTCCGAGCCGCTCATCCGCCCATGCGTCTGCAGCAACTCGAGCACGGTGAGCACGCGCGTGGTGGGCCGGGACATGGGTCGGGAACCTAACGCCAGGCGGCGCCCGAATCAGGACCGATTCCGCCCTACATGCTCCGTACGGTGCCGCCCTCCCCGCTCCCCCCTCGAGGGCGCCCCATGACGCAGACGTCCCATCTCTGGCTGTTCTTCGTGCTCGTGTTCGGAATCATCATCCTGCCCGGGCTGGACATGGCCTTCGTGCTGGCCAGCGCCCTGATGGGAGGACGGCGCGCGGGGCTGGCCGCGGTGGGCGGCATCATCTCCGGCGGCGTGTGTCACGTGGTGGTGGGGGCGACGGGGGTGGCGGTGCTGCTCACGGTGATGCCCGCCGCGTTCAACGTGTTGCTCTGGGTGGGGGCGCTCTACGTGGCGTGGATGGGGGTGGCGCTGGTGCGAAGCCCGTCCACCTTCTCCCCGTCCTCGCAAACCGGCCAGCGCTCCGCCCTGGCGACGTTCCGCCGGGGAGCGCTCACCAACCTGCTCAACCCGAAGGCCTACGTCTTCATGCTCGCCGTGTTCCCGCAGTTCCTGCGCGAGGCGTACGGGCCGCTGTGGCTCCAGGCCCTCGTGCTGGGGTCCATCATCGCGCTGACCCAGGGCGCGGTGTACGGCGCCATCACCCTGGTCGCGGACCGCGCGCGCGGCTGGCTGGAGTCACGCCCCTCCGCCAGCGCGCGCGTGGCTCGAGCCGTGGGAGGCCTCATGGTGCTCGCCGCCGTCGTCACCGCCCTCGAGGGCTGGCGCGGCACCTGAAGCCGCCCACTCATGTGCGTCGGACGCGTGTCGAGTGGATGGCTCTCAGGATGAGTAGCAGCACCACCGCTCCGATGAAGGCCACGAAGATGGTCCCGGCGAGTCCGCCGAAGGGAGTGCCCGCCCCCAGGGCACGGAAGATGAAGCCGCCCAGGAACGCTCCCACCACACCCACGACGATGTCGCCGATGAGCCCGTAGCCCCCGCCGACCACGGCCGACGCCAACCAACCGGCGATGAGGCCGATGACCGCCCACACTAGAATCGTTTCCAAAGACATCTCTTCCTCCTCGGGTCGCACTGATGTGTCTGGCGCAAACCTAAGCACGCTGGGTCGCGCTCAAACGGAGGCCGGCACGTTCGCAGGGCAGGCAGGCGGACTCGAGGCGGGTTTAAACTGACTTTCTGCTATTTCGGAGTTAGCTCATGAGCGCGTCTGCCAAGGAGAGCGCCCATGGGTCGTCATCGGAATGATTCACTGTGGATGAAGTGTGGAGCACTGCTGTGGGCCGGGGCCCTGGTGGGGTGTGGAGGGGCGGAGGTGGGAGCTGGGCCGGTGGAGGCCCGTGGGGCGCAGGGGCTTGCGGCCTGCGCGTATGTGATTACGACGAACACGTACGTGGGGGCGGACTGGTGGGGAACGCTCGTCTTCAAGAACACGGGCACGGCGGCGATGACGAGCCCGACGATTGCGTTCGGCGTCCCCAGCGGCGTGACGTGTGACCACGACGAGCCGGGGTGGACGCACACGCAGAGCGGGAGCACGTGCACGTATTCGCGCACCTCGGGGCTGACGGTGGGGGTGAACGCGTCCTACACGTTCTACTACTCGACGAACTCGAACACGTCGTGGACGGCGAGCAACGTCGTCATCAGCGACCCGAGCTGCGGGAGCACGCCGCCTCCGACGGGGAACGGGCTGACGGAGAACCAGAAGAAGGTGTCGGAGGGCCTCACGAGCATCTGGGAGAACGACACGCCGGTGCTCGCGTATGCGTACTCGGAGAACATCCAGGACGGGCGCGGGTATACCAGCGGGCGCGCGGGGTTCTGCACGGGCACGGGCGACGCCATCCAGGTCATCCAGTGCTACAACGCGCGGCGCAGCGCGGCCAATGGCAACCTGATGGCCAAGTACATGCCGGGGCTGACGACCATCAACAACCGCTTCCTGTCCACGGGGCAATCGCAGCCATCCACGTCGGAGCTGGATGTCCTCGGCAACTGGCGGGCGGACTGGGGCACCAGCTACAACAACAACACCACGCGCGCGGACTTCAAGGCGTGCCAGGACCAGGTCAGCGACCAGTTCTATTACACGCCGGCCATGGCGGAGGCGAACAAGTGGGGCGCCACCAGCGCGCTGTCGAAGATGGCGCTGTATGACGCGTACATCAACCACGGCGAGTCGGGGGTGAAGAGCCTGGTGCGCGCGGCCAACAACGCGCTGGGCAACACGGGCCAGGTGGCGCCGGCGGTGGGCTACAACGGCATCACCGAGTCGTCGTGGCTGCAGCGCTTCCTGGAGAAGCGCCGCGACGTGCTGGCGGCCGACTCCACGTGGCTGCAGGCCATCGACCGCGTGGCCGCGTACGAGAAGCTGCGCCGCCGGGGCAACTGGGACCTGTCCGCGGCCGTGCGCAACGACGTGCGCGCCAGCGACTGCTGGGGTTCCTCCTATCCGTTCAGCGGCTACACCGTGCGCAACATCAACGCGGACGGCACCTGGAGCACGCCCGGCTCGTACACGTTCTCGTGTCAGTGAGGGGTGTCCGAGCGCCCGGAGGGCGTGACTCCGGGCGCGGGACGTGGGCGGCGCGGCCAGGGCACCATGAGGAGCAGACACACGAGGAACCCCAGGCCGCTCACCGCCATCGAGACGCCCTCGCCCGGAGGTGAGTAGCGCCACACCACGCGGTGGGCACCCGGCGGGACGGCCACCGCGCGCAGGGCGTGATTGGCGACGAGGACCTCCGTCGGCACGTCGTCCACGGTGGCGCTCCAGCCGGAGAAGTATGCATCCGAGAGCACCAGGACCGCCGGGTGCTTCGCCTGCACCGTCACCTCCACCTCGTCCACCCCGTACCGCTCGAGCCTGGCCTGCCCCAGTGGCTCACCCTCGGGCGGCACGGGCAACGGCTCGTGGCACTCCACCACGGCCTGGACTCCGGGAACGAAGCCCGGCGAGGAGAGCAGCGCCAGTCCCTCCTCGGCGTTCGCCACGCACAGAGGCCTGGCGAGATACACCCGCGAGAGCGGACGGGGATGCGCGAGCAGCGCCACGTGGAACGGCTCGCTCGTGGCGAGCACCGCGCTCTGCAGCCCCCGGGCCTTCACCTGTTGCTCATCGGCCACGAAGTACCCGACGCCCGCGAGCGGCCCGAAGCGGTTCCACCACTGCTGCGGGTCCTTGAGCAGGTCCGCCACGCGAGCGGACAGCGCGGGCAGATACCAGTTCGCGCTCTCCACGCCCCAGGACGCGGCCGAGTCCGCCGCCAGCACCACGCGCGCGCCCGCCACCTGCGTCTCGTCCGGGCTCAAGCCCTCCATCGTCTCCGGCAGGGCGATGCCCGCGGCCGTGAAGACACGCGCCCGTCCCTGCAAAGGCGCCCCCACGCGCTGCTGGAGCGTCTCGACGAACGGTGGCGGCGCATCGAGCAGACTCCGCGCACAGGAGACATACGCGGGCTCCGTGGCGCGCCCGAGGTCGACGGCCAGCAGCGCCACCCACGCCACGCCCACCCGCCGCGCGGGCACGCGCAAGAGGGCCACGCCGCCCATGGCGATGCAACTGACGGCCACGCAGGCCGCATCCACCGTGAGCCGCTCGCCCAGCTGGCGCGCCACCTCCCGCCACACCTCCGCGGGCCCCGAGTAGAGCCCCCGCAGGGACTCCACCAGCCACAGCCCCGTCCCCGTCATGGCCAGGAGCAACACCCCCACGCCCGTGCCCAGCAGACCCCACGCCGCGCGTCGACGCTCGTCCCGCGTGCGCTCCAGCAGCACGTCCGCGCCCCACGCGGCCAGCACGGCCAGCCAGAACGTGGCATGCACCGTGAGCTTCTCCGGATAGCGGAAGGCCCTCCAGGGCGGCAGCAGCTCATAGACCCACCCGTAGAGCGGCGTGTGTCGGCCGAGCATCAACAGCCCCGCCAACCCCACGAACCCGAGCGCCAGTTGCACCCAGCGCTCCCGACGCCGCGCCCACGCCGCCACGCCCGCCAGGAACAACACGGGCAGGCCCACGTAGAGCGAGCGCGCCCAGAAGTCCGTCGTCCCCAGGCTCAACAACCCCTGGGCCACCGCGCCCCGGAGCGGCGGCTCCAGCGCCAGGACATTGCCCACCGTCATGTCCAGCACCCGCAGCGGATGCACGGACCACAGCTGCGCGGCCTCCGCGGTGCGCCGCTGCGCGAAGGTCTCCGGCAACACCGACGCGGAGGCCCAGAGCTGCGCGGCGGCCACCACCACCGCGAGCAGGAGCCCCGCCCCCGCCACCAGCGCCGCGCGGCGTCGCGTCACGCCCTCACCCAGCGGCCCCAGGAGCACCACCAGCGCCACCGTGGCGCCGCCCACCGTGAAGCCCTGTGGATCTCCCGCGAGCAGCACCAGCGCCAGCGTCACGCCCAGCGCGCCCGCCGCCGCCCGCGAGGCCCGCGTCAGCACCGCGTCCGAGAACAGCAGGAGCCACGGCAGCATGGCCGCGGCCTGGAGGTACAACAGGTTGCTGGTGAGGCTGACCAGATAGCCGCTCAGCGTGAAGGCGAGCGCCCCCAGCACGGAGGCCTCGATGCCCACCCGCCGCGCCCTCAGGAACAGGTACGTGCCCGTGGCCGCCAGCGGATAACACGCGAGCACCATCACCGTGAGGGCCACCGGGCCGTCGAACAGCAGCATCAGCACGTTGGCCGGGTGGAATGCGCCCGTGACGGTGGCGCCCGCGAAGGGCTGGCCCAGCGCGTTGAAGGGATACCAGCTGGGCCACGCGCCCTGGCTCACACACGTCGCCCAGTACTCCCGCGTCGGGGCGTACACGCGCAGCATGTCCCGCTCACAGAACACGCCCCCCGAGGCGAGCAGCCGATGGAAGAACAGCAGCGTCCCGAGGACCGAGGCCCCCAGGACGAGGAGGCCCTCGCGCGCGCGGGTCGAAAGAGGAGAGGACATGCGGTGCCCGTCTTCTAGCAGAGGAGGCAGGGCCCTCGAAGCGGGGCTCGGCTAGAGTCCGGCCCACGCATGAGCCCGGAGCGCCGAAACACCTTCCGCTGGAGGGACGTCCCCCACCTGTTGTCGACGCGGCTGCTCGCGGCGTTCCTCGTCCCCACCCTGCTCATCCTCGCGGTGACGGGCACGGCGGTGTACCAGCTGGCGCGCGCCATCCTCGAGGAGGAGCTGGGCACCAGCCTCTCCAACATCGCCGCCGCCACCGCCAGCCAGCTCAACGGCGAGCGAATGCTCACCATCGAGCCCGGCGACGACGTGGGCGGCACCCGGACGTGGCGCAACGTGGTGCGCCTGCTCGAAGGCGTGCGCGAGGCCAGCAACGTGCGCCGCGTCTTCGCCGTGGACGTGCAGGGGCGCGTGCGCGCGGACGTGGGCGGCGGCCTGCCCGTGGGCGCGGAGGTGCCGGAGCTCGCGCGAGACAGGCTGGAGCTGGCGCGCGTCTTCGCCGGCCAACACGCCGCCAGCCAGGTGCTCTTCACCGGCTCCGACGGGCGCCTCTACAAGACGGGCTATGCCCCCATCACCCAGTCCGGCCAGGTGGTGGGCGCGGTGGGCGTGGAGGGCAGCGCGGCCTTCTTCGGCCCCCTGCAGCGGCTGTCGCGCACCTTCGCCATCATGGGCGCGCTCGCCCTCGCCGCCCTCGCCGTCATCGCGCTGCTCACCGCGCGGGGCCTGTCGCGCCCGCTGCGCCGGCTGATGGACTCCGCCCTGCGCATCGGCCGGGGCGACCTCACCACGCCCGTGCCCCCCGAGCCCACGCGCGAAATCGGCGTGCTCGCGCGCGAGCTGGAGGTGATGCGCGGCGCGCTGGAGAGCCGCGACCGACAGCTCAAGATGATGCTCGCCGGCGTGGCCCACGAGGTGCGCAACCCCCTGGGCGGCATCGCCCTGTTCTCCGGCCTGCTCCAGGAGGACCTCCGCGCCGGCGCTCACGAGGACGCCCGCACGCACGTCGAGCGCATCCAACGCGAGGTGGCCTTCCTGCAGCGCATCGTCGACGACTTCCTCGCCTTCGCCCGCGAGCAGCCCCTGGCCCGCGCGCCCGTGGAGGCCCCCGCGCTGCTGTCCATCGTCAGCGAGCTGTCCTCCGCGGAGGCCCAGTCCCGGGGCGTGGTGCTGGACGTGGAGGCCACGCCCGCCCTGCTCGAGGCCGACGGCAGCCTGCTCACCGCCGCCCTCCTGAACCTGGTGAAGAACGCCGTGCAGGCCTCGCCGTCCGGAGGCCACGTGCGCATCCACGGCGCCGTGCACGAGGGCCGCTACGCCATCCAGGTCCACGACGCCGGCGCGGGCGTGCCCGAGCTCCAGAAGGAGCGCATCTTCGAGCCCTTCTTCACCACCCGGGAGAAGGGCACGGGCCTGGGCCTGCCCCTGGCGCGCAAGATTGCCCGCGCGCACGGAGGCGAGCTGCACCTGACGTCCGCGCCGGGCGACACCACCTTCACCCTGACGCTGCCGTTGGGCGCTGTCAGCCCGCCTCGTTGAACTGACGCGCCATCTGCCCCACCTCGCCGGACACCTGCGCGAGCGTGCGCGTGGCCTCCTGGGTGGACTCCAGCCGCTTCATCGTCGCGTCCATGATTTGCGACAGGTCCGAGATGGCGATGGAGATCTGCGAGATGCCCGCGTTCTGCTGCGTCACGGCGGCGGCGATCTGCCGGGCCGCGGCCGAGTTCTCCTGCGACATCAACGACAGCGCCCGCAGCGAATCTCCCGACGCCCGCATCTGGTCCAGCCCCGAGCCGATGGTGCGCACGCCCTGCTCCCCCATGCGGGCCGCGTCCTGGATGCCCACGCTGACGTCCTGGAGCACGTCGCGGATGCGCTGCGTGGACTGCAGCGACTGGTCCGCCAGCGCCCGCACCTCGCGGGCCACCACGGCGAACCCCTTGCCCTGCTCCCCCGAGCGCGCCGCCTCGATGGCCGCGTTCACCGCGAGCAGGTGCGACTGCGCGGCCAAATCCTTCACCGTCTCCGTGATGTCGCCAATCAGCGAGGCGCTCCGGGCCAGCTTGTCCAGCCGCTGCTGGATGCCGTCCACCGCGCCGCGGATGTCCGCCAGCCCCGCCACGCTCTTCTCCACCGCCGCCTCGCCCTGCAGCCCCAGCGCCTCCGCGCGCCGCGCCACCTGCAGCACCGCCTCCGCCCGGTCCGCCGCCATGCTCGAGGTGCGGCGTATCTCCTCCGACGTCACCTGCGCCTGGTGCAGCGCCGCCGACTGCTTCGACAGGCTCTGCTGCTGCGCGTCGTTCGCCGCGCGCAGGTGGCCTCCCGCCTCCCCCAGCCGCGACGCCGAGGACTGCAACGTCAGGGGCAGTTGCCGCAGCCGCGCCAGCACCGCGTTCATCCCCGCGGCCAAATCCCCCATCTCGTCCGTGGACACCCACGCGGGCGCCACCACGCGCCCCGCCGCCACGGATTCAATCGCCTGCCCCACCGCGTCCGCCGCCCGCGCCTGCCTGCGCGCCAGCATCCACATGGTGATGCCCGGCAGCAGGAGCAGCCCGCCCACCCACGCCAGGCTGAAGGCCAGCTCCCCCGCCAGCACCCCGCCCAGCTCCATCAACATCCGCGCCGAGCGCCGCGCGCCCTCGGACTCCAACTGCAGCGCCAGCGTGTCCCGGATGGCCTCCAGCTTCACCACCACCACGCAGCCGCTGAGCACCAACGCGGAGATGATGGAGCCGCCGAAGGTGAAGGGCAGGAACCACGCCTGCCGGGGCCACGAGAAGCCGCCGCCCTCCTGCGCCACCATGGCGTGCTTGCGCTGCTCCTCCAACGCCAGCGGCAACAACATCCGCTCGAGCGAGACGCTGATGGGAAAGCCCAGCAGCACGCCACAGCACACGCCGATGATGGTCCCCAGCACCACCTGCGACACATCCTTGTGCCACGTCAGGCACACGTGGAGGCTGAACCAGAAGCCCCCCAGCGTCCACCCCACCCACGACGTCCCCACCGCCACGCGCCACGGCAGCCGCAGGATGCGCTCCAGCCGCTCACCGGGCTTGTCGCCCGCGCGCGAGCGCAGCGCGTTGCCCACCATCCATCGCATCAGCAGCGCGGGGTAGAGCATCCCCAGGCCCACCAGGATGGGCGGCAGCACCCACGCCACCGCCCTCACGCCCTCCCACCCGGCGACCCCCATGGACATGCCGTTGAGGTACGCCGCGATGGGCGCCGCGGGAACCACCCACGACAGGAACACCCTGAGCGCGCGCCAGCGATACTCGCGAATCAACGAATCTTCGATGCTCATGCGGGCTTGCCTTCCCGCGCCTCCGGCCATGGGACGCGGTGAATCCAGGAATGGAGGGATGGCGAATGGCCCCCATTCTCCGCACGTCGTCGAGGGGAAAGCGAGCGGCGCACGCCCGGTTCCAGACATTGCACTCCCGTCAGCCGGGCGCTCGTCGAAAGGCATACACAACCGGGAAATCACCCTCCTTGGGAAAGGTTGAGCAAGAAGACAGACGCGGCGATTTCGGCCTCAATCCACACAGCAGGCGCGGATGGCGGAGGTGTAGAGGCGCAGGGACTTGCGCGTGGCGTCGAGCACCCGAGCGGGCTCGTCCCCCGTGGGGTCCGTGCAGAGCTTGATGATTTCGAGCGCCTCCACCGGGTGCAGGTCGTCATAGCGCGCGTGGGCCTTGAGCCACATCATCGCGCTGGCGTCGATGCGCGCGCCGACCGAGGCATAGGCGCGGAAGGGCTCCACCACGTCGCGCGTCCACACGCCGGTGACACCCTCGATGGCCCAGTTGGACGCGGCGATGCCCTCCGCCAGCGTGCCGCAGGCGCAGGTGTCGCGCAGGTGCGCGTGCAGCGCCAGGACCTCCGGCAGCGGCCGCACCCGGAAGAGCGCCTCGGGCTCCAGGCCGAGCGCGCGCACCCAGTCGATGAACCACTCGGCGTGCCGCGCCTCCACGGCCAGGTTCTGCAGGAGCCAGCGGCGGATGCTCGCGTCCCCCTCGGAGCGGCCGTACGACGTCTTGGCCAGCGACAGCGCCATGTACTTGGGGAAGGACTCGACGATGAGGAAGAACTGCGACAGCACGCGGCGCCAGTGCGCCAGCGGCGGGCGCCGTCCCTCGGCGGTGTCACGGAACAGCGGAGGCCAACACGCCGCGTCCCAGTCCCGACGGGTCGAATCCAGCATGGACTCGAGCCAGCGGGGATGCGCCGACGGGTTCAGTGGTGGAGGCCCATAGCGCTGCACGGGCACTCGAGACGTGAGGCTGCGCACTTCCTGCTCGGAAGACGACATGGCGGCACGACGCTCCTGCATCCCGGCGGGTTCCAGACCGACATGGCCCCCCTCACCCGCCAGAGCGGCCCCATAGTGGTGACAGCACCTCCACGTGGCCACGCGACTGTCGTCGCCCGACGGTTTTCTCACCGCCTTGTTTCAGATTTCATCCGGGGACCCCTGGGGGCGTCGCGCGCCCCACAGCGCGCCTGTCTCTACGACCTACGCCGACCCCGCTGGGGCTCACTTCGTGCGGGCCACGTGGCGGCGCGCCTTCTCCAGCATGCGCTGGAGCGGCGCCTCGTCCGCGCGGGCGAGCGCCTCGTCCCAGGTGAGCCACTGCGCGCCGGAGGACTCGTGGGGGTCGTGCGCGAGCGACGCCGGGTCCTCGGCCACGACGAGGTAGCGCACGTCCAGGTGCTGGTGCTCGGGCTCGTCGCGCCGCGCGGGGATGGTGTGGACGTCCACGTCCAGCGGGCGGGGCGCGGTGGGGTGGAGCACCACGCGGCACCCGGTCTCCTCGCGCGCCTCGCGCAGCGCGGTGGCCTCCATGTCTCCGCCGTCCACCGGGTCCGCGTGTCCGCCCGGCTGCAGCCACCGGTGGAGCTTGCCGTGCAGCACCATCACCACGCGCTCGCCCTGGGGGTCCACCACCACGGCGCTGCCGGTGAAGTGGGCGGTGAGCTGCGCGCGGGAGAAGGGGGAGGCGAGCGTGGCCGCGTGCTGGCGCATCCGCTCCAGGTCCTGGCGCTCCCGGTCGTCCCCGGGGACGTGGCGCGACAGGAGCTCCCGCAGGGCGTGGGCGTTCTGGGATTCCATGCGCGACCACGTATCTCCGGCGGGCCCTCACACGCCAGCGCCTTCTGGAAGCGGCCGGCCTGCCCGGAGCGGTGTAGGGTTCGCCCGGGTGTGTTCTCATGCGGACGCACCCGGGACCCGAGGGCCAGCACCTCCATGGCGCGCATTCTCGTCATCGACGACCACGACACCCTCCGCGAGGGGATGACCGTCTCGCTCACGCGCTCCGGCCACGCCGTGTCCGCCGTGCGCGGCGGCGCGGACGGGCTGGCCGCCTACCGCAAGGCCCCGTTCGACCTGGTCGTCACGGATTTGAAGATGGACGGCATGGACGGCATCGCCGTCACCCAGGCCCTCAAGGCGCTGGACGCCTCCGCCGTCGTCATGGTGGTGACGGCCTTCGGCACCATCGAGACGGCCGTGCGGGCCATGCAGGAGGGCGCCTACGACTTCATCACCAAGCCCTTCACGCCCGACGTGCTGCGCGCCAAGGTGGACAAGGGGCTGGAGCTGGCGAGCACCCGCCGGCGCGTGGAGAAGCTGGAGGGGCGCACCGCCGCGCACGACGCGGACGCGGCGCTCACGCACGGCAGCCTGGTGGGCGACAGCGAGCCCATGCAGAAGCTGCTCACCCAGGCGCGCAAGGCGGCGATGAGCGACGCCACGGTGCTGGTGCGCGGCGAGAGCGGCACGGGCAAGGAGCTCATCGCGCGCATGCTGCACCAGCAGTCCCCGCGCAAGGACGGGCCCTTCGTCGTGGTGCACTGCGCGGCGCTGGCGGAGACCCTCTTGGAGTCCGAGCTGTTCGGCCACGAGCGCGGCGCCTTCACCGGCGCGGTGAAGCGCAAGCTGGGCCGCTTCGAGCTGGCCGACGGCGGCACCCTCTTCCTCGACGAAATCGGGGAGATTCCCCACACGGTGCAGACCAAGCTGTTGCGCGTGCTCCAGGAGAAGGAGATCCAGCGCGTGGGCGGCGAGGAAACGCTCAAGGTGGACGTGCGCGTGGTGAGCGCCACGCACAGGGATTTGCAGGCCGAGGTGAAGGCGGGCCGCTTCCGCGAGGACCTGTACTACCGGCTGCACATCGTCCCGCTGCTGCTGCCGCCCCTGCGCGAGCGCCCCGAGGACATCTCCGCGTTGGCGCGCCACTTCGTCGCCAAGCACGCGGTGCGCGTCAACCGCCGGGTGACGGGGCTGGACGAGGGCGCCCTGCGCGCCCTGGCCCGCCACGCGTGGCCCGGCAACGTGCGCGAGCTGGAGAACGTGGTGGAGCAGGCGCTCGTCTTCGCCGAGGGCGAGGTGCTCACCGCCCAGGACCTGCCCGGCCACCTCACCGGCGGCACGCCGCGCATGGACGCGGGGCTGCCGGTGCCGCACGGCGACAGGCCGCTGCCGGACATCCTGGAGGACCTGGAGCGCCAGCTCATCGCCCGCGCCTACGAAAAGGCCGGCGGGGTGAAGACGGAGACCGCCCGCCTGCTGGGCATCAAGACGTCGGCGCTGTACTACAAGCTGGAGAAGTATGGCTTCCTCCCCAAGGGCACCGCGCCCGAGGAGGGGTGATCCTCGGAAATCCGTGACCCCTGGCCCGTCCCCCATGACTTTCCACCGGTCCCCCCACCCCACCCCGTCTCTCCAGGCGCACCCAGACGCCTGGAATCCCAGCGCTTTTCGCGCGGGGCCGGGACGCGGGGGCGACGCGAGGCTGGCATCCGGCTTGCTCATGAGGGGCCGTTGATGAACCCCCGCTCCCTCGTCCTCGCGTTGTGCCTGCTGGTGGGCGTGCCCACCTGGGCCGCGTCCGGCCTGGAGGCGGCGCGCGCGCGGGCGCAGGTGGCGAGGAGCGAGGCCCGGGGGCTGAGGACCCAGCAGCAGACGCTGCGGGACGAGCTGCAGGGTGTGGCCGAGCGCATCGAGACGCTGAAGGCCAAGGCCCAGGGGCGGCTGACGACGGGCACGGAGCTGGAGACGGCGCTGAGGCGCTCGCAGGAGCTGAGCGGCTCGCTCACGCAGCTGGCGCAGGCGGTGTCCACGGCGGAGGGCGAGTCGGAGCGCGCGCACGTGGCGCTGCACCAGGCGCTGTCGGACGAGCTCGCGCGGCTGATGACGGCCTGGGACAAGACGGCGGACCGCGCCCAGCGCGCCACGCTGCTCGAGGTGATGCGCACCACGCGCACGGAGCGCGACGCGGTGCGCCTGGCGCTGCCCGCCTCCAAGGTGCCCACGCTGGACAGGACGACGACGGGCGGCGACGACCCGGAGGACCTGCTGGAGCAGGCGGACACCCTGCGTGACGCCGAGGACAAGGTGCGCGAGCGGCTCAAGCTGATGCGCGCGCGCATCACCGAGGCGCGCGAGGAGCGCGACCTGGACCGCCGGATGAGTGACTTCCTCGGCGAGGAGTCGATGTTCGACGAGCAGGACCGGCGGCTGCGGCTCCGGATGAGCTCGGACCGGAGCCTGCGGGTGGAGCCCAGCGACCGCGGCGGCGGCATGTTCCAGAGTGACTCCGAGGGCTCGAGCGACTCGCCGCCCATGTCGGGCAACCCGGGTGCTCCCACGGGAGGGCCGGACCCCGGCCCCGAGACGCCCACCCCCAGTCGGCCCGAGCCCATGTCCGCCCGCGCCCAGGACCGCCGCCCGCTGGTGGACGGCGTGCGCGCCCAGGACCTGGCCGCCGGAGGGCCGGTGGACCTGACGGCCATGGAGGCCGAGGCGAAGCGCCTGGAGACCCTGGCGAAGGAGCTGGATGGACGGGCCGGCGCGCTGGAGCGCCGCGCGCAGGAGCTGACGAAGTAGGGGCCCCCGGGCTAGAGCAGCCCGGACTCGACCTCCAGCCGCACCACCGCGCGCAGCCGCACCTCCCGCTCGGGCGTACGGCCCTTGCCGCGGATGATGATGCTCATGGTGGGCGCGGCGACGAAGGGCTGCAGCTCCACGTCCGCCAGGTCCAGCCGCAGCGTGGGGTTGGGCGCGCGCGGGCTGCTCCTGGACAGGTCGTTCTTCCAGGCGATGCGCGACTCGCGGTCACCGGCGCGCACGAAGAACTCCACGTTGTCCAGGAAGCTGAAGTCCGCGTCGTTGGGGCTGAGGATTTGCAGCGAGAGCGAGTCGACGTGGACGGAGGTGGCCTCGCTCTTGGAGAGCCCCTGGTTCTTGAAGTCCTGGTTCTGGTCGAAGTCCATCCCCGCGAAGCTGCTGATGGCGGGGAAGGCGTTGAGCTCGGTGCTGCCGCCCGGCAGGCTCGCGGGCACGGTGGTCTCGCCCCTCACCTCGGTGATGAACGTCGACTGGGCGCAGGCGGCCAGCCCGAGGCCGACCGCCGCCGCGAGGAGTGAGGCAGGGCGCATTCCAACAATGTATCGGGCATGGGCCGTGTCGTCACCGTCGCCAGCCAACCGGCCGGCCCCGCCCTCCCGCGAGTGGGGCGTGCAGGCACGAGGCCGGGTATGGTGCCCCGCGTCGTGTCCCGCGTCCGCCCTACCCTCCTGGTGTTCCTGGTGCTCGCCACCGCCCGTCCCGCGGCCGCGGCCGAGTGGGAGGGCGCGCTCAAGGGCACCCTGAGGCTCCTGGCGGACACCAACGCGCCCCGTGACTTCACCGACGGCAGCACGCCTTCGCCCGGAGTGGACCCGGCGCTGAGCGTGCTGGGCTCCGCCGAGGGGAAGGGGACGTTCGAGCGCACGCAGCTCGTCGGCCGCTACGAGCTGGGCGCGCGCAAGTACGCGGGCTTCGCGGATGAGGACACGCTCATCCAGGCCGGCGCGCTCGAGGCCTCGCTGGCGCTGGGCACGGAGTTCGGCCTGGGCGCGGAGGGGCACGTGAAGGACCGGCGGGGCGGCTCGCGCGCGTACTCGGATCTGGGCGCGAGCGCGTTCGCGGAGTACGCCCCGGACGTGCGGCTGGCGCTGCGGGTGCGCGCCGGCGCGCGCAGGTTCGTCTACCGGCCGGACCCCACCGCGAACTTCGGCGGGCTGGAGCTGGGCGTGCTGGGGCGCTACCGCTTCGACCGGCGCCACAGCCTGTCCGTCTTCGGCGACTGGGGCGCGCGGCGCTACGGGCCGCTGGCGCGTCCGCGGCCGGGCGTGGAGAGCTCCCCGGGGCGGCGCGAGGACGGCGCCCTCACCGCGGGCGTCGGCTACAACTACCGGGGGCCGCTGACCCTGGGGCTGCGGTACACGTACCAGGAGGTCTCCTCCAACAGCTACGGGGAGACGGTGCTGCGCCACCGGGTGTCCGCGAACGCCGGGGTGCGGCTGCCCTGGCGGATGACGCTGCTGGCGCAGGGCTCGCTGGGCGTGACGCGCTACCCGGACGGCATCTACCTGTCGCCGGAAATCATCCTCGTCGAGGAGGACGAGGGGCAGAACTCCCTGTCCCTGAAGCTGTCGCGCCCCGTCTCGGAGCGCGTGGACCTGGAGCTGTCCTGGGGCCTGTGGAGCACGCGGCTGCCGCGCAACGACTTGAGCTACTCGCGCCAGGTGTTCGGCGTGGGCGTCACCTGGCGCGACTGAGCAGGACGCTCAGCCCAGGTCGGAGATGCGCTCGTCGATCTCCTCGGCGAGCCCCGGGTGCCCCTGGGACAGCGCGTGCTCCCTGGCGCGGGTGAGCACCTCGCGGGCGCGCTCCGTCTGACCGGCACCCGACAGCGCGTCCCCCAGGGAGACCATGGCGGCCGCGTAGGTCCCATCCAGCCTCACGGCCTGCTCCAGGGCGGCGGCGGCCTCGGCGTACTGCTTGCGCTCCAGGTACAGCTTGCCGAGGGAGAAGTGGCTCATGGGGGAGTCGGGGAAGTCGGCCACCATCTTCTTGAACTGCTCCAGCCGGGCGTCGCTCATGGACAGGACCCTTAGAGGACCCATGGCGTGTTGCCAAGGGTGCGGTAGGGTGCGCCGCACATGGCAACGAAGAAGAAGACGACCCCCCGGAAGAAGAGCGCGGCCAAGAAGGCTCCGGCGCGCACCAAGAGGACGGCGACGGGCAGGACGGCCCCCAAGGGCAAGGCGCCCGCCAAGGCCAAGGCCCCGCCGCGCAAGAAGACGACGGGCAAGACGCCGCTGCGGCCCAAGAAGAAGGCGAAGCTGCCAGCCGCCCCGCAGCAGAAGAGTGGCCCCGAGCCGAAGCCCGAGGCGCAGGCCCTGGCGCGCCGCATGGCGCAGCTGCTCATCGACAAGAAGGCGCTGGACGTCGTCATCCTGGATGTCCGGGGCATGACGTCGTACGCGGACTACATCGTCATCGCCTCCGGCGAGAGCGACCGTCAGGTGAGCGCCATGGCGGAGAACGTCCAGGTGCAGCTCAAGCAGGGTGACGCGCCCGAGCGCGCGCTGGGCACCGAGGGCGTGGACACGGGCCAGTGGGTGCTGCTCGACTACGGCGAGGTGGTGGCGCACCTGTTCCTCACGGACCTGCGCGCGCACTACGACCTCGAGGGGCTCTGGGCGGACGCCGCCCGGGAGAAGGTGTCCTGAAGGTCCGCCTGCTCTCCATCGGCAAGGACCGCTCGGGCCTCTTCGAGCCGGCGGTCCAGGAGTATGCCCGCCGGCTGGGGCACTACACCCGCTTCGAGCTGGTGGAGCTCGCCGAGGCGAGCGGCAAGAAGCTCAAGCCCGGCGACGCCAAGGCCGCGGAGGCCGAGGCCATCCTCGCGAAGCGCAAGCCACAGGACTGGCTGGTGGCGCTGGACGAGCGCGGCTCGCTCATCGACTCGGTGGAGCTGGGCCGCTACGTGGGCAAGGCCCAGACGGGCTCGCGCGACCTGCTCTTCGTCATCGGCGGCGACGAGGGCCTGGACGAGAGCGTGCGGGCCCAAGCCCACCTGACGCTGTCCTTGTCCAAGATGACGCTGCCCCACCGGCTGGCGCGCGTGGTGCTCGTGGAGCAGCTCTACCGGGCGTTCACCATCCTCAAGGGTGAGCCGTACCACAAGTAGGCAGGCGGGCCTCCGAGGCCCCCTGGGCGCTGGCGTCAGGGCCGCCGGACAGGAGGCGTCAACGGGCCTCATGAGCACCGCCAGCACCGAAACCACCCTCGCCTCCCCCGCCGCCACCGTGCGCGTCATCGCCTCGCCCCAGTCGTGGGTGGAGGGTGAGGCGGTGCGACAACTGGAGGCCGTCGCGCGGCTGCCCGGCATGAGGGCCGCGGTGGGACTTCCGGACCTGCACCCGGGCAAGGGGGCGCCAGTGGGCGCGGCCTTCACCTCGGAGGGGCTCTTCTATCCCTACCTGGTGGGCAACGACATCGGCTGTGGGATGGGGTTGTGGGACGTGGGGATGCTGGCGCGAAAGTCGAAGGCGGAGCGCTGGGCCTCGAAGCTGGATGTGGAGGGACCCTGGAACGGCGACGTGGAAGGGTTCCTGGCGGAAGAAGGGGTGAAGCCGTCGGGCTTCGAGGGGGCGCTGGGCACGGTGGGCGGCGGCAACCACTTCGCCGAGCTGCAGCGGGTGGACGCGGTGCACGACGCGCGAGCGTTCGCCGAGCTGGGGTTGGAGGCGGACCGGTTGCTCCTGCTGGTGCACTCGGGCTCGCGCGGACTGGGCGAGGCGATTCTGCGGGCCCACGTGGACCGGCACGCGGCGGGCGGGCTGGTGGCGGACTCGGACGAGGCGCGGGCGTACCTGACGCGGCATGACCACGCGGTGGCGTGGGCCCGGGCCAACCGGGCGCTGGTGGCGCGCAGGGTGCTGGATGGCATCGGCGCTCCGGCCAGGCGGGTGTTGGATGTCTGCCACAACAGCGTCACCCCGCGACGCGAGGACGGCAGCCTGCGGTGGTTGCATCGCAAGGGCGCGGCGCCGGCGGACGAGGGGCCCGTGGTGATTCCGGGCAGTCGTGGCGCGCTGAGCTATCTGGTGGCACCGGTGGGGGATGGGACGGGCAGCGCGTACAGCCTCGCGCACGGCGCGGGACGCAAGTGGACGCGCACGGCGGCCCGGGAGCGCATCAAGGAGCGCTTCACCGCGGAGTCGCTCACCCGGACGAGCTTCAAGAGCCACGTCGTCTGCGAGAACAAGGACCTGCTCTTCGAGGAGGCGCCGCAGGCGTACAAGGCCATCGACCGGGTGGTGACGGACCTGGTGGAGGCGGGGCTGGTGAAGGTGGTGGCCACGCTGGCGCCGGTGCTGACGTACAAGACGCGCTCCCACGAGGAGTAGCGCGGCCCCGAGGCAGGAAGCCCGGGCCTGGAGACGAAGCGCGTTTTTCCCCTCCGCGTCCGGCGGGTGCGTGGTTAGGGTTCGGGCATGACTCCCGCGCACAAGGTATTGCTCTGCATCCTGGATGGTTGGGGCATCCGCCACGAGCGAGAGGCGAACGCCATCCTCCTGGCCGGCACGCCGAACCTGGACAAGCTGACGAGCCCCTACCCGTTCACCGAGCTACAGACCTCGGGGTTGGCCGTGGGTCTGCCCGAGGGGCAGATGGGCAACTCGGAGGTCGGCCACACGAACATCGGCGCCGGCCGCATCGTCTACCAGGACCTGGTGCGCATCAATCGCGCGGCCGAGTCGGGCGAGCTGGCGCAGAACCCGGTGCTCCGCGCGGCGATGGACGGGGTGAAGGCGGACGGCAAGGCGCTGCACCTGTTGGGCCTGGTGTCCCCGGGTGGGGTGCACTCGTCGATGGAGCACCTGTACGCGCTGCTGAAGGCGGCGCGCGAGCGGGGTGTACCGCACGTGTATGTGCACGCGTTCCTGGACGGGCGTGACACGCCGCCACAGAGCGCGCTGGGCTACGTGGAGTCACTGGAGCGCTTCCTCCACGAGACGAACACGGGCCGCATCGCCACGGTGAGCGGGCGGTACTACGCGATGGACCGCGACAAGCGGTGGGACCGGGTGCAGCTGGCGTACGAGGCGCTGGTGCACGCGCGTGGGCCCAAGGCGCCGGACGCGTTGAGCGCCATCCGCGCGTCGTACGCGGAGAAGGTGACGGACGAGTTCGTGAAGCCCACGGTGCTGGCGAGCGGGGATGGGACACCCGTGGGCCGCATCCAGGATGGGGACACGGTGTTGTTCTTCAACTTCCGCGCGGACCGGGCGCGGGAGCTGACGCAGGCCCTGGCGTATCCGACGTTCAAGGAGTTCGACCGGGGAGGGCTCAGGCTGGGGCGCTACGTGTGCATGACCCAGTACGACGAGACCTTCGACTTGCCGGTGGCGTTCGCGCCGGACCAGCCGCAGGACATCTTCCCGGAGATTCTGTCGCGGCAGGGGCTGCGGCAGTTCCGCACGGCGGAGACGGAGAAGTACGCGCACGTGACGTTCTTCTTCAACGGCGGGCGCGAGGTCGTCTACCCGGGTGAGGACCGGCACCTGGTGCCCAGTCCGCGCGACGTGAAGACGTACGACTTGAAGCCGGAGATGTCGGCGCGCGAGGTGACGGCGGAGCTGGTGCGGCGGTTGGACTCGGGCACGTATGACTTCGCGCTGGCGAACTTCGCCAACCCGGACATGGTGGGGCACAGCGGCCGGCTGGACGCGGCGATGCAGGCGGTGCGGGTGGTGGACGAGTGCCTGGGGGTGCTCGGCAAGGCGTGCGAGCGCAACGGCTGGGTGATGGCCATCTCCGCGGACCACGGCAACTGCGAACAGATGGTGGACCCGGTGACGGGCGAGCCGCACACGGCGCACACGTTGAATCCGGTGCCCTTCCACCTCATCCACCCGGCATTCCGGGGACAGAAGCTGCGCCCCGGCATCCTCGCGGACATCGCGCCCACGCTGTGCAAGGTGATGAACCTGCCGCAGTCGAAGGAGATGAACCGGCAGGGCGTGCTGCCCTGAGCACGCGGGCCCCATTCGGGCCCCTGCGAATCCGCTCGACGCTCCCCGCCACCGCCGCCTAGCCTCTCCTCGGCTGGGCGGTCTCGGGCGGTGGGGGAACGGGCGATGGGGATGGGGACGACACGAGTCGGGTGCAGGGGTTCCACGCAGCGGGCGTCCCCGAGCGCGCGCCCATGCTGAGGGCCCTGCTGGATGTCCTCTACCCGCCCGCGTGCATTGCCTGCGCGAAGGTCCTCCCAGGCCCTGGCGCCTTCTTCTGCGAGCCCTGTGACACCGCCGTGGAGCGCCTGCCGCCCGTGTGCTGCCGCACCTGCGCGGAGCCCGGTCCCTTCCCCGCCGGCATGTGCCCACGCTGCCGCGCCGCGCCCCCACCCTTCTCCCGCGCCTGGGCCCCGTTCGCGCACGAAGGCCCCGTGGCCCGCGCCGTCCACCGCTTCAAGTACGAAGACCACCCGGAGCTGGCCGCGCCCCTCGGAGAGATGCTCGCCGCGGAGGCCCACAGCTTCCTCGCCCGCGCACCACGGCTCATCGTCGCGCTGCCGCTCCACACCCGCCGCTACCACGCACGCAAGTACGACCAGACCCAGCTGCTCGCGGGCTCCCTGGCGAAACACCTGGGCGTCCGCGCCCCCGTGGGCCTGCTCACGCGCACGCGGGAGACCCAGCGACAGGTGGGCCTCACCGAGGCCGAGCGCGCCGACAACGTCGCGGACGCCTTCGTCGCCTCCGCCAACCTCGCGGGTCGCGACGTGCTGCTGCTCGATGACGTCTTCACCACCGGCGCCACCGCGCGCGCCGCGGCCACCGCGCTCCAGGACGCCGGCGCCACCCGCGTCGAGGTCCTCACCCTCGCCCGCGCCTTCACCGTGACCTGAACGCGACCCGGCGCAGCAACTGTCACATCGCGTCAATTGCAACCGGGTCAACGACAACTCACACCCAGATTCAGCGCGGACCCCGCGTGTCTTTCATTACCCATCTTCCGCGACTTCCCGTCCCGTGCTCTTGCATCAGTGCCGTGTCACGAGACAATTCGCGTTTCACGGCTCGGTTCCCCCTCTGCGAAACGGAGTCCGTGATGAAACTCCCCGTGTTGAGTTCGTTCGCCCTCGCTGGTGCCGTGTGCGCGCTGAGCCTCCCCACCGCCGCCCAGGCCCAGGTCCCCGCGCCCTCGTGGACCCGGCAGTTCGGCGCCAACCTCGACGAGCAGGCCCGCGCCGTCGCCGTCTCGGGCAGCGCCGTCTATGTCGTGGGCAACACCACCAGCCAGCTCGGCCCCGAGCCCAAGGCCGGTGGCAACGATGTCTTCATCGCGAAGTACGACACCGCGGGCACGCTGCAGTGGGTGCACCAGTTCGGCACGCCCGAGGATGACCGCCCCGCGGCCGCGACCACCGACTCCGAGGGGAACGTGTACGTCACGGGCCGGACCTACGGCTCGCTGGGCTTCCACACGAACGCCGGCGGCTACGACTTCTTCATCGCCAAGTACAGCCCGCAGGGCCAGCAGCTCTGGGTGCGCCAGCAGGGCACGCAGATGGATGACTTCGGCACGGGCCTGGCCATCGGCGCGGACGACACCCTGTACTTCTCCGGCTACACCGGCGGCAGCTTCGCCAACGGCGGCAACCCGGGCAACTACGACGTCCTCGTGGGCCTCTACGACTCCGCTGGCAACCCGTACTGGCTGCGGCAGCTCGGCACGCCCAACGGCGACATCGCGCGCGGCATCGCCGTGACGCCGGACCACAAGGTGTACGTCGTGGGCCAGACGAGCGGCAGCCTCGACGGCGCCACCACGCCCACGGGCACGGACATGTTCCTGCTGCGCCTGGACATCCTCGGCGCCACGCAGTGGGTGCGCCAGCTGGACCTCTCCGACCTCGATGACGCCAAGGGCGTGGCGGTCAGCCCCGACGGCGGCGCCTACCTCGTCGGCGACACCTTCGGCGCCATCGACGGCCACACCAACGCCGGCACCATCGACGTGGTGCTCGCCCGCTATGACGCCGTGGGCAACCGCCAGTGGAGCCGCATGCTCGGCGGCGCGCAGCCCGACTACGCGAGCGGCGTGGCCGTGGCCTCCAACGGCACCGTGAACGTGACGGGCTACACGACCAACGCCCTGGACGGCCAGCCGTACGCCGGCAGCCAGGACGCCTTCTTCACCCGCTACGACGGCTCGGGCACCAAGCTGGGCACGCGCGTCGTCGGCACCCACCTGCCGGACGTCGGCAGCGGCGTGGCGCTGGACACCAGCGGCAACGCCTATGTGACGGGTTCCACCTACGGCAGCCTGGGCGGCACCAACGCGGGCAGCTACGACGCGTTCCTCGTCCGCTTCTGAGACAGGCCCGCATTCCATGTCCGGACGTGGGACAGGTGTTCGTTGCCTGTCTCACGCGGAATCCAGGACGGGAGCTTCGCGGTAGCCAATCGTGGAGGGCGCGATAGCCTCGCGACATGCGCTGGCACTCCCTTCTGCTCGTCCCCGCGTTGCTCTCACTCCACTGTACCCACGCCACCGGGTCCGCCGGGCCGTCCAAGCCCGAGGCCACGGTGGCGGCGGCGCCCGAGTGGCCCCAGGCCCGGCCCCCCGCGCTGCGCCTGCCGGACACCGTCCAGCCCCTGCACTACCTGCTGGACCTGAAGCTCATCTCCACCGAGTCCACCCACTCGGGCACCGTCACCATCGACGTGGACGTGCGCGAGCCGGTGCGCCAGGTGTGGCTGCACGGGCAGGACCTGGAGGTCACCTCCGCGCGCGTCGAGACGCAGGGCCGCGCGCTGGAGGCCAGGGCCGTCACCGAGAGCGAGGGACGACTGGGCCTGCTGCTTCCGGAAGTCCTGCCCGCGGGCAAGGCGCGCATCGTCATCGCCTTCACGGGTCAAATCGACAAGGAGCGCAGCCGGGGCCTCTATTCGCAGGAGGAGGGCGGCCACAACTACCTCTACACCTTCTTCGAGCCGGTGGACGCGCGCCGCGCCTTCCCGTGCTTCGACGAGCCGGGCTTCAAGGTGCCCTGGCAGCTGCGCTTCACGGTGAAGGCCGACGACGTGGCGCTGGCCAACCACGCCATCGAGGCGAAGGAGACGCTGCCGGACGGCCTGCAGCGCATCACCTTCCGCGACAGCAAGCCGATGCCCAGCTACCTCGTCGCCTTCGTGGTGGGTCCGTTCGACGTGGTGGACGCGGGCACCACCGGGCGCAACCAGGTGCCGCTGCGCTTCATCGTCCCCAAGGGCCGCGGCGCGGAGACCGCGTACGCCGCGAGCGTCACCCCGCGCATCGTCACGGTGCTCGAGGACTTCTTCGACCAGGCGTATCCCTACGAGAAGCTCGACGTCGCGGTGGTGCCCCGCTACTGGGGCACCATGGAGCACCCGGGCCTGGTCGCCCTGGGCCAGCCCCTGACGCTCATCCGCCCTGGTGAGGAGACGCTCCAGCGGCGCAAGTGGTACGTCAACATCGCGGGCCACGAGCTGGGGCACTACTGGTTCGGCAACGTCGTCACCTGCCGCTGGTGGGACGACATCTGGCTGAACGAGTCGCTCACCTCGTGGTTGGACCGCAAGCAGATGGACGGGTTCGACCCGAGCTGGGGCTTCGGTCGGGACGCGAGCACCAACTCGCTCGCGGGCGCCATGAACGCGGACGCGCTCGACGCGGCGCTGCCGGTGCGCAAGCCCGCCAATACGCATGACGACGTCATCGGTTCGTTCGACAACTCCACCACCTACGCCAAGGGCTCCGCCATCATCGGCATGTTCGAGTCCTGGCTGGGCGAGGACAAGATGCGCGACATCCTGCGCGCGCACATCCGCAAGCACGCGTGGGGCACCGCGACGTCGGATGACTTCGCCACCACGCTCGCCCAGGCCGCGAGCCCCGACGTGGCGCGCTCCTTCCGCAGCTTCATCGACCAGCCCGGCGCGCCCCACATCTCCGCGCAGCTGGTGTGCGACGCGGGCAAGGCGCCTCGGCTGAAGCTGTCCCAGGAGCGCTTCCTGCCCGCGGGCTCCACCGCGTCCAAGGACGCCACCTGGTCGGTGCCCGTGTGCGTGCGCGCCGGAGACCGCGCCGGCGACGTGCGCGCCTGTCAGCTGCTCTCCGAGCGCACCGGTGAGATGGAGCTGCCGATGAAGAGCTGCCCCCAGTGGGTGCTGCTCAACGCGGGCGGCATGGGCTACTACCGCGCCAGCTACACGCTGCAGCAGTTCCAGCAGGTGAACGGCGTGGCCAAGAAGTCGCTGACGGTGCCCGAGCGGCTGGCCTTCTTCGCGGACATCGAGGGCGCGGTGCGCCGGGGCGACGTGCGGCTCGGCGAGGTGCTCTCGCTGGTGAGCGACACGGCGAAGGACCCGGACCGCTCCATCGCGCTGAGCGGCGCGCGGTTGTTGAACCTGGTGGGCGAGGACGCCCTCACCCCCGCCGAGCGGCACCGCTTCCGCGCCTGGGTGGGCAAGCTCTACAGCGCGCGCGCTCGGGCGCTGGGCTGGCAGCCCGCGAAGGGCGACAGCGACGAGGTGAAGCAGACGCGCTCGCTGTTCCTGTCGCTGGCGACGATGCTGGGGGAGGAGCCCACGCTCACGCGCGAGGCGAAGGGCCTGGCGGCGAAGTGGCTGGCCAGGCGCGACAGCGTGGACCCGGAGGCGGTGCCGGTGGCGCTGTCGGTGGCGGCGCGCAACTCGGACCGGGCGCTCTACGAGCAGCTGCTCGCCCACGCGCGCAAGGCCGAGGACCGCAACGAGCGCAACCAGATGATCAACGCGCTGTCGAGCTTCCGCGACCCGGAGCTGGTGAAGCAGAACCTGACGCTGGCGATGACGGAGTTCGACGTGCGCGACGCGCGCCCCCTGTTCGGTGGGGCGTTCAGCGAGCCGGAGACGCGCGCCGTGGCCTGGAAGTTCTACCGCGAGAACTTCGACACGCTCGCCGCGCGCGTCCGCTCGGATGAGCTGGGCTGGCTCATCGCGATGACGGGCTCGCTGTGTGACGACACGAGCCGCGCGCAGATGGAGGCGTTCCTCGGGCCCCGCGTCGACAAGCTGGAGGGCGCGCCGCGCGCCTACGCCCGGGCGCTCGAGTCCGTGCGGCTGTGCGTGGAGTCCAACCGTCTCCATCAGGACAGCGTGCGCGCGTTCGTCGGCAAGCTGCCCCAGGTCACCGCGGCCCCCACCCGCTGAAGGCCCGTGCGGGCTCCCCTCGTGTCCGGGGGAGCCCGTTCGAAGCGGGCAGACGGTGCGCGCGCCCCACGAGCGCGCTAGACATGGGGCCATGTTCGACTCCGCCCGCTACCTCGAACGCATCGGCGCTCCCGCGCACGCATCGCTCGCCGAGTTGCAGCGCGCCCACCTGGAGTCGGTGCCCTTCGAGAACCTGGACATCCACCTGGGCCGGCCCATCCAGCTGGACCCGGACGCGCTCTTCGACAAGGTCGTCGTCCGTCGTCGCGGCGGCTTCTGCTACGAGCTCAACGGGCTGTTCTCCCGCCTGCTCACCGAGCGCGGCCTGCGCGTGACGCCGCTGTCCGCCCGGGTCGCCATGGAGCCCCGGGATGGCACCTTCGGTCCGGAGTTCGACCACCTGACGCTCCAGGTGGAGGACCGTGAGGGGACGTGGCTCGTCGACGTGGGCTTCGGCGACAGCTACCTCGAGCCCCTGCGCCTGGACGAGCGCGGCGTGCAGACCCGCGTCGGACGCGACTTCCGGCTCGCGCCCGAGGGCGACCGGCTCATGCTCCTGCGACGCGAGGACTCCAGCTGGCAGCCGCAGTACTCCCTGTCCCTCGTCCCGCGCGCGCTCGGGGACTTCGTGGGCATGTGCCACCACCACCAGACATCCCCCCAGTCCATCTTCACGCGGGGACGCCTGTGCACCCGGGCGACGCGGGACGGCCGCGTCACCCTCAAGGAAGGCGCCCTCGTCCTCACCCGCGGCACCACCCGCGAGGAGCACCCCGTGGAGGGCGAGGACGCTCGCGCCCGGGCGCTGGCGGAGCACTTCGGCATCCGCCTCTAGCGCGGCCCGGGACTCAGGGCTTCTGTTCGGCGGCCTGCTTGCGCATCGCCTCGAACGAGGCCTTGTACTCCGCCATCGTCCCCAGGCCCACGGCCGCGCGGCGCGCGTCCACGTTCGCCGGGTCCTCCAGGTTCCGGGGCTCCATCTGCCCGTTCACCTCTTCCATCTGCGTGCCGTAGCGCTGCGGCTTGCCGGTGTTCACCAGCACGCGGTCCGTCAGGTACGCCAGGTTCTGCTTGGAGCCCTCTCCGCGCGCCACGGCCTGCTCCAGCATGGGCAGCACCTGCTCCTGGAATGCCACGTCCTTGTCCGCGTGCTGCACCAGGAGCCACGCCGCGAAGGAGGCCTTCTTGCCCACCAGCGCCTGGCCCGGCCAGCCCTTCTTCGCGATGACGTCCTTGAGCCAGGCCGTGTTGCTCGCGTCGACCTCCTCCAGCTTCTTCTTCGCGGCCTCGTCCTGGAAGTTCGACCGCATCAGCGTCATGCGGACCTGCTGGTCCACCTCCATGCGCGCCAGCAGCTCGTCGCGCAGCGCCGGGTCCGCCGCCGCCAGCTGCTTCGCCGCCTCATCCGCGACGCGCTTCTCGACGGCCGCGAAGCCCGGCAGGCCCCGGACGTTGTCCAGGTCCGTGTCCTTCTTCATGTGGGCCACGTCATCGAAGCCTTCGTCCGCCGCGCGCCCCAGCCACATCAGGGCCTCCTCGCCCTGGTTCAGGAGCGACGCCGCACAGGCCGCGTTGTAGGCCGTGTTGTTGCTGCGCACCCCGCCCTCCCAGGCCGCGCGGTACAGGGGCAGCGCGGCCTCGTTGTTGCCGGCGGCAGCCAGCCCGGTCGCCTCCATGGCGGCCTTGCGCGCCTCGGGCGTCGGCACGGGCCTGGGCGCGGCGGCGGCCTGGGACTCGGCCGGGGTGGCCGCGCCGCCAGCGGAGTGGGCACAGGCGGCCAGGTTCAACGCGGCGAGCAGGATGACGAGACGACGCATTCGGGGGCTCCAGGGGGTGTGGGTGAAAACGGGGCAGCAGTGTAGGCGGGTTTTTCAGGACACCAAGCTCTCGTTCCGCGCGAAATCCACCGGGTGCCTACCCACACCCACCCCGTTCCCGAGCGCACCCCGGGTAACGTTTTCGGTTGCCTGTGCGCCGTCCGGGGTCGCATGCAGGGGAAGGCCCCGGAGGGCCCGCCTGTTCATCGCCGTCGGCGCCCCCAGGAATGGGACGCTGTGCCCCACGCATGTCGCACCGAGGAGAACGGATGTCGCGCTTCACATGGCTGGCCGCAGTCTTCGTGCTCACCTGCCCCCTCTGGGCGCAGGCCAAGCCCGCGGCGGATGAAACAGCGCGCGTGTACGCGGCCGAGGCGATGAAGCAAGCCTCCTCGCCCCGGGGCGCGGCCGGCCTGTTGCGGCTGCACTCGCTGGTGGACGAGGTCGAGGACCTCACGCCGCTGGTGAGCACGTACGCCTACATCGCCTCGCGGCGCCAGTTCGACGCGAACACGCGCGCCACCGCGCAGCTGCTCCTCCTGGACACCGAGCGGGCCCGCGGCCGGCTGACGCGCGCCAACGAGGTGCGCCAGTGGATGGGCTTCGTGGGCGACTACTACGTCGTCGGCGGCTTCGACAACGAGGGCAAGTCCGGCTGTGACACGGACTTCGGTCCGGAGGCCGCCGCGCTCGATTTGACGGCCACCTACCCGGGCGCCAAGGGCCGCCAGGTGTCGTGGCGCAAGCTGACGGCGAACACGGCGGATGGCTACGTGGACCTGGCCACCGCGGTGCGCCCCAACCGCGAGGCCGTGGCGTACGCGGCCACGTGGCTGGAGTCCAACCAGGAGACGCGCGTGACGCTGGGCCTGGGCACCTCCGGCGCCTACCGCCTGTGGGTCAACGGCCAGCTCGCCTCCAAGGAGGACCGCTACAACCTGCCGCGCCCGGACCAGTCCCGCGTGTCCGTGAAGCTGCGCAAGGGCCTCAACCGCGTGCTCCTCAAGGTGTGCCAGGAGACGGGCCCGCTGGGCTTCTACCTGCGCCAGGAGGCGCCGGGCGTGCGCGCGTCGCTGCCGGCCAAGGCCCCCGCCGTGGAGCGCGGCGCGGCCCCCGCGCCCCAGGTGCTGCCCACGCTCACCTCCGCGCTCGAGGCGCTGGTGAAGAAGAGCCCCGACGACGCGGCCCTGCGCGGCGACTACGCGCGGGTGCTCGGCTTCTACCGCGGCTTCGATGACCGCGAACACACGGCCACCGTGGAGGCCTCGCGCGCCGCGGAGCTGGCGCCCCAGGACGCGCGCCTGCAGATGCTCGCGGCGAGCCTCCAGCGCGACGACCTGAACGAGCGCCGCCGCTTCCTCGAAGCCGCGGTGAAGGCGGACCCCGCGCTGCCCGAGGCCCGCGTGGCGCTGGCCGACTTCGAGATGGAGCGTGGCCACCCCGAGCGCGTCATCCCGCTGGTGGCGCCCGTGCTGGAGAAGACGCCGGACGACGCCCCCGCGCGCCTGGTGCTCGCGCGCGCCCACGACGCGCTGGGCGAGCGTCCCCGCGCGCACGCGCTGGTGGAGGAGTCCTTCCGCTACCAGCCCCGGCAGCCGCGCGCGGTGCGTTCCGCGGCGCAGATTTCCCGTCAGCTGGGCCGCAACCGCGAGGCCATGGACCGCATGCGCGTGGTGCTGGCGCTGCGCTTCGACGACACGGGCACGCGCCGCTCGCTGGCCGCGCTGCTGGCGGACTCCGGCCAGGTGGAGGCCGCCGAGCGCGAGTACGCGCAGCTGGTCGCCCTCAACCCGTTCGACAACGGCGCGCGCGTGAGGCTCGCCGAGCTCAAGGCCAGCAACGGCAACGTGGAGCAGGCCGTGGCGCTGTTCGCCGAGGCCCGCGCGCTGTCGCCCGACGAGCCGGAGGTCTACGAGCGCGAGGGCCGCGCCCTGCTCGCCGCCGGTCGCCGCGAGCCCGCGCTGGCCGCCTTCGAGCGCTCGCTCGTGCTGCGTCCGCAGAACCCCGGCCTCAAGGAGGCCCTGCGCGCCCTGAAGGGCGAGGGCACCGGCGCCGGCATGCAGCACGTGGTGGACGCGAAGCCCCTGGCGAAGGAGGCCGAGGCCTACGTCCACGAGGACGCCATCTACCTGGTCGACAACACCTACGTGAGCGTCCAGAAGAGCGGCCTGTCCAGCCGGCTGTCGCAGATGGTGGTGAAGGTGCAGAACGCGCGCGGCGTGGACGCGTTCCGCACGCTGCCCATCACCTACTCGCCGGACCGTCAGGAGGTGCGCATCCTGCGCGCGCGCGTGACGAAGGCGGACGGCTCCGTGGTGGAGAGCTACGGGGAGAACGACCGCAACATCAACGAGCCGTGGACGGGCATGTACTACGACGCCCGCGCCAAGGTGCTGTCCTTCCCGTCGCTCGCCGCCGGCGACACGCTGGAGGTGACGTACCGCCTGGACGACACCGCGCAGGAGAACCTGCTGTCGGACTACTGGGGTGACGTGGAGAGCGTGCAGGGCGTCTACCCGAAGCTGCGCTTCCAGTACCTGGTGGAGATTCCGAAGGAGCGCCCGCTCTACTGGAACAAGAGCAAGTTGAACGGCGTGGAGAGCGCGCAGGAGTCGCTCGAGGGCGGCCGCGTGCTGTACCGCTGGGGCGCGAAGCACGTGGCCAAGGTGGTGCCGGAGCCGGGCATGCCGGGCTGGGCGGAGGTCGCCCAGAACCTGCACGTGTCCACGTACCAGACGTGGGACCAGGTGGGCCGCTACTGGTGGGGGCTCGTGAGAGATCAGCTGCAGCCCAACGCGGAGCTCAAGCAGACGGTGGACCAGGTCCTCCAGGGCGTGGACCGCAAGAACGAGCTGGCGGTGGTGCGCGCCATCTACAACTTCGTGGTGACGAACACGCGCTACGTGGCGCTGGAGTTCGGCATCCACGGCTTCAAGCCGTACCGGGTCGACCGCGTGCTGGCGCGCCGCTTCGGTGACTGCAAGGACAAGGCGAGCCTCATCCACTCCATGCTGCGGGTGGCGGGCGTGGACAGCCGGCTGGTGCTCTTGCGCATGCGCAACCTGGGCGCGCTGGACGCGGAGCCGGCGAGCCTGGCGGCCTTCAACCACGCGATTGCGTATGTGCCCAAGTTCGATTTGTACCTGGATGGCACGGCGGAGTTCCACGGGGCCAAGGAGCTGCCCAGCGCGGACCGGGTGGCCAACGTGCTGGTGGTGGAGCCGGACGGCAAGAGCACCTTCCTGGTGACTCCGGAGGCGAAGGCGGAGGACAACGCCACGGGCCTGAAGATGGACGTGACGCTGCGCGCGGACGGCAGCGCCGAGGTGACGGGCGCCAGCACGGTGAGCGGGCAGAGCGCGCCGGAGTACCGCCGCGCCTACCGCCCCGAGGCCACGCGCAAGTCCACCTTCGAGCGCGCGTGGGCGCAGAGCTTCCCGGGCCTCACGGTGAACGAGGTGTCGCTCAACGACACCACGCGCCTGGACGAGGACGTGGCCATGGGCTTCCGCATGAGCATCCCGCGCTACGCGGAGGTGATGTCCAACGCGGTGCGCTTCCTGCCCTTCGGCACGGGCCGCACCTACCAGCAGGCCTTCGCGCCCCTGGCGGAGCGCCGCTTCGACCTGGTGATGCAGAGCCCGTGGGTGAACCTGTTCAACCTGCGCTACACGCTGCCGGCGGGCTGGTCCGTGACGGAGCTGCCGCAGGCGGTGGACGAGACGAACCCGTTCGGAAGGCTGCGCCTCACCTACCGCGTGGAGGAGGGCAAGCTCGTCGCCGAGGGTGAGGTGAAGCTCTCCGTCGCGCGCATCAAGTCGGACGAGTACCCGGCGTTCCGGGAGTTCCTGGGTCGGGTGGACCGCGCCTTCGGTCGTCGGGTCGTCATCCAGGGGCCCGGCGGGCGTACGGCGTCGCTGACGCCGTGAACGGCTGAGCGCACAGGGCCGGGCTCCACGTGGGTTGCCGTGGAAGCCCGGCCGTGTACTGTCGCCCCCAACCTGGGAGGGCGGCTCGATGGAACACCGACGATGGATGGGACTCGCGGTGGCGGCGGTGGTCTTCTCGGGCTTCGGTGCGGCCGCGGCCGAGCCCGAGGTGAAGCCCGTGCCCGAGGTCCTGGAGGTGGGGACACTCACCTCGGCCTTCGCTGAGTTCCAGCGGACGTGTGCCGCGGAGGGGCAGCGGCTGTGGGGCCACTCGCTGTGTGCTCCGCTCCTCGTCGTCCATCCCGCCACGCGCGTCTTCGTCGCGAGCACCTGGCCGAAGGGCGCGGGGACAGGGCCGTGGGTGGGCGTGCTCCCCTCGGAGCTCACCATCGCGAACACGGCCCTGAGCTGGGCGGGGACCACCTGGGTCCAGCTATTGGGGCCGTTGCCCGACGTCCCCGTGCGTCGCCGTGCGCTGATTGCCCATGAGGCTTTCCATCGGCTCCGGACCACCCTGGGACAGCCTGGGCGGGAGAAGGACAATGCGCACCTCGATGGCATCGAGGGCCGCACGCTGCTGCAGCTCGAGTGGCGTGCCCTCGCGGCCGCCCTGCGCGCGACGGCGCCTTCGGTCCGCGCTCGCGCCGTCGAGGACGCGCTGGTGTTCCGCCGTGAGCGCCGCGCGCTCTTCGCCGAGGCGGCCGTCGCGGAAGGACTGCTCGAGGAGAACGAAGGCCTCGCCGAGTACACGGGCGTCGTGCTGGCGGGGGCAGATGCACGGGGCAGGCGGGCCCTGGCGCTGGAGAACCTCGACGATGGCGCCAGGCGGAAGTCCTTCGTGCGTGCGTTCGCCTATGCCTCGGGCCCCGCCTACGGACTCCTGCTGGACGAGGCGGGGACTCGCGCCCAGGGGTGGCGGGCCCGGGCGCTCGCCGGGGCGGACCTGGGAACGCTGCTTCAGGACGCACTGAAGTTGGGGATGCCGGAGTCCTCACCCGAGCGTGAAGCGCGCTACGACGGCGCCGCGTTGCGAGAGACCGAACGCGAGCGGTCTCGCCTCGCCGAGGCCCGGGCCGAGGCGCTGCGCAAGAAGCTGGTGGAGGGTCCGGTGCTGCGCCTCCCGTTGGTCCGCATGCGCATTCAGTTCAACCCTGGTGAGCTCATTCCGCTCGCCGAGCACGGCACGGTGTATCCCGGCGCGCGCATCGTCGATGCGTGGGGTTCGCTCACGGTGAGCTCCGACGTGCTCCTCGCTTCGGACTGGAAGACGGCCACGGTGAACGCCCCTCACACGGAGCTCCGAGATGGTCGATGGGAGGGTGAGGGCTGGGTGTTGGAGTTGGCACCCGGCTGGAGCGCCAAGGCGGGGCCCAGACCTGGAGACCTGACGCTCCAGGCACCCGAGGCTCGCGCGCCAAAGCCTCAGCCCTGACACGGCTTGAGCGAATGCGAGAGGGGCCTCCATGTGGCTCGCGCGCATCGAGGCCGCAGAGACACAGAAGCAGACGCTGACGCTGACGACGCACCTGGAGTCCCCTGCATCAACCCTCGCCCCTCGCGTTCACGAGGAGCGACGGGCTTCTGACTCCACCGCCGGAGGCCTCGCCGGTTTCAACCCACGCCCCTCGCGTTCACGAGGAGCGACACAGCGTGGGCCTGCCTTTCCATGGGCCGAACGGTTTCAACCCACGCCCCTCGCGTTCACGAGGAGCGCCGCTGGTGGCTGCCGTCCGGAAACTCAGCATCCAGGTTTCAACCCACGCCCCTCGCGTTCACGAGGAGCGACTCATCCGCCCGCCGTTGCTCTCCCTGGCCGAGAAGTTTCAACCCACGCCCCTCGCGTTCACGAGGAGCGACTGCAGCGCCCACGTGACGAGGCCGCTACAGTCGTTTCAACCCACGCCCCTCGCGTTCACGAGGAGCGACCACCGAGAGGAGACGTCGGTGCGGGAGCGCCAGACGTTTCAACCCACGCCCCTCGCGTTCACGAGGAGCGACCCGGTCCGCGACCTCATCGGCGGCCCGCTGACGATGTTTCAACCCACGCCCCTCGCGTTCACGAGGAGCGACGGACGTTGCGGAGCGTGACGAAGTTGATGATTTTGTTTCAACCCACGCCCCTCGCGTTCACGAGGAGCGACCGGCGACCATCTCCTCCGTGTTCGGCGCGCCGGTGTTTCAACCCACGCCCCTCGCGTTCACGAGGAGCGACGGCCGACTTTGGGTTGGTGGTTAGGTTGCTAGCAGAGTTTCAACCCACGCCCCTCGCGTTCACGAGGAGCGACATACAGATAGGGCAGGTCGTGAGGGGTGCCACTCAGACTGTTTCAACCCACGCCCCTCGCGTTCACGAGGAGCGACGCTGTCCCAGTCGATGTCCGCGTGCGCATCCATGTTTCAACCCACGCCCCTCGCGTTCACGAGGAGCGACCGCCCACCAGCGTCTGCCGCTTGTACTGGAGGGTGTTTCAACCCACGCCCCTCGCGTTCACGAGGAGCGACCAGCGCCTGCTGCCGGGACGCCATGTTCTGCCCGTTTCAACCCACGCCCCTCGCGTTCACGAGGAGCGACGGCATCTCGTAGGTGTTACAGGCGTTAGGCATTGTTTCAACCCACGCCCCTCGCGTTCACGAGGAGCGACCCAGGCATTCTGGGTCCCCGCGGCCTCTGCTGAGTTTCAACCCACGCCCCTCGCGTTCACGAGGAGCGACCCGGACGCGGTTTCCCGGCCGAGTGCCGCTCTTGTTTCAACCCACGCCCCTCGCGTTCACGAGGAGCGACCACGTTGAGGTCGGTGCTCGAGCCCCTGCGCCAGTTTCAACCCACGCCCCTCGCGTTCACGAGGAGCGACCGGCCCTCGGACTGGAGCTGATTCAACCAATCCTTGTTTCAACCCACGCCCCTCGCGTTCACGAGGAGCGACTGCGCTCGCTGGGTGTCCCAACGCGACTACGCGCGTTTCAACCCACGCCCCTCGCGTTCACGAGGAGCGACGGGCGAGGTCGGCGCCCTCTTCGGGTTGTTCGGGAAGTTTCAACCCACGCCCCTCGCGTTCACGAGGAGCGACTAAGCGAGCGGTGGGGCAGGTCCCACTGACCCCGGTTTCAACCCACGCCCCTCGCGTTCACGAGGAGCGACCCTGCCTGTCCAACCTAGCATGACCACAGGGGTATTCGGCCGCTTCGCGCGAACCCCACCCAAGGAAGGAGCCACAGCGCGCAGCAATCAGCCCTTCGCTCAGGCAACCTTCAAGAACTATTGGAGATTTCAAAGAGCGCGAACCCTCGGCGGAGCGCACACCGGGACAGGTTCGCGCTTTCGCCGCCCCCCAGCAAGCAGCCTCCCGACCGCGCAGCCGCGCGCGCTCTCGTCGCCATCCTGACACCCTCCAATCCCAGTGGACCAGAAGGACGCTACAACCAGGTCATCCTGGCAGCACCGTCCTCCCATGCGCCATCCGTAACGCGTGGAGAGATGTTCCCCGCATCGAGGTGTCATGCAGCCCGGCGGCCGTACCGCATCGCTCACCCCGTGAGGAGAGATGATCGACGCCCCGCCTCAGGGCCGAGGCGCACGAGCGGCGAAGGTGGTGGCGATGATGCGGTCGGCGAGCACCGGCCGCGCCTGCCCCATGCGGTGCGTGTTGAAGGCATAGACGAGACGCCGGCTCGAATCCCGCGTGGCACCCATGCCGCTGACGTAGCCCTGGCGCGCCCCGCGCCGTCCCCACACCGTCACGCCGTCCAGCTGATAGCGCGCCAAGCCCGCGCCATGGGCCGCGCGCCCGCCACTCGCAGAGGAAACGTCCGGCACCGTGAACATCTCCTCGAGCTGCTCGGCGGGCAGCAGCTGGCCCCGGAAGAGCGCGGAGAGGAAGGTGTCCAAGTCGGCGGTGGAGGAGATCATCTCCCCCGCAGCCCACATCAGGGACTGGTTCGCCTCCGTGACATCCACCCAGCGCTGCGTCCCGTCCGCGCTGGCGAGAGCCTCGTAGCCGCGCGCGTGGGGGCCAGGAATCGTCGGGTCATTGCCCGGCACGGACGTGTCGCGAAGGCACAGCGGCGTGAGGATGCGCTCCCGCACAGCGTGGCCGTAGGGCCGGCCCGTCACCTTCTCGATGAGCAACCCCGCCACCAGATAGCCGATATGCCCGTACTCCTGCACGCTACCCGGCATGAAGCGCGGCCCCTGCGGGAGCGCCAGCGCCACCAGCTCGCGCGGAGACCAGCGGCGGAAGCGGTGCTCGAAGAACCACTCGGGATGGCGCGTGGACAGCGGGACACCGGGCAGGCCGTGGGTGTGATTGAGCAACTGCCGGACAGTGATGAGCGGGTAATTGGGTGGCAACAAGCCGGGCAGCGAATGCTGTACCGGACGGTCCAGGTCCACGCGGCGCTCGGCGGCGAGCTGCAACAACACCGTGGCGGTGAACGTCTGCGTGAGGCCACCGATGCGGAAGCGTGCGTCGGTCGGCATGGGCGCGCCGGTGTGCAGGTCCGCCACGCCCGCGGAGCCGAGCCACCGGCCCGCGGAGCCCTGCACGCGGACCTGGGCGGCAGTCGCGTCGGGCAGCTCGATGATGACCTGCCGCAGCGTCTCGCGGTCCAGCGGCGCCAACAGTGACTGGCCCCAGTCCAGGCCGTGTTCACTGGCGTCCACTTCGTTGGAGAGCGCTTCGTCCCCGGGAGCACACCCCGTCCCAGAAAAGCTCACCACCAATACCGCGGCACCGACCCGCAGACCCCGGCGCGGGACATCCATGTTCCCTCTCCCCTCTCGAAACTCCGGCCCGGAGGACAGAACACCAGCGAGGGAAAGCGGTGTCACCCGCTCCGTCGGGATTTCGTGGACTGGACCACGCCCCGTCGACACAAGCGTCGGGCCCCTGTCGCGCGCTTCACCCCTGGGGGCGGCGCCGGATGGCCACGCTCAGGACGCGACGAGCGCGGCGAGCAGCTTGCGCACCTCTTCGGGTCCGCTGACCCGATACGTGGCCCGCGTGGGCTTGTTGCCCGCGTGAATCGTGAGCCCGTCCTCGGGCATGGCCTCGAACAGGTCCTCGTCGGTGCGGTCATCGCCGATGGCCACCGCCCGCGTGCCGGGAGGCAGGCCGCGCAGCACGCCTTCCACCACCCGCCCCTTGTGCACGCCGTGAGGCCGCACCTCCACCACCTTGTCCCCAGGGAGGACATCCACCGGCCTGCGCGCGAAGGTCTCCGCCAGCTTCAACCGCAGCTCGCGCGACTGCAGCGCGCCGAACTCCGGGTCCACCTGCCGGTAATGCCACGCGAGCGACGCGGACTTCTCCTCCACGAACGAGCCCGGCACGCGCGCGGCGAACTCGTCGAGCACCGGCCGGGCCGCCGCCTTCCACTCCGCCGACACGCCCTCCAGCATCTTCCACGTGTCCCCGGGCTTGGGGCGCGACCACAGGCCGTGCTCCGCGTAGAGGCCCATGTTCAGCGTGCCGAACCACGCCTCCAGCGTCTCCTTCGGCCTGCCGCTCACCACGTTCACGGAGATGTCCGGCCGCGCCAACAGCTTCGCCAGCAGCTCGCGCAGCGCGTCGTCCGGCGCGGCCAGCTCCGGCCTGCGCGCGAAGCCCACCAGCGTGCCGTCGTAGTCGAGCATCAACGCCAGTCGCTCGGCGGACTTCATCACCGCCAGCGCCTCGTCGCCGCTCTGGAACTTGCGGACGGAGACCGAGGGCAGCCCCTGCAGCCGTCCCAGGAAGCTGGACACCCACCAGTGGACGTCGTGGGCCTTCACCTGCGCGCGCAGGGTGCGCATGCGCTCGCGGCGCTCGGGCTCGGCCATCTCCAGCGCCTCCTCGATGGCATCCGCCGCCTTCTCCACGTCGTAGGGATTCACGGCGACGGCCCGGTGCAGCTCGTCCGCCGAGCCGGCGAACTCGCTGAGCACCAGCACGCCATCCTCGTCCGGCCGGGCGGCGCAGAACTCCTTCGCCACCAGGTTCATCCCGTCCCGCACCGGCGTGACGAGCATCACGTCCGCGGCGCGGTACAGCCCCGCGAGCTGCTTCTCGTTGAAGGAGCGGTAGAGGTAGTGCACCGGCACGTTCTGCACGGTGCCGTAGTGGCCGTTGATGCGCCCCACCAGCTCGTTCACCAGCTCGCGGTACGTGGCGTACTCGTCCACCTGGGTGCGGCTGGGCACGGCCACCTGGATGAAGCGCAGCCGTCCACGCCACGCGGGCTCTCGCTCCAACAGACGCTGCACGGCGAGCAGCCGGCGCGGGATGCCCTTCGTGTAGTCGAGTCGGTCGATGCCCAGGAGGATGCGCTGGCCCTCGGCGGTGCGTCGCAGGGACGCGACCTCCTCCAACACGCTCGGCTCCTTCGCGAGCGACTCGAACGCCTCCGTGTCGATGCCCATGGGGAACGCGCCCACGCGCACCTGACGCCCTTCCCACATGATGCGGTCCACATCCGTGTCCAGACCGAGCTGCCGCAGCAGCGAGCCGGAGAAGTGCCGCACGTAGCTCACGGTGTGGAAGCCGATGAGGTCCGCGCCGAGCAGTCCCTTCAGCAGCGCCTCGCGTCGGGGCAGCGTGCGGAAGATTTCGGAGGAGGGGAACGGGATGTGGTGGAAGTAGCCGATGCGCGCCTCGGGCAGGCGCTGGCGCAACAACCCCGGCAGCAACATCAGCTGGTAGTCGTGGACCCAGATGGTGTCTCCGGGTTGATAGTTCCGGGCCACCAGGTCCGCGAAGCGCTCGTTGACCTTGCGGTACACCTCCCAGTCGCGGTCCTGCCGGGGGACGCGCTCCAGCATGTAGTGGCACAGCGGCCAGAGCACGCGGTTGGAGTAGCCCTCGTAGTAGCGGCTCACCTCGCTGGGCGAGAGGTCGATGGGCACGCAGCGCTCCTCGGCGAGGCGCGCCTCCACCTGGGTGCGTTGGGTTTCCGACAGACGGGACACGTCACCGGGCCAACCAATCCACAGACCGCCGGAGCGCTCATGGGGTCGTCGAAGGCCCGTGGCCAGCCCGCCGGAGCTGCGCACCACGGCGACGCTGTCCTTCTCCACCTTGACGGTGACAGGGAGACGATTGGAGACGAGCAGGAGTCGAGGCATAGAGCCTCAAACCCTTATTCACTCCCTCCACGAATGGCCATCGTCGATTCGCGCGAGGTGGCGATTGTTGGACCCTCGTGTGTCGCGCGAGGGGCCCAGCCGAGTCGCGAGAGCAACGCGGGCTCGCGTCCCGGTTTCCAGATGAACGCGTCCAGCACGTAGTGCGTGGCCTGCGGCAGCGCGAGCAGCGGCACCACCAGCGCGAGCAGGTCCGGTGACAGTCCCCACCCGGCGCCACCGAAGAGCCCGGTGCGCTCGTGCCAGATGAAGCGGTCCCACAAGAGCTCTTCCGCGAACGCCAGCGCCACGAGGAACAGGAGGAAGCCCGGCAGGCCCGCGCGGAGGATGGAGCTCGCGACGCCGAAGTCCCCTTCCCCATCGCGGCCACGCGCGTAGCGGAACAGGAGCGCGAAGTACGGCACGCCGTGCAGCACGACGTTCATCACCGTGAAGGTGAAGTCGTCACGCGCGAGGACGATGCCGCCGAACCACGTCACCCACGTGGCGCCGATGAGCAACACCTTGCCCAGCTGGAGTCCCTCGCCACGCACCACACGAGCGAGCTGGAAACAGGCCCAGGTGAGGAGCACGCCCGCGTGCAGCGCCAGCGCCACGGTGCCGAGCCACGAGGGCAGGCCGGGGAGGAAGTCGCCTTCGACGAACCACCAGAACGCGCGCGGCAGGTTCGCGTGCCACCACACCACGGGGCCCACGGTGGCGGCGTAGATGGCGGCGGCGTCGAGTCGACGCTCGAGGTCCGAGGCGCGGGCCTTGCGCGTGTAGAGCGCCACCCAGCCGTACTGCTGGCGGACGAAGTGGAACAGCGCGACGTAGGCGAACAGGGTCCAGAACACGCCCGCGGAGATTTGATGCGCCAGCACGCCGACGACCCAGGCGACCAGGGGAGCACCCAGGTAGAGGCCGGGGCGCTCACGCAGCTGGCCCGGGTCCAGGTAGGTACGGAACAACGTGGACCACACGTGGGCCACGTCCACGCAGACGACGAGCAAGAGCCACGCCCACGGGGGCGTGTCACCCGCGGCACCGAGCCACGGCGCGGCGAGCACGAGGGCCACGGACACGAGGGCACTGCCAGCGAACACGGCGAGGTCCACGCGCGGACCGAACAGCCAGCTCTGAGAAGGCGCGAGGAAGCGAGGCATCCGGACCGTGAGGCTACCAGCCTCGCGAAGCGGTTGGGTGGAGAGGCTCGGCTCCTACGTGAGGACACGAGGAAGCGAGGTGTCCAGGCCACATCCCCACGGTGTGGAGCTTCCACGTGGGCACGTCGCGGAACAGGGCATCTGACCGACTCGCCCCGGGCACCCACACGCGAGCCCGCGCGCCCTCATCGGA